>NZ_JBFRVD010000023.1:0-112412 GCF_041474985.1 Vibrio sp. 10N.222.49.C9 | reverse complement strand
GATTTATCTTAAACCGGCAAAAGTAGATGATTTTCGAAATCAATTTCAATTAAGTGTTTCCACTTCAAGAACGACAACCTACCTACCGTTGTTTTACTGGCTTACGGCTCTCAACAAAGAGGCAGTTGGCATAATCACCGAATAAAGTTGGATTTTGATGGGTACGATCCTCTATAAGCGATTATCACAATAAATCGAACTCCGTTACCGTTGCATTCATCAAACAAATAGAGAACAGAACCATGAATACCATGCCGCATGAGCTTGTGTGGGATGAAGTCTACTTCCCACCGCTGTTATTGGTTATCGCACTGGCTTACATACTGACAATGCTAACAGGGTCAATCGCGACACGGTTTGGCCTTCATAAGTACGTCGCCTTTCCTGCAATAGCAGAACTGAGCTTGATCGTGATTTTTACTGGCGCTATCGGCCATTTTATTACCATTTTTTGAGGCACTTACTGTGATCAAACGTTATCTCATCACACTTTTATTATTGGCTGCTGCGGGAACTGTGGTTTATAGCTATTACCAGTCGTACTCAAGTAACCCATGGACCAGAGACGGACAAGTCAGCGCTTATATCGTCTCGATTACACCTCGAGTCACGGGTCAAGTCATTGAAGTGCATGTCGAAGACAACTCGAAGGTAAAAAAAGGCGATCTTCTTTTTGAGATCGATCCGAGTATTTACAAGGCGACCTACAGAAAAGCACTTGCGACTCAAAAACAAGCATTTGCCCTACTCGCCAAAGCCAAAAACGAAGAGCAACGCGCGTTGAATTTAGAGAAAAGAACGCCCGGTGCCGTGCCCGTGCTGACACTAAACAACTTGAACAACGCGGTAGAAACCAGCGCCGCAAATGTCGAACTGGCAAAAGCGAACGTAGAAGAAGCACATCTCAACCTTGAGTACACCAAGGTATATGCGCCTACTAACGGCTATATCACCAATCTGAACCTACGTGTTGGCTCTCAAGTTGTCGCGAATTCACCTGTGGTTGCGCTAATTGATGAAGATAGCTTCTGGATTGAAGGTTATTTCAAAGAGACTGATTTAGTCGGTGTCGATGCTCAGGACACTGCTTATGTGACCTTAATGATGCACAACAATGTTCAGCTAGAAGGACATATCAAAAGTATTGGTTTTGGTATCGCGAAGCAAGACGGCAGCACAGGTAATGATTTATTGCCAAACGTGAATCCAAACTTCCAATGGATACGCCTAGCTCAACGCATCCCTATCAAAGTGAAGTTAGACAAAATACCAGAAGACGTACAACTGCGTGTTGGTATGACTGCCTCGATCAAAATAATCAAAAATAGCTAGGTGATTCTTATGTTCACTGCATCGACTAAAGACGCGATTAAAGTCGCACTCTCTATCGTTATCGCAATCTGCCTAGCGTTGTGGTTTGGTTGGGAAAAACCGTATTGGGCTGCGATAGCCGTCGCAGTGATGGCATTGAACGAGAGCTTCGCCCATTCAATAAACAAAGGCCATAACCGGTTAATGGGAACCTTGTTAGGGACCGGTTATGCCTTTTTCCTCATTGCGATGTTTTCACAAGATCGATTTTTGTTTCTAACATTTCTTACCGTGTTCTTAGGCACTTGTATTTTCATGTCTAGTGACGAGAAATACGGCTACATCTTTTCAATAGGATTTACCGTGTGTTCGATTGTTGCTTGTATGGGCGGGTTTGATAACCAAACCACCTTTCACTTTGCTGTACTTAGACTTCAAGAAACACTATTAGGTGTTGTTGTGTTCTCTATTGTGTATCGCATCGTGTGGCCTGTGAATACTGAACTCAACTTTGTACAACGTTTCGAAACCAGTAAACAAGCGTTGTTAGATGCGATGGAAAAAACAGACAACATCGACATTGCCGCACTTGAAAGCAACACCGCGAATATTGATAAGCTGTATCAACTTTTAGATCTGCCACTGACCGGAAGCTACCACCTTAAAGAGAACATCCAAACATGGCGCTTGCGTATCGATGAAATGGCACATATCCAAGATACATTACTCAAACAAAGTAACAGCGAATCAGACTTAGATATCCAATGGGCAGTTCTTACTCACAACTTGAAGACGTTCGATGTATTAACACCAGAACAATCTCTTGTTGAGGGTGAACTCAATGTCATAGGTGATCATAAAGACGTGTCTTGGCATCATGCACATCGCACGTTTGTTGAACATTTGAATGAAGATGGGCGCAAAGTGCTGCAAGGCGTGTCGATGTTTATCACATCGCTGTTGGTTTGGATTTATCTTCCAGTTCCAGGTGGTTTCATATTTCCTATGTTAGCCGGTGTATTCTCTTCTATGGTGCCGACCATGCCACCAAGCGTTATTAAGGACGCTTTTTATGGTGTGTTGGGTACAGGGTCGGTGGTTCTGTTGCAATACATCTTTGTGATGCCATTAATGACAGAACTATGGGAGCTGGGACTATTCTACTTCCTTAACATTATGGTGATATGGAAAGTGTTCGCGACACCTAAGCTCATGGTACACCGAATATTGGGTATTAACTTATTAGTTGTTCTCACATCTGGTGCGCTCAACCTCACACCTGTTTATGGAATTGAAACGCCACTTTTGATGCTCGTAAACATTTTGATTATTCTGATGATAGCGAAGTTGTTTACTGATCTATTTAGAGTGAGGGTAACTGCTTAGAACTAAATGCGCTTAACAACTCACAACAAAACGGTCTGCCAAGTATTTTTACTTCACAGGCCGTTTTTTTATCTATTGAAAATCATTATAAATCAATTGATTAACGCTAATTATTACTAAGTGAGGATAGCGTCCATCAAAAGCGATTAACGCGATCTGCCACCTCCTCTTAAAATCCTCTCATTGATTGACGCAATGCATTTTTAGTCGCGACATTCACACTAGCAATCCTAACGGATAAATACATAACAACTGAACACGACGTTCAGTATTACATCGACTGTTTGAGTCTCGAAGGTTTGAGGCCACTCAGCGTGGAAACCGTCATGAGTTTTTTTGAAATACGCACCAGCGCTTGTAAGACCCATACTCTTTCTGTGTTAGCGAGCGCCCTATTACTTACCACCCCCAATTTTGCGTCTGCGGCAGAAACCAATACTTACAGCGAAGTTATGGAAAAGGGTCGAGCACTATTTGACAAATATGGCATCAGTCATGATTTACCAAAGCTAGCAATCAGTTCGCTCGTACAGGGCGAACACCTAGTTGAACACGCACATCGAACCATACAAATTGGCGATGAGGTTCGTGACTCAAGCGTCTATCTGATAAAAAACACAGACAGCAAAGGCAACATCGACCTGCGCGTCAAATACAACCCGCAAGAGCTGGATGAAAACGAAAAACTGATCGATGAAATTGAAGAGTTTACGCGCACTGAGTATCGACTAAGAAATTATGCAGAAAGCTTCGATCCATCGTCAGTGAAAGTCAATGAAAAAGACAACGGCGACGTGACCATTAGCTTCAACTATTCGAAATACGGCTTACCACAAGACATCGCCTATTTCCGTTTCTTGAATGTTGATATTGAACTTGTAGGCGGCACACCAAAACGCATGGTAATCACCAACGACAAGCCATTTAATCTTGGTAAGTCAAAAGTCGATACCTATTACCAAGTGATTGATTTCCAAACGTTAGACTCTGGTAAAGTCGTTATTGAACGTAAGACAACTAACATCGAGGGTACGTCTAAAACGAAACCGATGACCATGAGCGCTGTAACTGAACCCGTCGCAATTTATGAAGACGACAACGGCGTTAATGTCCTGCATGAAGAGCGTCTAAAAGAAGTTTCAGATCCTCGTATGCAAGAAGCGAGTGTTAAGTTAGATCGAGTATTCCCTTTAATGGGTGACATGGTGCGTCGTCAAGGTATCGATTTGCCATTACCATTCGGTGTTTCAGTTGCTTATCGCAATCAAGACATGAACCTTCCTATGACCGATTACGTGATTGGCGGTGTGCGCTTGAATGACCTGTTCGACCCTGAAGATAGCGTTGCAACGGTTAAAGCAGAAAGTCTTTCAATACGTGGTGATGTGAATATTCTGCCGTTCTGGAATGTATTCGGATATGTAGGAAAGGTAAACGTTGACGCGAATGTTGATGCCTCTTACACCGGCGCTGCGGGAGAATATCTACAAGATAAACTCAATAACAAACTACCTGGTCTAGGTGACAAACTGTGCGAGGGCGTATCAGCACTGTGTAACAGTGGGCGTTTAAATGTACCACTGCATCTCGAATATGACTTACGCGGTGCGGGTACAACACTATCTGTTGGTTACAAAGAGTTCTTTGCATCACTGACCGGCACCTATTCACAAACCCGTCTGAAAGGGATGGATGATTGGGGTGACGGCATTGTCACGATTCAGCCAATGTTGGGCTACCAATTAGTTGATTATCGCGCTCAATTCTTCGTTGGTGCTGAATACCAAGGTTTAGATTCACGTATGCAAGGTACTGTAAAGACAGACGATATTGAGTTTGATTACGACGTTGGTGTCGACATTAACCAGTGGGCATTTTTAACCGGAGTCAACAAACAGATTGGCAAGCATTACAACATGACCGTGTTGTACAACAAAGGTGAAACTCGTTCGGCTGTGACATTGAACCTTGGCTATCGCTTCTAGAACGTTTGATCTTCTAGACCTAATAAGCTCTTAGCTCATTGAACTCTGATATCGGTGTAAATCTCACGTTTACTTGCGCCGACATCATACCAACGACATTGCGCCCCCTTGTTTTCAACAGAGAGCAAGTGAAATAAACAACCACGTCAAACGCACCAATGATGGAGCGAATCACCTGATGGAAGGACAGGTTTGACGGTATCGATGCGCTGTTCGTTACTTTACCAAATTTTATTGTGGACACCTTTTTTATGACTATTGCATATCGTTCTCTCATCGCGCTCGCTATTGCGGCCGCTCTTGCTGGTTGTGACACAGACGTTGAACCAACGGTTCCAATGCCAGACAAACCTGAACCTCTCGTACCTGCCCCTGCTGAAACGTTTACTACTCAAATCGGCGACGCGATGATCACAGCGTCTAAAGAAGAGCTGGTGATTACGTCTAATACCGAAGACGACAAACTGGCTTCTGTTGAGTCTTTTAAAGGCATTAAGTTTGCCGATGCAGAGCGTTTTGAACACAGCAATCCTGTCGATTTAACTGAACTGATCAATTCAGAAGGCATTGTTGAAGCAACGTCGTTTGGTGATGCTTGTCCTCAATTGAAGACCGTTTCACAGAACACATCTGAAGACTGTTTGAATCTGAACATTTGGCGTCCAGTAGGCGTAGATGCTGACGCAGAACTACCGGTTTATGTATTCATTCACGGTGGTGATTTCGAATACGGTTCTGGTGCAGAGCCGCTCATCCAAGGTGATACGGTTGTAGCGCAAGGCGCGGATGAAGGTAACCCGTTCATTTACGTGACATTTAACTACCGTTTAGGCTTGTTGGGCAAACAGTGGGTCGACGGTGGAGACTTCAAAGAAGGTGGCAACTTTGGCATTGGTGACCAAAAGCGTGCGATGCAGTGGGTTAACCAGAATATTGATAAGTTTGGTGGTAATGCTGGAAACGTCACTTTGATGGGCCAAGGTTCGGGAGCAATGTCGGTTGGCATACTTCAACAAACCGATAGTAAAGAGCCAATCGCCGGTGACAATGGTTACTTCAAACGTTCAATAATGCAAAGTAATGCGTATGGTTTTGAATATCAAAGTTATGATTCAGCAGAAACAAATAGTACTTCTATTTGTGAAGCGACTGGTGTTTCCGAAATAGAGACTGATGAGAACGGAATCAAGAAGACTCTAAATTTAATAATGTCACTAGGGATACTACCTGATGATATCAGCGATATATTAAAGCCGATTGTCGATGGGATGCCTGATCAAGTGGATACTACCGTTTGTGTAGACAACTACATTGAACTACAAAAAGATCTACCTCTGAGTGTGATTATGGATGCACAGGATAAGGTATTACTCAACCCTATTAATAAGACATTAGATTGGGTTGTCGACAGCGTATTAACGTTACAGAACGAAATCCCAGTATTAAGAGCAGACAATAATACGCCAATGACAAATTTGTTACCTTTCGCACCCTATGTCGAATATAAATCAAAACTTATTGGAAAGGATCTTGGCTACCATCTGATCTCACAACCTGCGCTGGATAACCTTTCAGTACCAACCGTCATTGGTAACAATGAAAAAGATGCGGACACGATGGCTATGCTGCCTAGTCTTACATTCTTAATTCCGACCATTTTGGAGCTATTAAAGGAAGATGTAGACAGCGGTACTTTTGAATCGCTAAGCGAAAACAATCAAGGTTTAGAACTCGCGGTATGGCTGCAACTTGATGGCAATAAGCAACGCATTATCGATATGGTGTCAGCAATGTCTGCTGAAGAAGTTCAAGCGCAGATTGAACTCGGTGATGTGCTGAATTTACTACCATCCACCGCATATGAAGCCGTGACCAAGCTATTTTTTGGCCTAGGTAACTCTGACATGAACAACGAATTACTGGAACTTGCAGACTACAAGCCTGAGTTGGAAAATGAACTGGGTGGTGCAACACAGAACATGACTGAGTTCAAAATGCTGATGAATGACATGCTATTCCAAGCGCCAGCACGTAACCAAGCGATTCGTTCAACTGAAAATGCAGACGTATACGCGCCAGTTTCAATGTACCATTTTGCGTTCAAGCCTAGCTTCAACGTTTGGACATACAATACTCAAGGTGAAGATGGCGATTTAGATATCGGTGACCTGCTAAAAACGTTTGCTTGTATCTCCGGTGCTTGTGGTGGTTCAGAACTGCCGTTTATTTTCAACAAACCGTATAAACTAGACGGTTCAGAAGTGAGCCTAAGTTCAAAAGACCAAGCTCTGATGAACGACATGTCTCGCCTATGGTTCAGCGACAATCTGTTTACAGACTATGAGTACAGCCAGCAACAAGATAACGTAATGTTCGTCGATGGTGATGGTCAAATCATCATTGAAGACAATTGGGACGCTCGATTCAACGGAGCTGCACATGGCAATATGCTTAACGGCAGACTTCAAGGCTTAAATGATCTTGAACTTACCTTAAAATACATGCCTGATTACGAAATTCCTAATCAGAACTAACGCTTAATCATCAATCACTCACACAATGGCCAGTTATCTGGCCATTGTCACCTCTACCCTATTTTTACGGAACATCACAATGTACTTCACACGTATTCACGCGCTGATGGTGCTATTTTTGTCGATCTTAGTTACTGGCTGCGCCCAACCTTACCCCGATGTTGAACCCGACTTCGAAGCTAACTGGCAAAGCACAGAACATCAAGCTCAAGTCTATTTGATCCCTAGTGCGCCTGAAGCCTTTGCTCGCCGCATTGATCTGGTTCGCCAAGCCCAACATTCCGTAGATATGACCTACTTCTCTTGGGAAAACGACACTCTGGGTTTGATGCTGTTAAACGAGCTAAAACACGCCGCTGATCGCGATGTGGCCGTGCGCCTCACACTGGATGACTTGTTGGTATTCAATGACAAATGGCTTGCGGAGTTGGACTCACACGCCAATATTGAGATTCGACTGTTCAACCCTTTTGAGTCACGTAAAGCTGGCTGGATTGGTCGTGCGCTCAACTTCTCTACTCATCAAAAACAGTTAGATAATCGACTGCATGAGAAATACTTTAACGTTGATCACCAATCGATGATCCTCGGTGGGCGCAACATCGGTGATGACTACTTTGGCTACAGCGAAAGTGCCAACTTCTTTGATATGGATGTGCTGTTTAAAGGCGACGTGATTGCTGCTTTCGACCGAAACTACCAAGCGTTGTGGAACAGTGAGCATGTAGTGCCAATTCAAGAACGCATTAAAATCAAAGAGAAAGAGAAAGAGCAATACCAAGCGTTCACCAAAGCGTTGAACAAAGGTGAAAAGAATCAAGCATTGATCACGTCTGAAGTCGAAAGGCAGATAAAGAGCTTAAACCAACCGAAGTTCATTTCAGCCTCTGTCACGCCGGTATTTGACTCACTGGAGAAACTCAATGACAACAAGCCCTACTTTCGCCAACGTATTGAACACTTGATGAAGCAAAAAGTACCGACACCTTCTAAGGTTATTATTTCTACGCCTTATATGGTGCCAAGCGATAACAAGTTTGTATTCGTCGATGCACTTAGAGAGAGCGAAGCCGAAGTCACCTTACTGACGAATTCATCGGCTTCTAATGATTCGGGCTTTGTGCCTGCGTATTACGAAAAACACCGTGAGACTCTACTCGACAAGGGCGTAAGTATCTATGAGTACAAAAGCCAAGCGATCAATGATGATCACTACTTTCATGTTGATACCTACTACCACAACAAGACAGTAATTTTAGATGAGCGTGTCACCTATATTGGCTCTTCTAACTTCGATCCAAGATCAGACTTTCTCAACGTTGAGTTTGGGGTGTTGGTTGACAGTGAAGAGTTTGCGAAGCAAGTGACACACTACTTAACACGTCAGAAAGAGGAGTTGTTCTGGGCTGTGTCGCGAGAACAATCAGGTGACACCATCTGGGCTTCAGAGGAACAAATCCATACTAAGAACCCGAACTACAGTTCATGGAACAAGGTACCTGATTGGTTATTTCGAAAAATGAATGGCGAGTTCGAGCTTTAAGTGTTCAGCTTCGAATCTTAATTTTCTCCAGTCCAAATGTAAAAAAGCCGCGTAATTCGCGGCTTTTTCATGTTTCAAATACACGTATCTGAGCTTATAGACGGTAGGTCATCGCTCTTTGGGCTACGTAGTTCACCATATCAAGCGTTGTGAAGATCGAATTAACATCATTAATGTTGTAATCCACATGTCCACGCTCCACATATTGCTCAGCGAGACGGTAAATATCAACGACACGCTCAGCTACCGCTTCCATAGGATCAATAGAAGTGACTGTTGGAAATGCCGTTTCAAGTTGCTTTCTAACCAAAGGAAGTTCCGTGCATCCCCAAATAACCGTATCAACGCCCTTCTCTACGATGGATTGAATCGCTACAGCAAGCAGTGCGGCATTACGCTCAAACTCGCCCGCTTTGATCCCGTTGGTTTCTCGGATTGCTTGTCCACACTCTGTCATCTCACCGGTTACTTCACCATAGATAGCACTATGCACGTTATGCTCTTGCTCAAAGGAATCTGGCTTAACGAACACCAGATTCGCGTCCGTTAGGTAACGATCATAGATTCCCGAATTGTATGTGCCGTTGGTACATAAAATACCAACAACAGATTCAGAGTTCTGCTCTTTGATTTGATCAACGGTGGTTTGAAGCATGTCGACGATATAAACGTTGGTGTGCTTTTGAACCTCAGGTCTAAAGTAATGAGCGGTGTTACAGGTCATTACGCCAAACTGAACATTGGCATGTTTTAAAATGCACGCTGACTCAATCAGTTCAGGCACAGGATCGGTACCGCCTTCGTTAATCACTTCAGAACGATCGGGGATATCTGAGTTTTTCACCACTATCATGGCCATGTGGTCTTAGTCTTTAAGTGCGCCGTGTTCAATTTCTTTCTTGGCGACGATATCTTGGAACAGAGCATCTGCTTCAGGGCCCATATTACCAAATACACCGAATCGTAGCTTTTTCATTGTTTTTACCTTTGTGTTTGCTAAAGCACAAAGGTTATTACGCTCTTTCGATTTACTTGAATCCTATTAGATGGTTCGCATCCTCGCGAGTGCATAAACAGCGTACAAAAATCAGAATTGAGTACCCAAGGAAAAATGAATACGAAATTCGTCGCCTTCAGGCGCATCTAAGCCGTAAGCAAAATCGAGCTTAACTGGCATTAACTGTGAGTTCCAAATCAAACTCACGCCCGTCCCACGCTTCCAATCCGCTTGTTGATCAAATGCATCACCCACATCAAGAAATGCGCCCAACCAAATTGAACGATAGACTTGATGCTGATATTCGAGCCCAGCAGTTAACATATAACGTGCCCCCGTTAGTTCACCATTCTCGTCTCTAGGGGAGATAGATTCGTAACCATAACCTCGCAGGTTTCCATCGCCACCAGCAAAATACCGCAGTGACGACGGCACATCAGATAATGATTTGGCAATGTTGATGCCTACGTTGGAGCGGAAATGGAGCTTCTGCCTGTCACTAATATCCCATGAAAGGACACTGTTTCCTTCCAACCGCAACAGCCTTGAGTCAGAGAACAGACTAGGGTCAGAATACTCGACAGAATAGATGTGTCGATGATTGAGCTCCAACTGATCATTTTTACGATCAACCTGAGAAAAACTGATGCCAGGTAACAGTAATTGCGATTGCTCTTCCTCAGACGCCTGACGGTACTGTTCGTGCAAGTATTTGACATAAATGGTGCTTTGCCAATCACTGTCTAATTGCCAGTAACGTTCGAACTTAAGATCGTTTGTAAAGCTATTGGTGTCTCGATGATCAATTCGTTTCGATTCAAACTGAATACCAAAGTAATCCGTTGTGACTTTCTCTGTGGGGATTTTGTACCCCAACTGAAGTGATTGCTCCTGTTCAGACAAATATGTCTGTGTTTCAAAGCTGTGGCCTCTCCGGTTATACCAAGGCTTTGACCAACTGAGAGAGGCGCGTAAACCGAGATCTGTAGAATAGCCGCCACCGACCTGCACGATATTTCGAGAACTTGGCTCGGCAATGATTTCAATTGGAACTTCTAGGTTGTCATCAAGTTTGTCAAAGTCACCATGTACGATGACACTTCGAAACCATTGAGTGTCTGACAAATCAGATTGCAGTTCACCTAACTTGATGGTGTCAAAGTCATCACCTTTTTTAAAGGTGGGTATTTTCTCGATACGAGTAGGGTCAACCCCATCATCAGGAATACTTATAGAACCGAACTTGTAGCGTGGACCACTTGCAAAATACAAGTGTATATTCGCGATGTTCTCGCTAGGAATAACTTCAATCTTTGACTCGATAAACCTGCCGTCAAAATAACCTTTCCGCTTTGCTAAAGAGAAAATCGCACGCTTAGTTTGGTCATATTCTTGGTGAGACAAAGTTAAACCTGAGCCTAACTTGCTTTGATTGAGTATATTGATGAACTCCGCATCTAGGCTAGCTTCACCTGTTATTTTTACTATCGATTCTGCGATGCGCATGACAGGACCAGAATCGATGTTAATGATCACGTTATCAGAATCATTGAGGTCGATATCGAGCTGTGGGTGATAATAACCATAAGGGTTGAGTGCATCTTGAATACGTTTAGATAGCTTCGTTTTCGATAGCTGTGATGCAGGAACATCGGCTAAAGGTTCTAAATATAATTCTACATTTTCGGTGAGAGTTTTATTAACCCCTTTAACCTCAAATTCAGCAGCACTAGAAGAGTGTTGGGTAAACAGGAAAAATGAAGTGGCCAGCACTAATTGTTTAATCGAGGTCTTCACGCGGTTACCCAATTGCTCAAAACCCGAACAGGTTATAAGCAAAGCGTTAAATCGCTGAATCTCTTATGGAGGACGCTATCCTTCGAACGGATTATCGGGTTGTTTAACACCGCAACAGTCGTTTATTAACGACTCAAATCCCAGCCCTACAGACACAAAAAAGGCGCAATTAAGCACCTTTTGAATGTCTATTACTTATTGATTTATATGGCTTGCTGACTCAAGATCAGTTGTTGTTCAGCCACACATCTTGGTTTTTTGGAGCTTTCTTCTTCTTTTTCTTCTTGCCAGTACCGGCCGGTGGCGCAACAGGTTTTAGTGCTGCGATCAGTTCAGCTGTCGCTTCTTCATCCACTTCAAAGCCTTCAATTTGCTCACGCTCAAGACGAATCTTGTTCTTCTTCTCGATGATTTTGAAGTGGTGGTAATCTTCGTGATCGATCAGAGATAACGCAAGACCAACTTCACCTGCACGACCACTTCGGCCGATACGGTGCATGTAGTCTGACGGGCTACGCGGTAAGTCAAAGTTGATTACCACTGGAAGCTTCTCAATATCCAGACCACGTGCCGCGATGTCTGTCGCGATCAGAACGTCAATCTCGCCAGATTTGAAATCTTCTAGGATACAAGTACGTGAACCTTGCCCTTTATCGCCGTGGAATACTTCTGCGATGATACCGCGCTTGTAAAGCTTGTCTGCTAGGTGCTCACAGCTGTTCTTCGCATTAACGAAGATCAGAGCTTGGCGCCATTCATGTTGTTGAATTAGGTGTCCGAGTAACGCTGTCTTGCGACCTTTTTCTACTTCGAATACACGTTGAACCAGTGTGCTCGCATTGACACTTTGAAGTTGAACTTCAATTGGATCGCTTAGAAGTTCGTGAGTCAGCGTTTTAACTTGCTCTGGGAAAGTTGCAGAGAACAACAAGGTTTGTTTTTTGCTCGGCAAGAGCTTCAAGATTGCATCAAGTTCTTCGGTAAAACCTAGGCTTAGCATTCGGTCAGCTTCATCAAGCACTAACGTTTTCACTTTATCTAGTTTGATAGCGTTGCTCGAAATAAGGTCAAGCAGACGACCCGGTGTTGCCACCAATATATCAGTGCCGCCACGTAGCGCCTGCATTTGAGTGTTTACCGATACACCACCAAACACACAAACCGTTTTAATCGCGCCATTGAAATGCACAGCGTAAGATTTAACGCTGTCAGCCACTTGCTTAGCAAGTTCACGAGTAGGAACCAAGATAAGGCCAGAAACAAAGTTACCTTTGCCTGAACGACGGTCCAGAGGGGCGTCTTCATGAATCTTTTGTAACAGTGGAAGTGCAAATGCTGCGGTTTTACCTGAACCGGTATTTGCGCCTGCAATTAAATCGCGTCCTGCTAACACACTTGGAATAACTTGCGCTTGGATAGGCGTTGGCTGTTGGTATTCAAGCTCAGATAAACGAGCCATCAAAGGAGAGATTAAGCCAAGATCAGAGAAGTTGGTTGGTGTAGTGGTGTTAGTCATTAATTGCAGGAACTCAAAGCTAAAATAATAGCGCGCTATATTAACGTATTTCAGCAGTATTACGTAACTAAATCGCCCTTTCGCTTCTATTTCACTGATTAATATCCGTCAGAAGCGAAGTTATCGATGTGAGAACCTCGATACTCGCCGTACCAACTTCGTCTAAGAGTATTCCAGCTACACAATTGTCGTGGGTTGCAGTTAGTTCAGCCAACCTGCTACCGTTTGTTCCGGTGCATACGAATTCGGCTCGGTTAACCAAACAGCGACTGCGTCTGGTGTAGCGACAAGTGGCTCAAAATTGATATTAAATTGCCATTCAGACTCACCACGCTGATAACCATCGTAAACCACAACAAAATCATGTTCGAGTTTCTTACCCCTGTTCTCGCCCGCCTTAACGCTGGTGACTTCGTTCATCGCCAGCAAAGCTATATGAGCAACATAATCCCCTTTGCCTTCGTAACTTACGCTGAACGTATCGCCTTTATAGTTGACCGTTAGCTTGAGGTTATTTTGTTGTTTGAGCGAAGGCAACGTTCTGTCTAACCAGTTAAAGTAACCGCGCCACTCTTTTCCATCGACAACAAAGCCCGGCGTGTAAACCCCACTTGTTAAGCCGTAAGCTTTATACAGTCGTTGCTTCTGACTGAACGCCTTGCTCGCGAACTTATCCCCCCAACCGAGGTAGTCCCAATAGTCGACGTGATAAGCGAGAGGAATGACTTGTGTCCACAGTTGTGGGTCATCTTCAAATGTACTTAGATACGCATCAGCGGGAGGACAACTTGAACAACCTTCAGAGGTGAAGAGCTCGATAACCTGTGCGGGCTGGCCTTCATTACTCCAGGTTTGTGCAAGCGACACTGAGGAATAGAAGCCGATCGGTAAGGCAAATAAACAAAGTTTAATCAATGATGAATTGCGTTTGGCGTGTGACATACCGAGATCCTTGTACAAAGCGAATTGAATGGCGCTCAAATACAGACCGTTATGCCTAGGTTTTTCTTTCAGGTGCTTAGTTTACGAAGAGATTGAGTTTATTTCAGATACAAAAACGCCAGCTTTAGAGGCTGGCGTTTTCTTAAAATTCTATATTTACATGTTAACGCTGAGATTAACGGTTAATACCGATATCGCGTTGCATGTGACCAGATAGGTCGCTTGCGTAGTAACTACGTGGAGAGTTGTCTACGAAAAGAATATCGAAAATGTGTGCAATCAATCCTTTGAAGTTAACCGAGTAGGTTTTCTTATCCATAGAGTTAGGAACAGCGATAGTATTCATTTGTACTGCTTGAGCCATGATTGCCTCTCTATAAATTTATTAATGTGTTTCGTTCTGATGACAAGAATAATAGGTGATCTTTTGCAGGTTAAAAAATGACTAAAATTAGATTTTGGGATTAGTTTTTCTAATAAAACAAACCATTAACAATGCCACAAAATAGATATGCAGATTATGTGAGTACAAATTCAATATAGTGTTTAAATCATGCATTTAGTACAAATACCCCGCAAACAACAGTGGCCAATGTCACAGAAAATTTACATAAATTAATTTTCCACTTCATCAGCCACGTGTTCATTATCGACTTTTCGATAAGTTATATTTGTTTTTAATTTACTTGTTCAATGCCTGGCTTCTTCGCATAAACCGACGCTATAACCGCAATCGTCATCGTAGAAACCAATACCGCCAATGACCAGTAAGTTGGGATAGCCCACTCGCTATCAACCAGAAGCATTTTCACACCAATGAACACCATGATGAATGAAAGCGCGGGTTTCAAATAGATGAACTTGTCCATCATACCTTGCAGTACAAAATACAACGAGCGAAGACCAAGTAACGCAAACACGTTAGCCGCAAGTACCAAGAACGGTTCTTGTGTTACCGCAAAGATCGCAGGGATAGAGTCTAATGCAAACATCACGTCCATGACTGCGATCGCACCGATGACCAACATCATTGGAGTGAATGCCCATTTAGCACCCTGTTTAACCATTAATGCAGGGCCATGGAAGTCCTCTGTTACCGGCATCACTTTACGAAGTAGCTTTTCAGGCAGAGTATTCACACTCTCCTCTTCGCCCTTGTCTAATGCCAGCTTAATACCTGTACCAATCAAGAACGCAGCGAACACGTAAAGCACCCAGTGATATTCCGCCAATAGCTGTGCGCCTAGTGCGATCATAATTGCACGAAGCACCAATGCACCAATTACGCCCCAAAGAAGCGCACGAGGTCTTAGATGCTCAGGAACTTGGTATTGAGCAAAGATCATCGCAAAAACAAACAAGTTGTCTACGCTAAGGGATTTTTCTAACAAGTAACCCGTAATGAATGACACGGTTGCTTTTTGCGCTGTGTAGTCACTGTTCGGCGCATAAATGTCCCAAAATAGGTAAATCGAGCCAGCAAACAAAAACGCAAGTACAAACCAGAAAACACTCCAGATTGCCGCTTTCTTGATAGTAACGTTACCGCCACGAGTCTGATAGATATCAATAGAGACGAGAATAACCGTTAGCAGGAAAAAGCCCGCATAAGTCGTCATGATTGGCGATGAAAAAAAGGATTCACTATTGGTAGATAATAGAGATTGAGTTGAGTTCATTATTCCTCCGGACGGAAGAACTGTACAAAGACCTTCCGCAAACAAAGCATATCAAGCTCCATTACGGATCTTGACTGTGATTGCGTTGGTCTCGTTGAAGTGAAATATGGGATTTCACTTTTACATACCGGATAGACTCTTGGCCTAACGAGATGACGATATGTAAACTTGCGCTAACTACTCCCCAAACGCGTGGATAATAATCCTCTGGTTGTGTTTCGTCTATATAAATTTGCACGGAAAAAGCAAAAAAGGAGCAAACGCTCCTTTCTGATTGATGCCACTTTGTCAAATAAACACGCGAATTGATTCTAAGAATAAATTCGCAAGTCAAACACACTATTGCACTGCGTAATGAAGTTGCAAAAAGAGCAATTTACAGCCCTGCGGCAGGTATTAAATACACTAACGCTGACCAAACTGATACCCAACCGACAACCGCTACCGCATCTAACCAATCTTTCTTATCCATGCATATCTCCACAAGAAGGCGACCTGCAGAGATAAAGCATAAACAATGCCAATTTTATAAATAACCCAAAGTAATAGTGTTAAATATCAGTATCAGCTTTAGTTATCTAAAACACTCCATACAATTCAACGGTTCATTGAGTTGAAGCGACTCTGGGTGGTCTTGCAGAAACTCGATGAAGCAGTCTGCCATAGAGTCAGTGGTGACCGTGCCATCACCGATCATATCCAACACAGCGTTATAGCCCTCTTTGCCTTTCATTGTATAGGCTGACGACGCGCCCCGGTAAATACGGTTGCGAGAAACAGCTTGCCAACCTGAATCATCAGAGTGAATTTCTAGATGGTGAATCCTGTGTCCTATAGGCGCTTCTTTGTGGTAACAAAACCTCAAATTATGTGTATAAGGAAAGCTACCTGAACCTGTGCCCACGACACCATTATCAATCGCGTTATTGATTGCACCTTCAAGCATGCCAGCGATCGTTTCACCTTTTACTTCATACACACCAATAGGTACGGCAAACGGTAGTAGTTTTCCGGCAATATCGGCAACAGAGACATCGCCGCTGTTCAGTGAATTTCTTACACCACCGGCGTTGTGAATGGCAAAGTCAACCTGATGCCCTTTCTTGTTCATTAGATGGTGAAATGATTGAGCAACCAAGGGGGCTAGTTGACTCGGGCCTTTAGCATCTGGAATACGTACATGGCGAAGTTTAGTGTCTGCATGAGCAATCACTTGTTGCTGAAGCTTTCGAACTCGCGGCTGGTATTTATCCGTCAGAATGCTCTGCAGCTCAGGATCTTTCTTACACACTGCAATATTAGGGTGATTGTTTAAAAACTCACACGCCATATCGTGGGCATCGTCTTGCCCTACTTCACTCAGTTTCGCGTCTATAAAGAGTCGACGGCCTAATAACAGTTCGTTTTTACCATTGAAGTGCGTCACTTTGCCTTGAGAATCGAACTCGATTTCGCAGTGTCCTAAGCTCATGGCGTGGAAACCCGCTTGCACAACATAGGTATCGCCAATTTTCACACCGTATTCATCATCTTTAACTAAGCCGATATCAGAGAAATCACCTTGTAAGCGATGACTATGACCACCAACGATGACACCAATACCTGTTACGTTGGCTGCTAACTCTAAATCAGCTTCGTAACCAAGATGGCTAAGTAACACAATCTTGTTGATACCTGCTTGATGGATTTGCTCAATGGTCCCTTTTGCTGTTTCCAAAGCATTTTCAAACGGTGTATCGATATCTGGGTTAGCGATGCCTGCCATCTTGTCGATGCTTAAGCCGAATATTGCGACCTTCTCGCCATCAAACTCTTTCGTTATAAAAGAAGCACTTCGTGTTTCAGGCAGATAAGGCTTAACAATGTCGTTGTCCGCTAGCGTATGAGTTTTATTGATATCCTCATTCGATAGATTCCAGTTACCGGCCAACAGCGGGAATTTGATTCTTTTCGCGAAAATCGCAACGGGCTCATTACCCATGTCTAACTCGTGATTACCGAGCGTCATGGCATCTATATTAAGGGCATTCAACAAATCGGCATTGGCTTTTCCCTTGAATAAGGAAAAGTACAACGTGCCCTGGAAGCAGTCACCAGCGTGCAAGAACAAGGTTCCAACCTTCTGACGCTGGGCATCTTGTTCTATTTGTTTGAAGCGTGTTGAAATTCGAGCAAAGCCACCAGCACTGACATAAGGTTCAATGATGTGGTTGTTCATTTTAAGTGATAGCTGTAACGAGGTTGGTTCAAAGTATGAGTGGGTGTCGTTGATGTGTGCCAACACTATTTTTGTCGGCTTATTCTTTTTAGTCATATTTTCTTCTCTCTTTGTCCCTTCATACTAGGTCGAGAATCATGACAGAATCGTGAATTTTATGAAACTGCACTGCAAAAAAATACTCGAGATAGATCAAAAATCTCATTTTGCACCGTATTAATAAACAACGGGTTTTGTGACAGGTGAGCATACCGGATTTGGATTTTTCGATTATGATTAAAGATATCTGTTAGCTTTCAAATAATTAGCAGAGCCTTCCGTTAGGAGTAAGCCTATGCAACTAGAAAGAATCGAGATTTCTGGCTTTCGAGGTATCAAGCGCATGTCACTCGCGTTTGACGAGCTAACCACGCTTATTGGTGAAAATACTTGGGGTAAGTCTTCATTATTGGATGCCCTTTCCGTCATTCTGCCCTCAGACGGTGTGCCATATCACTTTGAAATGACCGATTTTCATGTCGATTACTCTGTTTCACACCCGCAGTCTCAACATCTTCAAATTGTTCTCGCTTTAAAAGCTAACGATAAGAGCGAACTTAACGCAGGTCGTTATCGCAAACTCAAACCTATTTGGGTTCAAGATGAATTTGGCGTATTTCGCATCTACTATCGCATCAGCGCGACGTTAGAACAGTATGAGACAACAACACACTATGCATTTCTTGGTTTGGACGGTAATCCGCTCAAGCTTCATCATTCAGAAAAGCTTGCTCAAGAATTAATGACCTTACATCCCGTTATCCGTTTGCGTGATGCAAGGCACTTTGATCGTCCTTTCAACGGCAAGTCCCTTAACCACAATGCTCACCTGCCGACTAATGTTCACGCAACTAATGCAAATTCAAACGGGAACGGGAACCATCACACGAGCAATGGCACAACAAATGGAAACGGCGCCAATAACGGTAATGGTCGACAAGCAAGAATAGAAAAACGAATAGACAACACCTGCCGCCGTCTTATGGCGATACCCGGACATGTTAATAAAGGTGAAATGCGCAGTAGCCTAGAGTCGATGCAAAGTTTGATTGAGCACTATTTTTCTTTCAAAAGTACTTCTCGTCGTAACCCTAGAAAACAGCGAGACGGATTGCTTTATTCTGCGGGTACCAATGATCAGAGTATTCATCAACTCGTCGAAGAGACCAAGAACAAACAAACTCGCTTATTATTCATGGGGTTACTTAACGCTTATCTACAAGCTAAAGGGCCAAACGACTTAAGGCGATGTGCGCGCCCTCTGTTGATCCTTGAAGATCCAGAAGGTCGATTGCACCCAACACACTTGGCAAGGGCTTGGAGCTTGATGCAGAAATTGCCCATGCAGAAAATCCTGACCACCAACAGTGGCGACCTACTTGCGGCGGTCCCACTTCAATCGATTCGTCGCTTGGTTCGTCAGTCAGACAAAACCATCGCCAATCAACTCAACATGAACCATTTCAGTAAGGATGAACTTCGACGAATTGGTTTTCATATCCGCTTCCACCGCTCTGGGGCACTATTTGCTCGCTGTTGGCTATTAGTAGAAGGTGAAACCGAGGTTTGGTTGTTCAATGAACTTTCCAACCAATGTGGCTATAACCTAGCAGCAGAAGGTGTGCAGATTATTGAGTTCGCCCAATCAGGACTTAAGGCACTGATTAAGGTCGCGCAAGAGTTTGGCATCGATTGGCATGTGGTAACTGACGGAGATGCGGCGGGTAAAAAATACGCAGCAACGGTGCTATCGAAGCTTGGTAATGATCAGGAAAGACATCGACTCACGGAACTGCCAGATAAAGATATCGAGCATTACCTATATATGAATGGGTTTGAGAGCTTTTTCCGTGACATGGTTAAGATTCCATACGATCACCCTATCCCTCCAAAGAAAGTGGTTGCCAAGGTATTGAAGAAACATGCAAAACCCGACCTTGCACTCGCCATTGTTTCTCATTGCGAGAATCAAGGACAAGAATGCATTCCGCTTTTATTAAGGTGGACATTAAAACGCGTGATCACCATGGCGAATGGAAATACCTAAACATAATTTGTTTTATAGATGCTATCAGTTGCTCTACTGATGAAATATTTATCTAGTCGCCTCAACCAAAAAAGGCACACCAAACGGTGTGCCTGTATAAATCGATATACAAATTAATTGGGGGTTATCTTGCAAGAGTTCACAGTGACTAACTAAGGTTAGGTTAACGAATTAAGCCTTTGCCTGTTTAGCGTGTTGTTCAACAACTTCCGAAGATTGAGTCGATTTCTCGTGAAGCCATAGCCCCGTTGCTTTCATCAAGTATCCAAATACACCACCAAGCAGTAAAGATGGCACTACAAGTTGCCAATCACCACCTGCAGCAAACGTCGCACAGCAACCAATGAAGGTGCCTGGGATATAACCTAGCCACGCTTGTTTCGCTTGAATACACATAAAGAAAGCCACAATAGCAGTAATCATGTAGCCTAAAATCTCTAACCCTGCGAAGGTTGAGCTTTCGATAATCACCATTGCCCAGAATACGCCAGTCATGTTGGTCAATAAGCTACCTGCTAGTCCTTTAACGCCGCCTGTTGGCGAAGCAAAGTAACTGGTGCAACCTAAGAAACCTGCCCATGACAATAAGCCGAAAGAGATAGCAATCCATCCCCATAGACCTGACAAAATACCTGTTGTTAATGAAATCGCGACTAATGTACTCATACTATTTCTAAAGCCTAATTACGTAATTGAACGCAACCGGATTTAGCCTCACTTAAAATCAAGTAAGCATACTATGGGAAGATAGCCCTTATTTAGCCGATCACGATCACATTAATAATGTATGCAGATGTGCATTTATCACTAGATAGAGACCGAAATCGCTTATTCAACATATTTGGTTATCAGTATTTTATCAATTTATCGTTACAGAACCGATGGCTTGCCTTTCATCATGCGCTTACCTTCTCGCTTAATACACTCAGCAAGTGGGTTCTCAGACATATCTGCACGCCAAATAAAGGACAAGGTTCTTTCCATTTCAAGCTCAGGGACATTTAATGTGACCAGTTGACCAGACTCAACAAACTGTTCGACATCGAGATAAGGTAAACACGTTAAATATGGGCCGTTTGCAACCAAACTTCTTAAAACAGGAACGTGTTCATACTCTCGCCAAACATCAAGATCACCAATTAAATGGTGAATAGAGCTATCAAAAACTTTGCGAGTACCCGAACCATGTTCACGTAATACCCATTTTGCTTGTTCTAATTGCGCCAAGCTTACTCGTTCACGCTTCGCAAACGGGTGATGAGCCGATGCAACCACCGTTAAATGGTCCGTACACCACACTTCTTGGTGAACTCGGTTGTCATCACAACGACCTTCGATAACACCCAAGTCATATTGATAATCTAATACGCCATCAATAACCGCATCGGTACTTTGTACGCCGAGCGAGATTCGCATCTCAGGAAAGTCGTTATCAATAATACTGATGAGGTCAGGAACTAGGTGTTCCGCTGGTGTTTGGCTTGCACCGAGTTTGAGCTCTCCACTTAGTAAATGCTGCTCATAAAAACCCATCTCAATTTGCTGCGCATCTTGCAGTAAACGCTTCGCTTTAGGCCTTAGCCACATCCCCCAATGAGTAAGAGCCATTTGCTTGCCCTGCCTTTCAAACAAAGGCCTGCCGAGCATTTTTTCCAACTGTGCAAGAGACATACTTGTCGCCGACTGAGTCAACGCCAATTTGTCTGCTGCCTGACTAACGCTCCCGGAGTCTGCTACTGCATCAAATACCGCGAGTTGCTTTAATGAATAACGCAAAATTCATCCTTAATGCTTTTAATTATTTGTGTCCTGATGCTCGTTTTTTATAAAGCCAATGAGCAATCAATTTCATTCTACGCGTAACCCAATCTATATCAATAAATTTGATGTGGTTTCTAAAAATTATCAATTTTACCTCTACCCATCAACGCCCTAATCTGGAATGGCAGGACACAACGAGCCCTGCAAAACATTACTGATTAACCATTACGGATTAACCAAGTCATTAACACTAGGAATTACACATGACGGATTGTTCAAGGGGGGGATATGGCAACCAGCACTTCTGAAAATCATCAACTGTTCTCACCAACAGAAATGATGGCGGAAGCAGAGAAGTTTGCATTAAGTAAAGCAAATAAAACCAGCAGCATGACATTGAGTTTGGCAATCATGGCTGGCGCATTCATCGGGCTTGCTTTTTTGTTCTACATCACGGTAACCACGGGCAGCGCTGATGCTGGATGGGGATTGAGTCGCTTAGCCGGCGGTCTTGCATTCAGTATGGGTTTGATCTTGATTGTGATTTGCGGTGGTGAGCTATTTACCAGCTCAGTGTTATCCAGCATCTCATGGGCTAACAAGCAAATCACCTTCACTAAGATGCTGTCTATCTGGGGCAAAGTGTATGTCGGCAACTTTATCGGTGCCATGTTCCTATTGGCTTTGGTAAGCGCAGCAGGCTTATATCAACTGGATGGCGGCCAATGGGGCTTAAACGCTCTAAACATTGCTCAACACAAGCTGCACCACAGCCCAGTTCAAGCGTTTGCTTTGGGTGTGCTTTGTAACTTGTTGGTGTGTTTAGCGATTTGGTTAACGTTCAGCTCTGCTAACGCAATGACCAAAGCAATGATGACCGTGTTACCCGTTGCAATGTTCGTAAGCTCAGGCTTTGAACACTGTGTGGCGAATATGTTCATGGTTCCTCTAGGCATCACGATTCAAACATTCGCCCCGGAAAGCTTCTGGATGCAAATCGGTGCAACACCGGCGCAGTACGCAGACTTAAACGTCATGCAATTTGTCACAGCAAACTTAATACCAGTGACAATCGGCAACATCGTAGGTGGTTCAGTATTGGTCGGCTTAGCCAACTGGAGCATCTACCGTCGCCCACAACTTAAAGCAGCAAAAATTACCGCTATTACACAAACAACAGAAATTACGTCAGTTAAGGAAATTACTATGAACACAGCAACTACTATCAAGCAAATCATGAACACTCAACCAATTACACTGAGCGTAGAAATGCCAACATCAGTCGCGATTGATACACTTTTAGACGCGCAACTTGTTAGCGCTCCTGTTTGCGATGTTGAAGGTCGTCTAGTGGGTATCTTCTCTGTTCATGACGTAATGGTTGACCTTTGGTGCCAAGATTACATCCCAACTAAAGGCCAAAAAGTTGTAGACCTAATGAGCCGTGACGTTGTGGCAATCGACGCAAACGACAAGCTAGTGGACGTTGCTGAGTTCCTATGCATCGACAAAGAGCAACTGTACCCGACGACAAGCATGGGCTTCGCTACTCGCCTGACATCTCTTTCTCTAGAAGAGCGTGCAAAAGCGATGAAAGTAAGCCAACCACATATGCTTCCAGTGTTAGAAAACGGCGTAATGGTAGGTGTGTTGACTCGCATTGAAGTGATGCAAGCACTACGTCCAATCTACGGTGACCGACTAAACGTGGTTCCACAAGCTGAACTAGAAACGGCTTAACTAATCTTAAGTTGAACTATTAGGGATTAGTAGTTCAATTAGATAACTCAGTCATGGCAACGTTGACTGGCTAGAGGTAAACGGTGGCTTTTAACGTACTAAACGGTTTGACACAAAACAGACCTAAACGCGTTGCCATTTATCTCAATAAAAAAGGCGCAAAGTGAAAACTTTGCGCCTTTCTCTATTTCTAACTGTTGCTTTCTAAGTATCTATTTAACTTTTGGTGTTACATAAGAGATTGATACTAGTTAGCGATCAACAATAGCTAGATTACTTCTTTACACCTTCAACGTGTAGATCCATATCTACATAGCTTGAAGCGCCCATTACTGGAATGTTGAAGTCAGCAAGTTCTAGACGAGTTGTACCAACGAAACCTGCACGCTCACCGCCCCATGGGTCTTGACCAGCACCGATGAATTCAGCTTCGATAACGATAGGCTTAGTTACGCCGTGAAGCTTAAGGTCACCCATTACTTCAAGTTTGCCGTCGCCTTTATCAACAACTTTCGTGCTGTTGAATGTCGCATCAGAGAACTTACCAGCATCGATGAAATCGCCGCTACGGATATGCTTATCACGTTCTGCGTGGTTTGAATCAAGGCTTGTAGTATCAACCGTTACGTTTACTGTAGACGCTTCAACGTTGCTTTCATCAAATGAGAAGTCACCTGAGAATGTGTTAAAACGACCTTGGATAAAGCTGTAACCCAGGTGGCTAACTTTAAAGTTAACTGAAGCATGCGCACCTTTTGTATCAATCACGTAATCAGCGGCGTTCGCAGCGAAAGGCATTGCCATTGCAAATGCTAATCCTGTAGCGATAATTGACTTTTTCATTTTGAAGCTCCTATCATTTTTCGTAGCGTATCGTCTTTGTCGATAACGTGGTGTTTTATCGCCGCTAAGGCGTGTACTGATGCCATGATGATCAGTACCCATGCAGCATAGTAGTGAATCGTTCCTGCGAGATCAGATTGGTTTGCAAACAGTTCACCCATACTTGGTACAGTGAACCAATTGAATACGTCGATCCCGCGGCCATCTGATGTTGAAATCAAATAACCTGAAATAAATAAAACCGCTAAGTTAATGTACATAAAGCCGTGAGCGATCTTCGCTGCTGCAACTTCATAGCTTTTACCTTCTACTTTAGGTGACGCGGTAACTAGTTTCCAAACCAAGCGGATAACAGTAACAGTAGCCAAAAGAATGCCTACCGAGCGGTGATAGTCTGGCGCTGTTTTGTACCACTCGCTGTAATATGAAAGATCAACCATCCACAGGCCTACACCAAATAAGCCAAATACTGCGAGAGCTGAAATCCAATGCATCGCTCTAGCTAAAGGGTTGTAATTTCTAACGTTGTTGTCCATGCATCTCTTCCGAATGTTAACGAATCGTGTAGTTTTGAAAAGCGTACCCTACACTAAGTTTGTGTAACATATTATTTACCAAGCTTTACAATAGTTACATCATTGCAAATTAAACGAGTTATTCAAATTATTTGAACAAGTTTGGGCTAAACGTTAAATTTCAACAATTTGCTCGATTTCGTAGAGCTCATCTGAGATGTCTAACATTTTGCGTTCCATCACTTTCTGAGCGTCTTCTATCCCCTTGTTGTAATACACTGCGCCAAATTTTTTGCTGATGAAGTCGACCAAGAATTCCGTGTCGAACTGACCAAGCTCCACATCAAGTTCATCCTGCAGGTACTTTTGGAGCGTATTAGTAAGCTCAGACTTTTGTTTCGAATCTAATTGAATGGTCATGAATGTTTCCAAATAAAGAGTAAGTAGATCAATTGTGATTTGCTGACTAGACTATAGTCGAGGTAACTAGCTAGAATTCCTCATAATTTAGAATACTGACCTGTAGGGCGCCAGTGCTATCCATAAAATCACTCAGCAATGGTTAATTTTGATAGAGAGATCAAGAACTCGCACTTTGACGATAGGTAACGGAACCGCAATTACCGTACTATTGCCCATCAATAAGATAGTAGCTGTGTATAAGGGACTTCATTGTTATTAGATCTAGTGATTAAAAGCGTTAATCAATTTCAAGACGATTGCCTAAAGCTCTGTGAACGCCACTACCCTACGGTACACAATCAAGGGATCAGTGAGCACCATATAGGTAAGGCATTTGCCCGCCGAATGGAGCACACCTTCGTTAGCTTTAATCATGCAAGCAACATCAGCCCACTTGAAATGCTTTCCTCTAGAGAAACGCCTCGACACTTCCGAATATCTTCCGAAATCGGTACCGTTTGGATGATCAGTCATCATATGGTGAGCGCCGGGAAAACATGTCGTAGAAAGTTGATGTTGGACATCCATAATTGGCAACAAGAGTATGGATTTTCCATTCAACCCAATGACGTTTTGATCATTGTCTCCGACCATTGGATTAGCCGAAGTAAAAACAGTGGCGAATTATTGCATTGGTGGATGGGTGAACTCCCAGATGAGATCACGGAATATAGTCAACAAGGTATCACGCTAAGAGAGAGTGATTCTCAATTCGCCACTGAGTTAAATAACAACTTTAAAATCAGCCCTTGCTTTATTAAATTTGGACACCCTTTAAAACGGTCAGGAAATCAACAACTGGTTCGTAAATACCTGCAACTTTATGCGGTACTTCAATGGCAGTAAGAATACGGGTCAACTTTTTCAATCAGTTTTGAAAGTACATTGTTAGACCTCTATCCCAATATTTTATAAAACACACATCAAGCCCTGCCCAATAATCAATCAAAGTTTATCTTCGATATAATAATAACTTATCAGATCATCATTCATATTTTGAGAAGTAGATATCATTTATATGCAAACGGAGCTGCTTGTTGATATTGCAACTTTGACATTCCCCCATAACCTGGGGCTTTGTCCTTACTTTCACCTGGTGTATTGGCGTTGAAAGCTTATATTGATTGGTGTTGATATGAGATAGATTACTCAGAGATTAAATTCACAATAGTCATTATTAATGGTGAATGATAAGTAATTTTAATGATTAATATCAATTATCATGCTGTTTTTTCGTTAATTATATTTATTTAAATATTAACTCTACAAATGAGTTTTTATTAATTGACAATTTACTTACACCTGTCAATATTGTGACAGCCGCGACATGTACGTCCGCCATTGAATAAACCCTCTTTACTAGCGACTATGATTTTATCAGACAGAAGTGAATTTATTAGCTGTATATCCGTAGGTGCTGATATGCAGTTTATTGCGAAATACCAAGACCTGACGCTTAGAAGCGTCTATCAACCTATATTCGACTCTTCTATGACTCAAATAGGTGTTGAGGCTTTGGTGCGCATTTCAAATAACAAAGGTGATATTGTTCGTCCTGATCACTTCTTCCATTCCGACGAAACCTCAAGCACAGACAAAATCAATGTAGAGAGGTTGAGTCGAGCGATTCATATCCGTAACTTCGCACAATCGACAATCCGTCATTTACATCTATTTTTGAACGTTCTTCCAAACGTTGGTGAGTTGTTTGCTGCAGAAAAGGTCAGCGATAGCTTGTTAGCTAAACGCCTTCACGAGCTTAACCTTTCATGCGAACAGATAGTGATGGAGTTGGTAGAGTTGAACGCAGAAAGTGAAGAGCGTTTGAAAGATGCCGCTCTTTCTCTTGCGGATAATGGCTTTCAAATAGCGGTCGATGATTTTGGAACGCAAGCATCAACCGAACAACGCGTTCGTCACATTAACCCTCATATCATCAAGATAGACCGCTCGGTTATGTTGGACTTTGAACAAGGCGACACTCGAGAAATGGAGTTAGTACTTGATCTTGCAAACCAAATTGGCGCAAAGACAGTGATTGAAGGTATTGAAACCCAACAACAACTCGAAGCGATGCAGGGCTTAGGCTTCAATATGTATCAAGGCTACCACTTAGCCATGCCAAAGCCGATTGAGTTAGACATACGGCTAGCAATTTAGAATCGCCCTATTGTTCTTAAAGCCGCTTGCCCATTGAGTAGCGGATTTTTTAATGCTTTCCTATTCGTACCCTCTTACCGCTCTCACGTGTCAACACATTTCAGGACGGGACAACACGCATAAAAAACCCAGTCAAATTTGACTGGGCTGGCTTAAAAGAATCTGTTTTATATCATTCCCTAATAACCCGCAGTGGACGGTTTGATTCTATATAAAATAGCGAACATCACCGGTACTACTATTAGCGTTAGTACGGTAGCAAAACCTAAGCCTGCCATGATGGTAATCGCCATCGAGCCGAAAAATGCATCGAATACCAAAGGAATCATACCCAAGATAGTCGTTAATGCTGCCATAGATACCGGTCGTACACGACTAATCGCACTGTCGACAACCGCTAAATATGGGTCTTTACCTGTTGATAGCTCACTGTTGATCTGGTCAAGCAGTACAATGCCGTTCTTCAAAATCATGCCGCTTAGACTCAATAAGCCAAGGAACGCTGTGAAGCTGAATGGCATATTGGTACCTAACAGACCAATTGAAACACCAATGATAGAGAGTGGAACCGTAAACCAAATCACAAGCGGCTTACGAACCGAGTTAAACAGAAGCATCGTGATGATAAACATCAGCAAATAACCCATTGGCAGTGAACCAAACAGAGATTCTTGCGCATCTTTAGAGCTTTCGTACTCACCACCCCAGCTAATGCTGTAGCCTTCTGGTAAATCTAATGCTTCTACCTTTGGTTTCACACGAGCAAACAGACTCGCTGGCGTTTCATAACCAAGAACATCGTGGTCAGCCAATACTGTTAGCGTACGTTTTCTGTCGCGACGCTGAATCAGTGGCTCAGACCATTGAAGCTCTACGCCATCAATCACTTGCTCAACTGGGATGTAAGTTTGTAGTGATGGGCTCCAAATCTTCACATTGTTTAGCGATTCGAAATCAAAACGCTCTTCTTCCGGTAAACGCGCCACGATAGGTAACATATGAGTACCATCACGCAGTAGGCCGATGTTGTAACCGCCAAACGCCATCTGTAATGTCTCAGACAAGTCAGTTTTTGAAATGCCTAGGCGACGAGCCTTAGATTCGTTGAACAGTGGTACAAGTTCTTTAGTGCGTTCACGCCAGTCATGACGAACATTTCGAGAGCCTGGATCGGCAAGCAAGATGTCTTCGACTTCAACTGCAATGTTACGCAGTACTTGTGGATCGGCACCGATAATACGCGCTTCAATTTTTGAAGCGGGTGACGGACCAAACTCAATCAACTTGAACTGGAACGTTGGTTGCTCAAATTCGTTCGCTAAGTCTTTGTCTAGCGCCGCTAGAGCCTTAAACATAGTGTCGCGGTCAGTGGTTCTTACTTGTAACTGGGCGTACGCTTCGTAGCTTTTCTCTGGTTGGTAAGTCAGTGCGAAACGTTGCATGCCCTGCCCAACCGTTGTCGTTACAAACTCCACGTCGTCTTGCTGGCGAATGTAGCTTTCAACTTTTTCTGTCTGCTTGATCGTTTCACGAACATCGGTGCCTTCTGGCATCCACATGTCTACGTAAAACATTGGGGTATTTGACGGCGGGAAGAACTGCTGCTTCACCATACCAAAACCGACGACAGAAACTGCTAATAGAGCGACCATACTAACTACAGTAAGCCATCTAAATCGAAGTGCTACTTTCAGACACGCACCGAATACCACAAACAGGATGCCTTTGTATGGGTCTTCGTTCTCATCAACCTTGTCTTCTTCTTTAAGCAACATCTCGGCAAGGAATGGCGTTAGTGTTAGTGCAGTTACCCAACTCAAAAACAGTGAGAAACACAGTACCCAAAACAGTGAACCCATGAATTCGCCTGTCGCATCCTTCGACAAACCAATCGGTGCAAACGCTGTGATAGCGATAATGGTCGCACCTAACAGTGGCCATTGTGTTTGCTTGACGATGTCTTTCGCTGCTTGAAGCTTGGTTTTGCCTTTCTTCAAGCCCACCAAAATACCTTCAACGACAACAATCGCATTATCCACCAGCATACCCAGCGCGATGATCAGTGCCCCCAGAGAGATGCGGTGCAGTTCAACATCGTTGTAATCCATCAGGATGAAGGTACCGAATACCGTCAATAGAAGAACCAAACCGATGATCAAACCACTGCGTAAGCCCATTGCGAACAACAATACAATGATAACGATGGCTACCGCTTCAACTAGGCTGATTAAGAAGTCAGCCACAGATTTGTCTACTTCTTGCGCTTGGTTGTAGAAGTAATTCAGTTCTACACCCGCTGGCTTAATGCTTTCTAGGCGATCCAGTTCCGCATCCAGTGCTTTACCAATCTCAACCACGTTTACACCAGAAGAGAACGCAATACCCAAGTTGATTGCTGGTTTACCGTTGTACGTTAATACATTGCCCGGCTTTTCTTGAATACCACGAGTTACTTCAGCGACATCTTTCAAGCGAATCAGGTTACCTGTATCGCGACCATGAATGATCAGGTTTTCTAGTTCTTCAACCGTGCTTAAGGTGCCGTTTGGCTTGATCGTAAGGCTTTGACCATTCAGCATCACCTCGCCTGCCGATACCACACTGTTTTGCTGTGCTAGCAGTGACGTAACCGTCGACATATCTAGGTTCAATGCGGCTAAGCGTTCCAGTGACATCTCAACAAACAGTTGTTCTTGTTGGTCACCTGCAATGCTTACTTTACCGACACCGTCGACCAGTTCGATTTCACGCGTTAGGTAATCTGCGTACTGTTTGAGCTCAACGTAATCGTAACCATCACCGGTCAGCATGATCATCACACCAAACACATCACCAAAATCATCGATGATCTGAACGGAATTTACACCACTTGGCAGTGTTGGTTGTAGATCGTTGATCTTACGGCGCATTTCATCCCAGATCTGAGGCAGCTCGTCTGGACCGTAGTCCATCTTCATACTGACCATAATTTGGGACATACCGTTCGATGATGTCGAGGTAATCTTGTCGATGTACGGAAGCTGTCTTATCTCTTTTTCTAGTGGGTAAGTCAGCTCTTCTTCAACTTCCATTGACGTAGCGCCAGGGTAAGTTGAAATAATCATTGCATCTTTAATGGTAAAAGCTGGGTCTTCTAAACGGGATAGATTACCAAAAGACGTCACACCGCCAATGGCCAAAATGACTAGAAACAGCCAGCTGATTACTTTGTTCTTTATTGAATATTCTGCGATGTTCATTCTGCTTTTCCTGACAATTGGATTCCGTCACGGAGTTTTCTTAAATTCGAATTTACGAGTAGCTCACCTTGCTCAACACCATGAGCGATGAGTGCGCCTTGGCCACTGATCTTGTCGACTTCTACTTCGCTTTTGAATGCTTGTCCGTCTTCCATTTTCCACACATAGAACTGATTCGCTTCAGAGCCCGCTTCTAGCGTTGTCATTGGTAATTGGTAGCCTTGAACATCGCTCAGGCCCGCTTTCGCCATATCTACATTGACCGTAACGCTCGTGCCTGGCAGGATTTCACTTTCAGGCTGCTGCATCTGCATCCAAAATTCGTAGGTACGGGATTGTGGGTGCAGTTCACTGGTGTGTTCTAGATACGTCAGTGGATATTGGCCTGTGTGACCGCCAAAGGTCGCCTCAGGACGATAGCTATTTGAACGCATGTCTGGGCTAATTGACGCCAAGATCGAATCTGATACTTGAATTCGCACATACACCTTGTCGTTCTGGTACACACTCAGTAGTGTTTCTCCAGGCGTCGTATTTTCGAATCGTTGCTTATCGACAGTTGAAACTGTTCCTGAGAACGGCGCTAAAAGTTCTGTGTAACTCAGCTTGCGTTTCGCCGCCGCCAAATTCGCCGATGCGAGCTTATAGTTAGCCGTCAGTTGGTCGTGTTCTGATTGCGATAACATTTCGCTGCCAAACATCTCCGTTCCACGGGCCAACTGTTTGCTTGCCAGTTTGAATTGAGATTGAGCATCAGTCAGATCTTGTACGTACGTTGCGTTATCTAAGGTGGCTAATAACTGCCCTTTTTCGACATTGTCGCCCGCTTCTACTAATACTTGTTGAATCTCGCCTGCTAGCTTAAATGCCAAGGGAGTCAATTCAGCTGGCATCACCTGTCCATTAAAACTTCTGAACTGATTAGTAAGCGGTGCGCCAACTTCAAAGGTAGAAACCAACAAAGGTGGTTGTTCACGGTGTACAGCTTCATTGTTACAGGCTTGAAGTAACAGAACCGACGCGACAACAACTGATAATTTTGAAAGGTTCATTAAATACCGCCCTCACGAAGCCAAGCTTTTACTTGTTGTCCGTCTGATAACACATCCACACCCGCTTCAACGATAAGGTCACCAGACGACAATCCGTCGATAACCTTGCCTTGCTCATCAAGAAGGACTTGTACTTTAGAAATCAGTTGAGAGTCAGGGTTATAACGCCATAGTTCACCATGGCCTACGTCTTTGTTTAACCAAGCTGAATCCACAATACCAATGCCGTAGTCAGATTTACTTTTCTGAACTTCAACTTGCGCTGTCATACCAGAAAGTAGATTGATGCCTTCTGGCTTTTCGATAGACACAACCGCTTGGTAGCTGTTGGTATCTTCATCTGGTTGCGTTGAGATTTCTTTAAAGCGAGTCGGGATACGAATGCCGCGGTGGCTGTCCATCACAACCCACATGTTTGAGCTCGTTAGGTCTTGAATAGAACGGTCTTCAAGCTTTGATACTGGAATTGAAAACGTCACATCCATTTCACTGTGATTCAAAATATTCAGTACAGGCTGCTTTTCTGCGATCAATTGATATTGCTTTCCAAACACCATCGATACCACGCCATCGAATGGAGCAACTAAGGTAGTGTAGCCAAGGTTTGTTTTTGCTTGGTCCAACTCAACTTCAGCGGCAGTAAAGGTGTTTACGGCTTGGTCGTAGTAATCGGTACTGACCAGTTTTTTCGCATACAACTCAGAAGCTTGTTTGTATTGGCTGTTCGCCAGATCAAATTTAGCTTGGGCTGCGTCAACGGCAATACGGTAATCCGTCGCGTCTAATACGGCTAACACCTGACCTTTCTTCACTTCTTGTCCCATACGAACATCGAAGGTTTCTATATCTCCACCCACTTGGAAAGAAAGTGCCGCACGGTCGGTTGCATCAACCTTTGCAATGAAGCTATCGAGATCAATATCAGTCTGTTGTGGGATTTCGAACAGCTTGACTGGCTTGATTACCTGCACATTTTCCTCTGACTGAACTTTGTCACATCCAGTTAGAGAGCCTGCGAGCAATAGTGCTGCAATAACAGCTCCCATGCGCTTGCTCGATATGGCATTGATAGACAAATTGAACTGCATGATGCCTCTCCGTTTAATTACTATGATTTATTACACAGGTGGGCAGTATATTTAATATTAAATAATTCTCAAGATTTACTTTCCACTTGTGCAGTATTTTTTGTTTCAGTAAAAACAGTGTAGAATGTTGTAATCAGGTAATTATGTGAAATGAAGATGACCGAAAAGAAGCAAGGTAGAAGAAGTGCAAAAGACGCCGAAGAGACGCGTTTTTTGATCATGAGCGTTGCCGCAGACATGTTCTGTGACTTTGGCTACGATCGTGTATCACTGCGAAACATCAGTGAAAAGGCAGGCGTCTCGCATAGCCTTATCCGCCACCACTTTGGTAGCAAAGAAAAGATTTGGCATGCAATAAGTGATTGTTTACACGATTATTTTCAGTCTTACATCAGTAAGATTATGGAAGAGCTGCCAAAAGATGTTGCGCCAAATATCGCTATCTACCTGTTTAGCATGCGTCTGTTCACCAACATGATTCACTCACGTAGGCCAATGCAGCTTATTTCAGACTCTGTTCGCCAAGAAGACAACCTAGTTGATTACTTCATCGACAATGTCGGCGATGTTGAAAAAGAGATTAACGGGCTTGCCGCTGAGTACAATGCAGCTAACCCAGACAAAATGATCAACATTTACGAAGTTAAATGGCAAATGATCATGTACGCAAACGGCGCTGTATGCCTCACTCCCTTTATGGAAAGCACTTGGAATGAAGGCGATATGGTCACCTCTCCTGAAGATGTTCTACTTAAGCATTGGCAGCTTTTCAACACGCAGATGGTCAGCAAGTTCAATATTGATGAAGAGTGGGTTCTAAACCCAACCTCGATTGAAGAGCTGATTTATGAAGTGCCATGTGAATGGAAGTGTAACCAGGAACATAAAGCTTAATCGGGTTCATACCCATGATGAGCTTATAAGATACAAAAACGCGCCGTTACAGAAGTCACTGTAACGGCGCATTTTTATATGTATAGATCTTTAAACTGGAGCTTTGTCCAGCTTGTTAACGACGTGCTTTACCGCGGTTTTGGTGAATCTTAAGCTTCGCTTTCATCTTACGTTTTTCTGATGAACGGCTCTTGCTGCGACCACCACGATCGGGCGCTAGATCTTTTTCAAGGCTTGGTTCAAAGCCCTCTAGCCACTCTTGAGGCAAGCGCGTATCAAGTAATCGCTCAATGTCACCCAATAGGTAAGCTTCATCCTGACTCATCAAAGAGATCGCTAAGCCGCTGTTACCCGCACGGCCAGTACGTCCGATGCGGTGAACATAATCTTCTGCTTTAAATGGCATGTCATAGTTCACAACTTGTTCTAGCTGCTGAATATCAATACCACGAGCTGCCACGTCGGTTGCGATCAACGCACGAACTTTGCCTGACTTGAAATCGTCTAGGGCTTTTTGACGCGCACCTTGGCTCTTATCGCCATTGATTGATGCCGCTTTAATGCCGTCTAACTTAAGCTCTTTAACGAGAGCATCAGTGCCCTGCTTAGTCTTTGTGAACACCAACACTTGTTGCCAGTTTTTTGAACCAATCAAATACGCTAATAGCTCACTTTTACGCGACTTATCTACCGGGTAAACCATCTGTGTTACGGTTTCAGCGGTGCTGTTTTTTGGCGTAACTTGGATTTCACTTGGCTTCTGCATCATACGGTGTGCAATCGCTTTGATTTTGTTATCAAACGTTGCAGAGAAGAACAGAGTTTGACGCACTTCGTTCATGCGAGAAAGAATACGCTTAATGTCAGGCATGAAGCCCATATCTAACATACGGTCAGCTTCATCCAGTACCAGTACTTCCGTTTGGCTCAACATGATGTTTCTAGTGAACATGTGATCAATAAGACGACCAGGCGTCGCGACAAGAATATCTGCGCCACCGCGTAAGTTATCAGTTTGCACCTTCATGCTAACGCCGCCGTAAGCCACCACGACTTTAATGTCGGTGCCCTTTGCGTAGCTAGTTAAGTTATCGAAAACCTGTTGTGCCAATTCACGAGTTGGCACTAATACAAGCGCACGAACGAGCTTAGGGTTCGGAATAACGTTGTCTTTTGTCTCGATTAATCTTTGAATAATCGGTAAACCAAACGCAGCCGTTTTACCTGTACCCGTTTGAGCACCAGCCAGTACATCTTTGCCTTCTAATACCAATGGAATTGCTTGTTCTTGAACACTGGTAGGAGCCGTAAAATTAAGCTCAGACAACGTGGCAAGAAGATGCTCAGATAATCCTAGTTGGTTAAAAGATTTTGTAGATTCAGACATAGTATGATGCTCAAAGATTAAATAGGCGCGGATTGTAGCAAACCTGCATTACGCTGTTTACCTTTCCTTTTGATTTTTCTTCATTTGAAGCGCATTAAACTGCTTAGCTTCCTCTAAAACGTTGGGATAAAGCTCATTAAAGTGACACTGCAACGTATCATAGTGACGTTCGAGGTCATCGTAACATGCCTCGAGCATACCGAGCTTAGGCCTTCTCAACGCCATTCGCTGCAACACCACCTCTATAGATGACATGTCTTGATAGCTCTCTAACCATCTATGCTCAGCCATTTTCTGATGAACCATAACGAAATTTTCAGGCCAGTGTGGCTCTTGATGTTCAAAGATCTGCTCATGGCTATCTAAACAAAAACGCTCTAATGTCTGCTGTGAAAACTGATCCCAATGATTGGCTAAGCAGTGATCCCAAAATACATCGAGTGCGATAGGCGCAAAGCGTCGTGTTTGGTCTGAGAAAAGTGATTTTGCAGAACGAGATACATCATGACGATCAGTATAGCTATCAACAAATCGATGAAGCCTAATACCGTCAGAAAGGGAATCAGAATAGTGTTTATTAGGGTCGCCTTTAACAAAATCACCTAACAGGTTACCTGCTAAGTTGCTGTTACAGTGCTTGGCGATGTGAAGGTGTGCGAGAAAGTTCATTGAACCTCATTAAAGTATCGAGAACTAAGTAACATGGTAAACGTACTCGTTTATCTTCGCGAACTTTAATGAGGATAGTTTTGGTATGACGTGTGAGCGAATACGATTTGCTCAGTTTAGAATTGTTTGCTTTGAGAAGCTTTAGCTAAGAAAACTTTTAGCTTTAAAACGTTTCAGTTGAAACTGAATTAAAGATCTTAAAAGCTTAGTTCGAAGACTTGAAAAGCTCTCCTGCTAACTGTTTCACTGTCTGCTCATAGTCAGACAAATCAATGCCAATTTCCATAGCATCTAACAACTCTAGACTTTCGTCATTATAAGATTGGTCACTCATTGTGCCCCCTCTATTCCTTGATGTGGACATGATGTCCGATTAACTAGTGCACCATCTTGGACTTATATTATGTCACTTTGATGAACGCACTCTACTCTACCCATTCCATATTCATAGCTTAAAGCTACTCGCGATCATTAACGCTTTTTTGCGCTAAAGGGGTATACGCGAACGACATATGTACTGCCACCTTACACCAAGTACAACAAATTACTCTATAAATTTTGAAACCGATCATGGTCAAACGTTTGCTTTGCTCATTTGAATGCTGACACGCCCCTTTGTGTAAATATTAATTTACAGTGGATGTTTTTAATTACAATAAGAATTGCATTTGGAATTAAACTCAATCAGAATACTTCAAAATCGAGATATTCTTTAGGTTTATGCGCTTAAGCTAGAAGAATTACAATGAAAACACACCCTAACGTAAAGAATTATATACAATGAATAAATCAAAGGTTTTTGGTAGTACTTTGATCATTGCAGGCACAACCATTGGTGCTGGCATGCTCGCTCTTCCACTTGCTTCTGCGGGTATTGGCTTTTCAACTTCACTTTTCTTGATGCTGGGTTTATGGGCGTTAATGGCCTTTACGGCGCTATTAATGGTAGAGCTTCACCAATTCGCAGAATCTGACGCTACCCTACACACGTTAGCTCATACCATTTTAGGAACAAAAGGAAAGTGGATTGCGAGCTTCGCGGTGATGTTTCTTTTCTACGCTCTGTGTGCGGCATACATAGCTGGCGGCGGTGCGCAATTTAACCAACGAATTTCGGATATCGCGGGTATCGAACTCAATGCTCAAATCACCACGCTTCTATTTACCCTATTAGTTGCCGGCGTTGTGACGATTGGTACACACAGTGTTGATAAAGTTAACCGCGTTTTGTTTGGCTTAAAGCTTATCGCGATGGTTTTGGTACTCAGCTTCCTGGCGCCAAACATTACCTCTCAATACCTAATGAGCATGCCTTTACAGCAAGGCCTGATTGTGGCGGCGATTCCGGTTGTGTTTACCTCTTTTGGTTTCCACGGCAGCATCCCATCAATTGTTCGATACCTAGATGGTGACGTTCGTTCTTTACGTAAGGTAATGATTATTGGCTCGGCACTGCCTCTGGTTATCTACGTTTTCTGGCAAAGTGTTACTTTGGGTGTGATTAGCCAAGAGCAATTATTGTCTGATACAAGTTTAGGCGCGCTATTAGTCTCACTATCGCAAACTGTTCATCAATCCAACCTAAGCGTGATCGTCGGTGTGTTTGCGGACCTTGCACTGCTGACATCTTTTATTGGTGTAAGCTTGGGCTTATTTGAATTCATGGGCGACTCACTGAGCAAGAAACTAGGTAACGCAAAACGTGTTAAGACAGCTGCTATCACCTTCTTACCGCCACTGGGTTTTGCCTTATTTTACCCACAAGGCTTCATCATGGCTTTAGGCTACGCAGCCATTGCACTTTCAGTGCTCGCGATTCTGTTACCAACAGTGATGGTCTACAAGGTTCGTTACACTGATTTCTCTGTCAAACCTCAATCTGCAGAAGCCAGTTACCAAGTGTTAGGCGGTAGCAAAGCGTTGTTTTTAGCAGGTAGCGTTGGCGTATTTATCATTGCCATTCAAGTTCTTATTTCAGTAGGGTTACTGCCTTCTTTGGGCTAATAAACCTATACAGAACTAATTTACTTGATCCAGATCTCACAAATAACATGTCACTATCATTAATTTTCACAATTAGTCGATTGAAGTCACATTTTTATTGAGGTCGGTTATTTAGAGTCCACGGTAAAGGATTTACCGTGGAGTTTTTATGAAAGAAGTACAATTTCGAACGATAGACAAACTGTTTATCAAGATGTCGATCAACGACAAATTTTGGGTCATTTTCTTAATCTTTTTTGCCGCTTTGGCAAGCCTAGCTGGACTGAACTACGTCAACAAAATGGAACACATTGACGTAACTGCAAAACAGCAGGTCGAGTATCAACTGCAAGGCATTTTATCAGCATCAGATTCCCCTGCTTCTGTTCGCTCTGTTAGCCAGCAAACTCGCGCTCAACAAACCACTATTTCAAACAATGGTTCGGTGACTGCCACAGCACTCGCACAAGATGGCAACTACTACTCACTTACCGTTTCAACTAACGATATACAGAATCAAAAGCAGCAAGCACTGTACACTTTCTTACTGAGCTTTTTGTGGTGTGTGCCTTTTGGTCTTTTCTGTTACTGGGTAGCGACTTTCCTAGGCGGCGCACTTTGGGTTCTTTATTCAACGACTCAAAAGATTGGTGATGGTGACTTAACATCACGCCTTGGCTTCCACCCTGGCCGTGACGAGTTCGGCACGATTGGTTGTGCGCTTGACCGTTCAATGGACACGCTTAGCGAGTTAGTCAACAACGTAAACCACAGTGCAGCAACGCTAAGTGAAACGTCAGCTTCTTTCGAAACAGAGATGAAGCGCAGCGAAACACAAATCATGAGCCAAAATGCCTCTCTAGACTCTGTAGCGACAGCAATGGATCAGATGACAGCTTCAGCAAATGAAGTCTCTAACATCTCTGCACGCTCAACGGAACAAACCGAGCAAGACGCGCAGCAAATCAACGATAGCCACGCGAAAGTTCAACAAGCGATCTCAGAAATCACCACCCTTTCTTCTTTGATTGAGCAAACCTCATCTTCTGTTACTAGCTTGAATGTGAATACGAGCCAAATTAACGAGGTCATCACGACGATCAATGCTATTTCAGAGCAAACTAACTTACTTGCTTTGAATGCCGCGATTGAAGCCGCTCGTGCGGGCGAACAAGGCCGAGGTTTCGCTGTTGTTGCTGATGAAGTAAGAACACTGGCAAGCCGCACTCAGTCGGCAACGGTAGAAATCCAAGCGATGATTGAGCGCTTACAGCAAGAGAGCCAAAATATCGCGAAGATCACCGAACAGACGGTTGATCAAGCGCAAACCAGTAGCCAGTTGATTTCGGACATTGGTCACGACGTAAACTCGATTGCAGATTCAGCTCAAGCGCTAATGGACATGAGTATCCAAATCGCAACATCAGCCGATGAGCAAAGTAACGTTGCCAATACGATTGCAGCAGAGCTTAACGATATTCGAAGCCAATCCGATGTGATTAAAGACGTGGCTCAGAATTCTTCAAATGGCGTATCTAGGCTAACAGAAGCGTCGGTTTCTCTATCTCAGACATTGGCACGCTACCGAACTTAAGGATCAACTGGTGAACTAGCGGCGTGAATTGAAAACAAACTAATGAGGACTCGTAATGGGTCCTTTCTTTTTGGCTTTTGTTTAATAACATTACAAGAACCATGGTCGATAACGATGACATTATCAATTACCATGAAGCAAGTCGCAAAGGAGAGATTAAGAAGTGTCAGAACTGTCTAATATTCGAGCTTAGGAGTAATCTAATTGAACGGGTCTTTTTTCGCTTACCCCCTTGCTGCAGGTGACACATAATGAATAAAACAGAAACACCAAACACCGACGACATTACATGCCCTTTATGCCAACACGACGAGTATCTGCTTTCAGAAAGTGGAGAAAAGTTTACTTGTGCATCTTGCGGTTTCCACACCAAACAATTTAGTAAGGTAGTCAGCCTTCAACTAAGCTCTACCCCACCAAAGCTGCAGAATTCGATATACCACCATTTGAGCAGTGCTTGCCATTAATCCAAACTGAAATTTCTTCTAAACTGTAGATATCCTGAGCCGCGAGTTCTGCTGAGTCGGCTTCGGGATCTACGATTGCTTCATCAATACTCGGGCGTAATCGAAACGATTGGATACCCGCGCGAACACCAGCCTCAATCCCTTTCAACGTATCATCCACGTAGATGCACTCATTTGGCAGAAAGCCCATGTTCATGGCCGTGTACATGATTAGATCAGGCTCTGGCTTCCAGCTGTTAGCATCAAAAGCTGAGAACACTTTGCCTTTGAAGTCGTCTAACATGCCTGTCATCGCCAATGAAGATTCAACCCTAGATTTCGGTGCATTGGAAGCAATACAAAACTCGATGTCTTGTTGTTTGAGGAATTCAATAAGTTCGATAGCGCCATCCATCGGTTTTAAATGACGCTGGAACAGTGCTTGTAATTCATTGCGATATAACGGCTCAAGTGTATCAATCGAGATAGATAACCCAAGACGTTCTTGTGTATCCATTAAGATGTCGGCTAGCTTCCCGCCTTGAAAGTGCGCATAGCAGTCGTTGACGTTTAGCTCCGCTCCAAAGCCAGTGAAAACGTTCACCAAAGCTTGGCAGCACAGCTTTTCACTATCGATAAGTGTTCCGTCACAATCGAAAATCACACATTTAGTCTGTTCTAACCGCATAGGTATCTCACTCAGATTGAATCCAAGTTTTATCCTATAGTGTTCTTTCAATGCGCGAGATGATTGAGGTAACAGTTTGCAGATACAGGCTTATTTCTCTTCGCGAAATATGGAGTTGATCACTTTATCGCTCAGCATAAGCAATAGTTTTCATTAAATTAACCCAGATTCTACGAAACCAAATACTGCGAGCTTTACATAAGCTACTCAATTTCAGGAGAAAATATAAATCACTACTTCCTAGCCGGATCGTGGTGAATCGATAAAAAAAATGGCTTATAGGCTACTCAGATAGAGCGACAATTAGCTAACAACCGACTCTTCTAAGACCTTAGCTTCAAGCGAAGGTGAAGGTGAAGACGCATATTCTACAGTTCCAGTATCGGGGTACGAATCTCGGATAGCGACAAACTCGGATAAGTGTTTCAGTAGCAATTTAGTTAGCTGAGGATCAAACTGGTAGCCACACTCTCGCTCAAACAAATCGACCACCATATCTAACGGCCACGGTTCTTTGTAGCAACGTGCACTAAGCAGCGCATCAAACACATCGGCTACGGCAGTGATACGAGAAAACAGGTGTATTTCATCACCCACTTTTCCATTCGGGTATCCAGCACCATCCCAACGCTCGTGATGTTCGTTAGCAATGATTGCCGCGAGGTTGGTAATATCACCCGCTCCGCTCTTTAGTAAGTTATAGCCAGCCGTAGTATGAAGCTTCATCACCTCCCACTCTTGGTCGGTTAATTTCCCAGGTTTATCCAAGATTGATTCAGGGACTGAAATCTTACCCACATCGTGCATTGGGCTGATGATCTCAATCATCTCGACCTCGCGATGGCTCAAGCCACGATACTTAGCAAGCAGTGCAGACAACTTGGCTACACGCTTAACGTGATTACCAGTTTCGCCAGAGCGGGTTTCAATTGCCTCTCCGAGAACATGAATCATATCCTTTTGGATATTCAAGGTCTGTTTCTGAAGCTTTAAGATTCGTTTGTTCTTATTCGCCAACTCTTTCTTTTGGCGCAGAGTGACAAATTGCATCAAGATGATCAGGCTCAAACCCGCAATCACCATCGACAGCCCCAATAACAACTGGAAGTTTTTGCGAATAAAGGATGAAGGCTCGTTAATGAAAACCGCTTCGTCAGGTAACGCGTTTCCACTAATCCCGTATCTCTTCATTGCAGGGTAATTGAATACAAAACGTTTGTTGTCTCCGGGAGTTAACGGTGTAGTAAAACCAAGTGGAAGGTATTTATCCAACGCATCGACGGCCTGTTCACCCATGCTTTGTGAGTGATTAACGTAACCACCGAGTACATCACCCGAAATATAGAACTGCCATAAAGCAAACACCGGAGCAGCACTCGCTTTTGACAACGTATCCGCAATCTCTTGGTAAGTGTGATAAACCCCTTGCTTTAACTCGGTGTTGTAATGACTGAGCAATACCGCATCGTCCGCAGAGATCCCTTCCAAAAATTGGCTCGTATGCTCCAGCGACAAGTCGCGAATTTCTACGAGATTGATATTTGAAAATTCAGCCATCATTTTGTTCATTTCTTTATGAATCAATTCAGACGTGACACTGTAATCATTTACAAAATAGAGATTCTTTAGATTAGGTCTTAATTTGGAGATCAGCTTAATATTAACGTCTATCTGATCGTTATCGTAAAGCACAGTTGCTCTGTCAGACACCGCGTACATGTCGGTGCTGAAATCATTGATGCCGGCTGCAACGACAGGTGTGGAGCGATCAATCAAATTAGGCAGAGATTCAAGAAAATTGGCTGCGTTATCGTCCGTCGCAATTACGCCATCAAATTTATAACCTGCATACTTCGCACGTAAGTAGTTCGCGAGAGAGTCGTAATACTCTGGGCTGTGGGCACGCTTTGAATCCAAATACTCTATTGAGAGTTTAACTTCGGTTTGAGACTGGCTGAACGCACTGTCTATCCCTTTTTGGAAGTCAGCAGTCCATTGATAAGAAGGTTCGTATGAGTGTAAAACTAGGATGCGTTTAATATCCCAGTCGTTAGCAAAACTGAGTGAAGAATAAGCGCTAACACATAATACAGCGATTGATATCAATAGCTTGTACATACAATACCCTTTAAATAAGACGGGGTATTGTACTTAGATTAACGCTTTGTCAAAGAATCTTTAGTTCTCGATCCATACTTTATCGCAAGAAGCATGATCTTGTGCCCAAAAATCGTGTAACTGCTTAGCAAAGTTGTTGATACTTTGACCATTTTCAGCAACGACATCCGAGATCAATAGGGAACCATCCGCTTCTGTGACGATAGCGCTCGCCACAACTTCACCGTTTTGAGTACCAATATATAATACATGATCGTCAGAAAGCATAATTTGGCTCAAGAACTCAAGCATGTGTGCCCTTTCGATTTCATCTTGGTAAACGCTTGCTTGGTTGAGTGAAAATAGCACGGTCAATTTATGGAAATCGACTTTATGCAGTTCATCAATTTGGGAAGGAGTTTGATCTTGTGCTAGGAGTTGGTATGTCTTGGATGGAAGTTTGCTTTGATAAAGTTCACGGCCGAGGAGGCTCTCTTTTGCGGGGTAAGCAATATCGAGCTGACTAAATAGCCATTGGTTTTTCTTGTGTGCAATTTCAGGTATTTCGTTATTCATTCTTTTAGTACCTACGGTTAGTATCCCCAAATATCGCAGTTATTTGGAAGACATACGGTCGGCTGAGGTGCCGAGCTACAAGCAGAGAGCATACAGAGCATGACCAAGGCCAACAAGTACTTTAAATGCTTCATATTTTTCATTATCCAACAACATCCTTTAAGAACTTAACGAAAAGCTCTACACTCGTATCCAAGCTTTCAATATCCTTATAGTAAACAGAACTATATAAATAAAAAGGACTTCTTATGAAAAAAGCCTTAATAGCAGCAGGTATCGTGACAATGTTAGCTGGCTGTTCGGACAACGAGGTTGGCGACGTCTCACTGGGTTTCTTCACAATGAAGGATATCAAGATGTCTTCATTAGATGACGATAAGATCGCGGGTGTTACCTGTCATATCGCATCAATCGAAGCAAACCTTAGCCTTTCTGATCCAAGTGATAGCTCTATATCTTGTCGTCAAACAGGTGAAATTACACCAGAAATGATTGCTCAAATAGACAAGAGTAAGTCTGGCGAAGTGGTATTCAAGCAATCGAAAAGTATCTTCTTTAAAACAATGAAGGTTCGTCGTATCTACGATGCAGAGAATCAGTCGCTGCTTTACTTGTCTTACACCACCAAAGAAACAGAAGGTAGCTTCAAACACAGCCTTTCAACTGTTCCACTATGGGGTACAGAGGCTTACGTTGATCCAGCGACGTTAGTACAGCCAACCGAGTAGTTTCAAACATATAGTTAGTTGAATCACCTGTACAGACATTGTGCAGGTGATTCAAAATGTAATAAAAATGAAAGAAACAGAAACAAAATGTGATATCATGCGGCAAAATTTTTTCACTGTATTTTTCATATGAAGTTTCCTGGACAGCGTAAATCTAAGCACTACTTTCCAACTCACGCACGTGATCCGTTGGTCAACCAAATTCAACAAACGCCTAAGCTTCACCGCGCAACGATTGTGGGTGTTGGCCAAACGATTGTTGATATCGAAGCCCGTGTTGACAACGAGTTCCTAGAAAAATACGAGCTGAGTAAAGGTCACTCACTGGTATTGGAAGAAAGTAAAGCAGATGCGCTGTATGAAGAGTTAGTTGAGCGCGGTTTGATCACGCATCAATATCCTGGCGATACTATCGGCAACACACTGCACAACTATTCCGTACTTGCGGACAGCAAATCTGTCCTGCTTGGCGTAATGTCTAAGAAGATTGAAGTTGGCTCATTTGGTTATCGTTACCTTTGCCGCACTTCTTCTCGTATGAATCTAAACCACCTTCAAACTGTTGATGGTCCAATTGGTCGTTGTTACACGCTGATTTCTGAAGATGGCGAACGTACGTTTGCAATCAACGAAGGCCACATGAACCAACTTCTTCCAGAAAGCATTCCTGAAAAAGTCTTCGAGAAAGCGTCTGCATTGGTTGTGTCGTCATACCTAATGCGTGGCAAACCTGAAGATCCGATGCCAAAAGCGGTACAAAAAGCGATTGAATACGCGAAAGCGCACAATGTGCCTGTTGTACTAACACTTGGTACTAAGTATGTGATCGAAGGCAACGCTGAATGGTGGCAAGAATACCTGAAAGAAAACGTAACCATCGTCGCGATGAACGAAGATGAAGGTGAAGCGCTAACGGGTGAAAAAGATCCTCTATTGGCTGCTAACAAGGCACTTGAGTGGGTTGACCTAGTTCTATGTACTGCAGGCCCTATTGGTCTATACATGGCAGGTTACACTGACGAACCAGCGAAACGCGAAACCACACTGCCATTGTTACCGGGTAACATCCCTGAGTTCAATAAATACGAATTCAGCCGTGCGATGCATAAGCAAGACTGTAAAGACCCAGTAAAAGTGTACTCTCACATTGGCCCTTACCTAGGTGGCCCACTTGAGATTAAGAATACCAATGGCGCTGGCGATGGTGCACTTTCAGCACTACTTCACGACATGGCAGCAAACAGCTACCACCACGTGAATGTACCAAACTCAGAGAAACACGAGCACACTTGTCTAACTTACTCTTCACTGTCTCAAATTTGTAAGTACGCAAACCGTGTAAGCTACGAAGTGTTGACTCAGCACTCTCCTCGCCTTTCTCGTGCATTACCTGAACGCGAAGATAGCTTAGAAGAAACATACTGGGATCGTTAATCGACCATATTAGGCAGTTACCTCTTAAAGGTTAACGCCAAGTGAGATTACCCATTCCTTGAAGGGCTGCTATATGCAGCCCTTTTTGTATTCAACACCAATATAACGGCAGCTGAAGTTAATCATATCGAATATTTTGCTCGTTTAAGATTTGATCTCGCGCAATGACTCTTTAGATCTGTTATCTTCCAGCACATAATTCGTGTGGTTTGCCTTTACTTGGCAAATTTATACAGTACTATCGCCACGCAAACGTTTACGTACCGCCTTTCGGTTCTGATATAAGGATCAAATATGCTGTCTGATATTGATATTTGTCGCTCTACTCCCCTTAAAAACATCAGTGAGGTTGCCAAGCAAGCTGGCCTGCACCACAACGAACATCAGCCATTAGGGCAATTCAAATCTAAAGTGTCTCTCACATCACTTGAACGCCTCGCCAACCAACAAGATGGTAAGTTAGTCGTAGTCACGGCGATCACACCGACACCTCTTGGTGAAGGCAAAACCGTCACTACTATCGGATTAGCACAAGGCCTCGCAAAGATTAACCAATCTGCAATGGCCTGCATTCGTCAGCCTTCAATGGGCCCGGTATTTGGTGTAAAAGGCGGCGCAGCGGGCGGTGGTTACTCTCAAGTTGCCCCTATGGAACAATTAAACCTGCATCTCACGGGCGATATTCATGCTGTTACGGCCGCTCACAACCTCGCCTCCGCCGCCATTGATGCACGTTTGTATCATGAACAGCGTGAAGGGTTAGACGCCTTTGAAACGCGCTCAGGCTTAAAAGCATTGAATATCGACCCAAGCAGAATCGTTTGGCGACGTGTACTTGACCATAATGATCGCGCATTACGCATGATCACGGTTGGCAAGAACGAAGCAGACAAAACAATTAATGGCTTTGAGCGCGAAGATGGATTTGATATCTCAGCCGCTTCTGAGCTAATGGCCATTCTTGCTCTAGCTGATGACCTTCAAGATTTAAGAAAGCGTATCGGACGGGTGGTACTTGCTTACAACAAACAAGGCTTGCCGCTAACCGCAGATGACTTCAACGTTGCAGGCGCAATGACCGTGACCATGAAGGATTCTATTGAACCAACATTGATGCAAACCCTTGAAGGCGTTCCTACCCTAATTCACGCCGGGCCTTTCGCGAACATCGCACATGGTAACTCTTCAATTATTGCCGATAAAATAGCGTTAAAGCTGAGTGACTTTGTGGTAACTGAAGGTGGTTTCGGCTCAGACATGGGCTTTGAGAAAGCGTGCAACATAAAAGCGAAAGCGTCGAATAAGAAGCCCGATTGCGCTGTGGTTGTCGCAACCTTACGTGGATTAAAGGCTAACTCTGGTTTATACGATTTGAGACCGGGCACTCCGTTACCTGATTCAATCTTTAATGATGACCAAGACGCGCTTGTTGCAGGGTTTGAGAACCTAAAATGGCACATCACTAACGTTAAGCAATACCAAGTGCCTACAGTTGTTGCGATTAATCGATTCCCACAAGACTCAGCTCAAGAGCTCGATGCTTTGAAACAGATGATCACCGACTTCGATCCAAGCGTTAGCGTTGAAGTAAGCGAAGCATTTGGTCAAGGTGGCGAAGGGGCGACTCAACTGGCTCACGCCGTGGTAAAAGCTTGCCAAAAACAGAGTGGATTTAAGCCTTTGTATCACTCAGAGCAAAGCCTAGAAGAAAAGCTGATGGCAGTCGCTGAAGTTGGCTATGGCGCAGCAAGTATTACGCTATCTCCACTGGCTAAAAAACAACTGGCCGAATTCAAACTGCATGGCTATAACGACCTATCGGTTTGTTTAGCAAAAACACCATTATCGATCTCGACAGAAGCACACGTAAAAGGTGCACCAATCCAATTTGACGTGCCCGTTAGAGAACTAAAATTGTGTGCTGGTGCTGGTTTTATTTACGCGTTGTGCGGCAATGTGATGACCATGCCAGGCTTGCCTGACAAACCGGCGTTCATGTCGTTAGATATTGATAGTAATGGAAATATCGTAGGCCTAAGCTAGCTGTCCTTAGTTAGATAAGCGGCAATTAATCGCGATTAATTTGGCTAATATTTCGGAACATCGTTCCATATTGAGCAATCAAGCTTAAGTGCAATAAGTTGCACTTAAATCGTAGTTATATGCGAATCTTGTCTTAACTTCTCGGTCAAGATCACATTAAAAAACCTATAAAATATATAGTATTGCGCTGATTCTTTGAGGACAGTGATGAATACAAGTATAAAAAAACTAGTCAGCCAATTTCTATGTACCATCTTTGCCCTAGGACTAGTCCCTGCCCTCTACATCAATTCTGAACTTGACAGAATTGATGCTCAGCACACTCTAAATATTAAGCAGTCTAGCCAAAATCAAATCGAATACAGCTTTCATGAACTCGCTGTTATTGTTGAGCAAATCTCTAACTCTGTTCCTTCAATCGCCGACTCTCAAACACTACTCCGAGCGATTCGAGAACCTTCTATTATCCATAAAGAAACCCTGCAAGATCTTTGGGTGATGTTAGCTCGTGGCCAAAAATACTATTCCCATCTTCGTTACCTCGATCTAGCTGGCAACGAAGTGTTTCGCGTTAATTATAAAGACAATCAAGCAATCGTGGTTCCAGATAGTGAACTGCAGAACAAGTCTTCGCGTGATTACTATGAGGTACTACAGCAATTAAAGATTGGTGAGATTAGCTCTCGCGGTATTGATCTTGAAGTCGAAAACGGAGAGATCGTTCGCCCTTTGATTCCAGCGCTACGCATTATGACGCCAGTCGCTGAAAACAACCGCATTATTGGTTACTTCATCGCAAACCTGAACATGCTTGAGATTTATAAGCGCCTTTACTATCAAATTGGTGCATCTTCTGCTGTTCCTATTATTCTCAACAAAACCGGACACATAATCATGGGGCCGGATCCTACGGAATCTTTCGGACATGTAATTGAATCACGTTCAGAGCAGACTTACGCAAAGTTATACCCTGAGCTTTGGACTGCGATTCAAGACAAGACATCTTCGAGCTATTTCGATGGTGAGAACTGGTATTTTCATTCCGACATCAGCCCTAAAATCAAACAGTTTGAAGGCCCTATTTACATGGTTCTTCACATTGAAAATCAGCAGTTCAGCAGTCAATACCGACAAGAAAAACAAGCGATCGTCGTTCAGATCATCACCTTGTCTTTCTTGATTTCGATGATCTCCGCTGGCTTCGTATTGTGGAACAGCAACCACAAGAAGAACAGTATCGAGAGCCAACTTGCTAAGGCCGCAATGAATGGCATGTCTGCCTTGGTGATTACCGACAGAAACAACCGAATCATCAAAGTAAACCAAGAGTTCACCCGTGTGAGTGGCTACGAGTTAGAAGACGTAAAAGGCCGCCAACCGTCCATGTTTGCCTCTGGTCGCTACAACGAAGAGTTCTACATCAAGATGTGGAGCATCATCAAAGAGAAAGGCATGTGGGAAGGCGAAGTGGTTAATCGTCGTAAAGACGGGTCTTTGATCACGGAAATATTGCGAATCCAAACCATTAAAGACTCGAAAGACGTGATTCAGTTTTATGTCGCTTCATTTGTGGATATAAGTAAACACAAAGAGCTAGAAAACAAACTGAGAAACCTGAGTGAAAAAGATGCCTTAGCTGGGTGTTGGAACCGCCGTAAATTCGATCTTGAGCTGCGAGATGAGTGCTCTCGTGTTAATCGTTACCCTACTCGCGAACAGTCTTGTTTAGCGATTTTGGACATAGACCACTTCAAACGCATCAACGACAGATTTGGTCACGATTATGGAGATCGCGTCATTCAAACCGTTGCTCAAGTATTACAACGAGAGTGCCGAGAAACTGATTTTGTGGCTCGTATTGGTGGCGAAGAGTTTGGCGTTATTCTGCCTCATACCACAACAGAAGAAGCTGAGTATGTACTTAACAGATTGAGAATCGCAGTCAGTATTGAGCTCGATAACGTGGTGACGGTCAGTGGTGGAATTACCAACCTGACCAACGACCCTGCTCTTAACTACAAGTGCGCCGATTTAGCACTTTATGAAGCCAAAGCAGCAGGTCGAAACAGTGTGTGCCTGTTCCTAGATAGCGAAATGAGCGAAATCGCCTAACAGAAAATCAGTATTGTTCCGCTAGGCTATTAGTTTGGCGGTTTAACAACCCAATCCTTGCAATCAGCTTGGTGCAGGATAGAACTCTAGTTTCTTCCCCTCTACCACTAGAATACAATCCATGTTCGCAGCATGAGCAGCCTGCTTACCTAGGTTCGTATCTTCAAACACAACACACTGCTTTGGCTGCAAACCCATACCAAAACTCGCATCTAAGAAAGTATCCGGATTTGGTTTGTGATTCTTAACGTCTGTTGCTGTCACGAGAATATCGAGCTTACTCAAGATCTCTGTCTTATCCAGTAACTGTTCGGCACTTTTACGTTGACTGCCCGTTCCGACTGCAATCTTCTTGTTACCCAGATGCTCTAACAACAGAGAGTGAGTACAAGGGATAACGTCTCCTTTGTCTTCGATAGCCGCAAACGACGCCATTTTAAACGTAGAAACCGCTTGTGGGTCGAGCGATAAACCGTATTTGCTGTTCACCTCACCGGCTATCTTATAACTCGGCATGCCACCTAAGCTATGCAGCCAAGACGCTTCAAAATGAAAGCCAAACTCTTCAGCCGTTCGCTCCCACGCCTTTACATGTGCAGGCATTGTATCGATCAACGTACCGTCCATATCAAAGATTAATCCTTCATATGCCGTTAAATCTATTTTCATCACTACTACCACTCTTAAATAAAGTTACTGATACCATAACCAATATTCAGTATCATGGCGCCATATTACCGTTCAAAATGGATGTTTATGTTACAAATATCTAACTCTGTTTCGATTCAAGACTGGGAACTCCAGTTAACAGCGATCAGAGCACAAGGAGCCGGCGGTCAGAACGTCAATAAAGTATCGAGCGCGATACATTTACGTTTTGATATCAAGCACTCTACCCTACCTGACTTCTATAAAGAAAAGCTCCTCGCACACAAAGATAGCCGCATCACCAAAGACGGTGTGATTATCATTAAAGCGCAACAGTATAGAACTCAGGAACAAAACCGAGATGATGCTTTAGTGCGCTTGAAAGAATTGATCTTGGAAGCGACAAAGGTTCAAAAAGTAAGACGAGCAACTAAGCCGACGCGTGGCTCTCAGAAAAGACGTTTAGAAAGCAAAAAACAAAGAAGCACCACCAAACAGCTGCGTGGAAGAGTGAGCTGATGGCTTCATGCCCTCAGAGAACACATTACCCTAGAAGTATCTGTCAATTTGACTAACGAATCGATCTATTACGCTGTTTATTTGAAAGAAAGACTACTGCTTCTTTTTGACCGACAAAATCAGCTTGATCAACAACAGGCGCTCTTCGCTGGTCAGCAGACGACTGACCGCAGCTACATCTTCCGCTGTTACTTGTGATGCGCCAACAATATCAAGCACCACATCCAAATCCGTCACTTTTAAGGTTCTAGTGATTGAACGATACTGAGACATCTTGATGTCCGCCTCTCCGCGTTCAATCCTTTGATAGGTTTTTAAGCTCATTCCTGCACTCGAGGCTAACTTTTCTTGAGACAAGTTGGCTTGTTTCCTACGCTCAATCAGCGCCAATATTATGGGTTCTTGTGACATAAGCTCATCCTCAAAAGACAGTTATGTCCTAAATTCAGCAAGAAGCAGACCATATTGACTTGTGATGGTTTACATAAGCCATCAAAGGCATATTATTCGCTTAATAAAACCGTTACGTTTCATAAACCTTCACACTGATATCAGTTGTGAACGTACAGGCTAGGTAACTTGAGTATTCAAGTGTTGGGAAATAATAAAAATTGCATATTGCGAATAAGAAAGACGTCAAATTGGAAATTGCGAATCGCTATACATTGGCATTTCCTTGCATTAGTCACGCATTAGAATCAGACAATCCCCGCCCAGAAATTATTGCAATACAACATAAGCTACTCACGTACAAAGAGGTGTTGCTGCACGGGAACATGTTGGAAGGTAAGGAATTAAAGCAAGCTTTTTCTGCATTGAACGAAAATGAAAAAGGTGTGGCTCAAGGTGGGATTAAAAGCATCAATGCTGCGATAAAAGAGATGGATGAGATTCTAGAAAGATACAGCCGTAAAGCGGTTATCGAGCTGAGTAACTAGTTCTACAAGCAACTAACCAACTGCACACCTGCAAAAGTAAAAAATAAAAAGTCGACGCTATCTTTAAATAAAGCGTCGACTTGTTCAAAACATTGAAGATCTAACGTTTAACTGCTTTTCTAACACCAGCAATCAACATCAGCATCCCTAGCAAACCAAATGAAATACCTCCGCCACTGCTACCAGAGCCAGTTGACGCACTTGTCCCAGCAACAGCAACTCGTTTTGCCTCTGTCGCGGTAAACTGGACAGTTTCCGTGCTATCATTTACCCCTTTAGTTACATCCGTAATCCAATCTTTATAATCATATACCTCTGTAAATACAGATGTTACGCCGATGTCATCACCGCAAGTAGTCGGCCCAAAACTCGTTATACCGACCTGTTCATATGTAGAGCCATTTTTCCAAAACACCGGACCACCAGAATCGCCTTGGCATGTACCCCCGTATAAGCCATTATTCGGTCCGTTACCGTTGAAACAAATTTGTTTATCAGTGACTAACGGACCGAAAACAGCTTTACAATTAAGAGTATCAACATATGTCAGGTCAACTTGTTGTAGCAATGTCGTACCATCAACATCAGTCTCGATGTCACCATGGCCAACTGCAACGAAATCATTCGCAGCATTAAGGTATGTATCAAATTGAGGGATAACAGTTTCAGCTGAGGATTGAAGGTTAAGAGAAGCTTCTAACTTTAAAATCGCAATATCATTTCTTAATAGTTGATTGATACTGTTTGAATAATCCGTTCGATAATACACCTCAGATACTCGTACTTTCTGGATGCTACCGTTAGGGAATAGAGAAGTATCTTCCAATTGAGGAACAACTACCGTGAAAAGTTGAGCATTCTCATCACCATAAATACAGTGTGCAGCAGTCAGTACATGATAGTTATCTAAAATTGTCGCACCACAGTAAGGGCCTGTTGAGTAAACACCGTCATAATCAATACGATCAATGAACAAGCTTGCCATCGAAGGAAATTCCGTGACTGAAGCGTCGCTACCATTCACAATATAGGGTGTTACACCCAAATCAGGAGTACTTTCGTCCGTGTTTTCCGTTGCCATAACACTTGATGTGTAAATTAATGGCGCTAAAAGCCCTAAAACGGCTTTACGAACCGGACTCATTGTATGGTTTACGTTCATAGTTAACTCCTTGTAACCCCTACTACTTATTTACAAAAATGATGAATCGTCACCATAACACGTCACAATCGTGATTATAGTAAGTATTTGTAACGATATCGCCACATATCTCATTTTATAAACGAATTTTAAGTAACCGTTGTTAGTGGGTAACGTTAAAAGCAATACGTTACCAAAGACATACGCTACCAAAATCAAAAAAGCCTACCGTTAGGCTTCCCAATAAAGAGAAGCAAACAATAGGCTTTCATTTAGCTTAGTGGTTTCTCTTAAAAGAGATTAGCCACGATAGTAACGCTGAGGTACGAATGGCATTTTTTCTACTGTCATTGGTAGCTTCTTGCCACGAACTTCAGCGAATACTTCAGTGCCAATAACCGCTAGGTCAGTACGAACGTAAGCCATGGAAACAGGCTTGCCCGCGTTAGGACCCGCAGTACCACTTGTTACAACGCCAATCTTGTTGTCTTCAGCATCGAACAGCTCAGCGCCTTCACGTACTGGTGCTTTAGTCTGACCAACAAGACCAACACGCTTGCGTTGAACGTCTTTAGTCGCGATTTGCTCAAGGATGATATCAGCGCCAGGGAAACCGCCTGCACGTTCACCGTCAGTACGACGCACTTTTTGGATACCCCATAAAAGGCTAGCTTCTACCGGCGTTGTTGTTGTATCTAGATCGTGACCGTACAGACATAGACCACACTCAAGACGAAGTGAGTCACGAGCACCAAGGCCAATCCACTCTACTTCTGCTTCTGATGTTAGTTTACGAGCAAGTGCTTCAGCGTGATCGTTCGGTACTGAGATTTCGTAGCCATCTTCACCGGTATAACCACTGCGGCTTACGATGCACTCTACGCCGTCGATATCGACTTTTTGAACATCCATGAACAGCATGTCTGCAACGCTTGGTTGGAAACGAGCCAGAACTTCAGACGCTTTCGGACCTTGAAGTGCTAATAGAGCGCGGTCATCAATCACTTCCATTTTTACGTCTGCAGGAAGGTGAGCCGTTAGGTGGTCGATATCTTGTGTTTTACACGCCGCGTTCACAACAACAAATAGGTGATCGCCAAGGTTAGCAACCATAAGATCATCCATGATGCCGCCCTGTTCATTAGTAAAGAAGGCGTAGCGCTGCTTACCAGAAGGCAGGTCGATAATATCTACTGGAACCAGAGATTCTAAAACAGCGGCTGCATTTTCACCGTGTAGACGCAGTTGCCCCATGTGAGAAACATCAAAAAGACCAGCAGCGTCACGAGTGTGTAAGTGCTCTTTCTTTACACCTAGTGGATACTGAACTGGCATGTCGTAGCCAGCAAAAGGAACCATTTTTGCGCCGACTTCAACGTGAAGTGCATGCAGAGGTGTTTTTAGTAGGTCTTGATTAGCGTGTTCTTGAGTCATTTTATTCTCCATGAAGCGTTGCAGGCTTTCCAAATCGAATCTGCCGCTTATATCTCTATTTAGAGTCGCCTCTAACGATATGGGTTAACGTTAGAAACAGTAGATAGTAAAAAGTGATGTCTTCTATATAGGCTTTTATTACTAGCGATATAAAAAGAGGCTTCTGTATAAAAGCTATACGACTCACTTTCTAAGAATTCACTTCAGTAAACTTCAATCAACATGAGTAAACCGTGTTCACTATAGTAAACAAGCCTGAGTCAGTTTTACACCCTTAACAAGATTAAAACAGCTCAAAATGTGATATTTAACAATTTAAAAACAACTTTCAGTCGCATACAAAAACGCGATATTGATGCTTTTCACACCAACATCGCGTCTTTTGGCAAACGTTAGAAACAAAAGCAAACGTTTGCATTCACTATAAGAAATTCTAACTTTGTTAACTTATTTTGCAGTCACCCACAAAATCAGTGCATCTTCTGTACTAGTAGAAATCAACATATGCCCCATGTTGGCGTCGTAATACATGCTGTCACCTTCGCTCATGGGTACCGGCTCATAGAATTCTGAGTAGAACATCACATCACCAGAGATCACCATCAAGAACTCCTCACCATCGTGGCGAACCCAATCGTTATACTCTTCAAAGGTGCGTGCTCTCACTCGGCTCTTGAACGGCATCATCTTCTTATTCGAAAGTTCTGTCGCGAGCAGTTCATGCTCGTAAGTCGGAGTTGGGTGAGGTTTGCCCTGACCTGCTTTAGTTAAGTCACGACGTCCTGTGGCAACCTTTTTTCTTGGTGGCTCAAAGAGTTGCGGCATATCAATTTGCAAACCCATAGCCAATTTCTGCATCGCTTGGAACGTCGGTGAGATTTGTTCGTTCTCGATTTTACTCAGCGTAGAGCGCGCCAAACCAGTACGTTGGCTCGCCTCTTCTAACGTAATGCCCAGCTTGCTGCGGATATCTTTAATACGCTGGCCGAGCCTAAGTGGTTCGATATTCTGATCTAACGTCTCTTTCGCCAACGTTAAAGATGGGTACTCATCATAAATGTCTTCTGACATAGGTCCCTCATTCATTTCTTACTTCCTGTCTATTGATTTCATTGTTGCATGAAGCGCTTTGTTGATTAAAGAGCACACAGGGAAATAAAGCGTGCTCCCTGTAGCAAAACGAGAAAATCTGTTTCCTATTGGAAATTTTTGTTGAAAATTGATTTTATCGGAGCTATGTTATCGACTTGTTAGATGAAGAGATGCTACTTCAGCTTGCAGCAAGTGATAGATTTAACATTTGTAAGAGCTGTTTTTTACCCGAAATTTTTGGGAACCAATTCGTGCTGCATTGACCCTACAACGATCGCTTTGACGCTATGGTCGTATAAATAAGAAGCAACGCACTATTTATACACCTATATAACGCAAACGATACCGATGCAGAAATCAACGTAAGACCTAATGGACTATAAAAACAATCACCATTAGCTTAATGAAAGGTCTCGACAATGAACGCTTATCAAAACCATAGCTTAGACAGTTTTTTCTCTACGAACCTATCTGCGACTGACGACGCAGTATTTGCTGGAATCCAAGCAGAGAACACTCGTCAAAACGAACAAATCGAACTTATTGCTTCTGAGAACATCGTTTCTAAAGCAGTAATGCAAGCTCAAGGCACTTGCCTTACCAACAAATACGCAGAAGGCTACCCAGGTCGTCGTTACTACGGTGGTTGTGAGCACGTAGATACAGTAGAAGCTATTGCGATTGAACGTGCTAAACAGCTATTCAAGTGTGAATACGCGAACGTACAACCTCACTCAGGTGCTCAAGCGAACGGCGCAGTTAAACTTGCCCTACTTCAACCTGGCGACACTATCCTAGGTATGTCTCTTGACGCTGGTGGTCACCTTACGCACGGTGCACGCCCTGCGCTTTCAGGCAAATGGTTCAACGCAGTTCAATACGGCGTAGACCGCGACACTCTTGAAATCGATTACGAAGCGGTACGCGCTCTCGCTATCGAATGCCAACCTAAAATGATTATTGCAGGTGGTAGTGCTATCCCACGCGTTATCGACTTCGCTAAATTCCGCGAAATCGCTGACGAAGTTGGCGCTATCCTTATGGTAGATATGGCACACATCGCGGGTCTTATCGCGACAGGTGCTCACCCTAGCCCACTACCACACGCACACGTTGTTACAACAACAACGCACAAAACACTTCGTGGCCCACGCGGCGGTATGATTCTGACGAACCACGAAGACATCAACAAAAAGATCAACTCTGCAGTGTTCCCTGGTCTACAAGGCGGCCCACTCATGCACGTTATCGCGGCTAAAGCAGTGGCGTTTGGCGAAGCACTTGGCCCAGAATTTAATACTTATATTGATTCAGTGATCGACAACGCAAAAGTTCTTGCTGAAGTGTTGCAAACTCGCGGTTGTGACATTGTGACTGGCGGAACAGACACGCACCTAATGCTGGTTGACCTTCGTCCTAAGGGCTTGAAAGGTAACGTAACTGAAGAGGCATTAGAGCGTGCAGGGATCACATGTAACAAAAATGGTATACCATTCGATTCAGAGAAGCCTATGATTACCTCTGGCATTCGTTTAGGTACGCCAGCTGGAACCAGTCGTGGTTTTGGCACTGAAGAATTCAAACTTATCGGTGAATGGATCGGCGATGTACTTGATGGCTTAGTTGAAAGCCCTGAAGGCAACGCTGAAGTTGAGCAACGTGTTCGCAAGCAAGTTAAAGAGCTTTGCAAGCGCTTCCCTCTTTACCGTTAGACCGTTTTTAAGATTTAAATTAAAACCTCATAAATTTTTGGAGAATAAGCAATGGACAATACACTAAAGTTTGCAGACAGCCACGAGTGGGTAAAAGACAACGGTGACGGTACTGTAACTATCGGTATTTCTGAGCACGCTCAAGAGATGCTAGGTGACGTTGTGTTTGTTGACCTGCCTGACACTGACGACGAAATCGAAGCTGGCGAAAGCTTCTCTCTAGTTGAGTCAGTGAAAGCTGCTTCTGATATCTACGCACCAATCTCTGGCGAAATCGTAGAAATCAACGAAGAATTAGAAGATAGCCCAGAGCTAATCAACGAAGAACCTTATGAAGGTGGCTGGATTGTTAAAGTGAAGATGTCTGATGCGTCTGAACTAGACAACCTTAAAGATGCGGAAGAATACCTAAGCTCTATCGAAGAAGACTAATAGGTAACCTCATTACGATAAAGCTGCTCTTTTGAGCAGCTTAATTTTAGGGGCTAGCTCACGGCTCCAGAGAGAAAGTAGAACATATCATGACTGAATTACTTCAAAGCCAATTACTGAAAGACCTGGGTACTCAAAACGAGTTTGTTGCTCGTCATAACGGCCCAAATAAAGCAGACCAGCAAAAAATGCTTGATGCGATCAACGCGACTAGCTTAGACGCTCTGATCGACGAAACGGTTCCTGCACAAATCCGTCTTGAAAAACCAATGACACTTGCTGCGCCACTGAGCGAAATGGACATGCTGACCTCTCTTAAAGAGATCGCTAACCTAAACCAAGTGAAACGTACTTTCATTGGCCAAGGCTACTACAACACATTCACTCCAAACGTTATTCTACGTAACGTTTTAGAGAACCCAGGCTGGTACACAGCTTACACACCATACCAACCAGAGATTTCTCAAGGTCGTCTTGAAGCTCTACTCAATTACCAACAAATGGTAATGGACCTAACCGGTATGGAAATCGCGAACGCATCCCTTCTTGATGAAGCGACAGCGGCTGGCGAAGCAATGACTCTGTGTAAGCGTGCTGGCAAAAGCAAGAGCAAAGTATTCTTCGTTGCTGACGATGTTCACCCTCAAACACTAGAAGTTGTTAAAACTCGTGCTGAGTACATCGGTTTTGAAGTAATGGTTGGTGCTCTTGAAACACTTCCAGAGCAAGACGTATTTGGTGCGCTTCTTCAATACCCTAGTACAACGGGTGAAGTTCGTGACCTAACAGACATCATTGCAAAAGCTCAAGCTAACAAAACACTGGTTACAGTTGCTACTGACCTACTCGCATCTGCTCTACTTAAGCCTGCTGGCGAAATGGGCGCAGACGTAGTAATCGGTTCAGCACAACGTTTCGGCGTTCCTATGGGGTACGGCGGTCCACACGCTGCATTCATGGGTACTCGTGAAAAGCATAAGCGTACAATGCCAGGTCGTGTAATCGGTGTTTCTATCGATACTCACGGTAACCAAGCGCTACGTATGGCAATGCAAACTCGTGAGCAACACATCCGCCGCGAGAAGGCGACATCGAACATCTGCACAGCTCAAGCACTTCTAGCAAACATGGCGTCTTTCTACGCGGTTTACCACGGTGCAGAAGGCCTACGTACTATCGCTCGTCGTACACACCACATGACAGCTATCCTAGCGGCTGGCCTGACTAAAGCGGGTTACGAGCTAACAAACAACAGCTTCTTCGATACCATCACAATCAACTCTGAAGAGAAGACAGATGCACTGTACGCGAAAGCACAAGCAGCAGACATCAACTTGCGCCTTCTTAAAGGTAAGATCGGTATCAGCTTAGATGAAACAACCACAGTCGACGACGTGAACGCATTGTTCGCTATCTTCGAGGTGAAAGAAGACGTTCAAGCACTATCTTCTGACATTGCATCAAACGAATTTGCGGCAATTCCAGAAAACTGCCGTCGTGAATCAGAGTTCCTAACTCACCCAGTATTCAACACGCACCACAGCGAAACGCAAATGATGCGTTACCTAAAACAGCTTGAGAACAAAGACTTCTCACTAACGCACGGCATGATCCCACTGGGCAGCTGTACGATGAAGCTGAACGCTGCTGCTGAGATGATCCCAGTAACATGGCCTGAGTTTGGTTCAATTCACCCATTCGCACCTCTTGATCAAGCAGCGGGTTACACAGCACTAGCAAAAGATCTTAAAGAGAAGCTATGTGAAATCACCGGTTACGACGATTTCTCACTACAGCCTAACTCTGGAGCATCTGGCGAATACGCAGGTCTAATCGCGATTCAACGCTACCACGCAAGCCGCGGTGAAGGTCACCGTAACGTTTGTCTGATTCCAAGCTCGGCGCACGGTACTAACCCTGCAACAGCATCAATGGTTTCAATGAAGGTAGTGGTTGTTAAGTGTGATGAAGATGGCAACATCGACATGACAGACCTAGCAGTGAAAATCGAGAAGCACAAAGACAACCTATCAAGCATCATGATCACTTACCCTTCTACGCACGGCGTATACGAAGAGCAAGTGAAAGAAGTGTGTGAACAAGTGCACGCAGCGGGCGGTCAGGTTTACCTAGACGGCGCGAACATGAACGCTCAAGTAGGCCTAACTTCACCTGGCTTCATCGGTTCAGACGTATCTCACTTGAACCTACACAAAACATTCTGTATCCCACACGGTGGTGGTGGTCCGGGTATGGGTCCTATCGGTGTTAAATCACACCTAGCACCTTTCCTACCAGGTCACATCGAAAACGGTGTACAAGGTTCTGACTACGCAGTATCAGCTGCAGATCTAGGTAGTGCTTCAATCTTACCTATCTCTTGGGCTTACATCGCAATGATGGGCGAACCTGGCCTAACAGACGCAACGAAAGTAGCGATTCTGAACGCGAACTACGTGATGGAGAAACTACGCCCTCACTACCCTGTTCTTTACCGTGGCACTAACGGCCGCGTAGCGCACGAATGTATTATCGATATTCGTCCACTTAAAGAAGACACAGGCATCAGCGAAGAAGATATCGCTAAGCGTCTAATGGACTTCGGTTTCCACGCGCCTACGATGTCTTTCCCAGTAGCAGGCACGCTAATGGTTGAGCCAACTGAATCTGAAGATTTAGAAGAGCTAGACCGTTTCTGTGAAGCGATGATCGCAATCCGTCACGAAATGGCAGCAGTGAAAGCGGGTGAATGGCCACTAGACAACAACCCTCTAGTGAACGCACCGCACACACAAGTTGACCTTTCAGGCGCAGAATGGGATCGCCCTTACTCTCGCGAACTGGCTTGCTTCCCATCGAAAGCAACCAAGAACTCGAAGTACTGGCCAACAGTTAACCGTGTAGACAACGTATACGGCGACCGTAACCTAATCTGTTCTTGCCCAAGCATCGACAACTACGAAGACTAATTTTTGTAGATTTTAGATAAACAAAAGCGAACCACTTGGTTCGCTTTTTTGTTTTTTGATTCCAGATTATATGGCTAATTAAGCATTGACCTTACCGTAAGGGAAAGGTTTAAGGTTGATCTAAACCAACACTGAATTAGGAATCAATTATGGGATGTTGTAACAAAGCACCAAAAGGTGGTGCCCCTCTCGGCTTACTTCTAAAAGTCACGCTTGGGATTGGTCTTTTTGTGTTTCTGCTGGCTTTGTGGCAGTGAGAAGCTTATACGGCGCTAGGTTTAAAGGTGTAATGGATAGCGCCAAGTTGATATTGGTGCTAAAGCCGTTTGTCATGTCCGTTTTGGCAATTGGTATTTGAGTTTTACCTCTTGAGTTTCAATTTCACGAGGTCCTTTAGTCGGATCGTAAAAATACCAAATATTAAACTTTCGCTCAGTTGGCTTTGTATCGTGTAATAAAGACTCCCAGCCTAGGTAACTAGCGATATTCTCGGCAACTTTTAGCTTTGCTGGTGAACTCGCTTTTCCTTGGAACGCACTCATAACGGCTCCCAATAAGAAGTCTGCTATTTGGATTTGTTCTGAGTCTTTCGAATCTTTGGTGACGACAGAGCGAATAGGTACCTCACCACCAAATTGCTTTTTAAGCATACTATTGGCGATTTTATGAAAAGCTTCATCCGCTTTTTTGTATCGTGAAGGTAAGGGATCGACCTCAATGCGAAACTCACATTGGCGCTTAGGGTGAGCTTTATGTATAGCGCTGATCTTAGTTTGAATTAGTTTCGTAAAGTGTTTTCGCATCGCTAAGTCGTAATCACCATCATGATATTTTTTATCTACCATTCCTTTTCGGATAACAATGCAATGAAAGGCCAACCACTGATGCTTGAAAAACATTTCGACTAACTCTTCATAGAAACCTGCATAATGCTTCTTGTGTGCCTTTTGCCACTTTATTTCATTTTGGTAATTATGCTTTTCTCTTAACTCTCGAATTATTCGAACAAAATCTCCACGCCGCTGATATTTCATCCAGAGTGACCCGAATCCATAATACTTTTGACCATCAACACCCGATTCATCGCATGCAACATGCCAAATCAGCTTACCATTTTGCATATAACCTCCAATGTATATTCTATCCGAAAGCTTTAGTGAGCAACGCAATATCGATGCTTCCGTACACCAACTTAAATCACAAAAGTCGACGCATAATAAAAATGCCATGCGTTGCGAATCACTAGAATAGCTTATTAATATGCCTACAGGTGCACTTCGTAAACTTCGACTGTGACTTCATTTTTCGGCATTATTCGTTTCACTACGTAAGGAGCTGATAACTCGAGAACTACAGTAATATTTTCGTCGTTAACTTGAATACTAATAACTTTCTTAACGCTATCGCCAAGAAAAGAATCTAAGTCCTGTTTAGAATTGAAATCTTTGGCCAAGCTGTAGGTTTGCTCATTATCTGCACATATTAGAACACCACCTTTTCCGTATTTTGAAAAGTACAGTGACTCAGAATCTATAAAGCTCTGAAAGTTAATACTATTAACCATTATTTTTTCCTTATTGTGATATTGAATACTCAACATAACTGTTATGAAACCAACAAACTCTGTACTAATCGACAGAGTTGTTCTGCTCACTTGCTTATGCCACTAATTGTACTAGCCTTTATCTTTCCATAACAATCACTTATATCATAACCTTAGTGATTAGCCTGGCAAATATAGAATTTATCCGTCTAGTATGATTCCCACAAAATCATTAAGTTACACACATTAAACTAGTGTTTTAACCATAATAACCTATCCCTATCTCAGAGTTAGTTAAACTCTATAAATCCAATGCTTGACCCTATACGGTAAGGTGTTTATATTGTCGCCCGCCCAACGGGGCACATCCTAAAATGCACACCGGCCATCCTGCCATCATTCGTGTATTTATATTGGTGTTGTGAACTTCCATGCTAACGAAACTTCGTCCTTTTACTCGTGAATCGGGTGCGCTTATGCATCTTTCGGTTCCAATCATTTTGACTCAAATAGCTACCCAAGCGATGGGATTTGTCGATACGACAATGGCTGGCCAAGTAAGCCCTGCCGATCTCGCCGCTATTGCTCTCGGCACTAGCCTTTGGATCCCTGTGTTGCTGCTACTGCGTGGCGTGATTATGGCGTTAACACCTGTTGTCGCTTACCACCGTGGCGCACGTGACTTTCAAAGTATCTCTGTTGAATTCTTCCAGATGGTTTGGCTCGCATTAATTGCTAGCGTGCTGCTTATCGCTTACTTGGTGAGTGCGAAACCGATCCTAGAATGGATTGGTGTTGCCGCTGAAATCATCCCTATCGGCAGTGACTATGCCTTTGCCCTCGCCTTTGGTGTACCGGGTATTGCCCTTTTCTACACCTTGAATGGTTTCTGTGAAGGTATGAACAACACCAAAGTGCCAATGATCATTTCTGTGGTTGGTTTATTGGTAAATATTCCGGTCAACTACGTGCTTATCTACGGTAAGTTCGGCTTCCCTGAAATGGGCGCTGTAGGTTGTGGTTGGGCGACAAGCTTGGTGTACTGGTTAATGTCGGGAATGCTGTATTCCTACATTAAAGGTCATCACCATTACAAGACCATCATCAACTTTTCAGATGCGAAGCCAAAAGCAAAAGAGATGCTTCACCTTCTAAGATTAGGTTTACCTATCGGGATGAACATTGCAGTGTGTGGCAGCATCTTTGCGGTAATCGCACTGATGATTGGTCGTATTGGTGCTGAGAACGTAGCAGCAGCTCAAATTGCACTTAACATTTCCAGCCTAACTTACGTGATTCCTATGAGTATTTCATTTGGTATTACGATTCGTGTTGGACACGCTCTTGGCGAAAAGGACGAACTAGGCGCGATTGAACGTAGCAAAGTCGGTATCTTGGTTGCAGCATTGATTTCATTGCTTTCGGTTGCGATGTTCCTGCTATTCCCAGAGTGGATCATTAGGCTTTACACCACTGACCCTGCGATAAGCGCAACGGCAGCGGTATTGTTGACCTTTACTGCTATGTACCAATTCAGTGATGCATTGCAAACGTCTGCTAACGGCGCACTGCGTGGCTATAAAGATACTAAGATACCAATGATCTTAGCTATCGCTTCATACTGGGGCTTAGCATTACCACTGGGCATGGTATTGGGCCTAACAGACCACATTGTGCCTGCAATGGGTGAAGAAGGCTTTTGGATTGGTATTCTGACGGGATTAAGCGTATCAGCTGCATTGATGTTGCTTCGCTTGCGATACGTAATTAAGAAGCGTGACTTGCCACCAGCAGATGTTGCAATAGAAAGCTAAGATAGACCAATAAGCCAATACAAAAAAGCGCGTTATTGCCATTTGGTAATAACGCGCTTTTTTATTGAATTAGAATAAGCTTTAATCTAAATAGAATCGTTTAGCTGCTCTGGTTAACATTCATCGTTCACTACACGAACGGTACATTCGCAACCACCAGCAGGACATTCATTTCCGGTAACTCGCCCACCAAAAGAATCATAGATAACATAACACCCAGCAGGCAAAGCATCGTCAATTAGATTGTTGCTATCAAGGTCTGCTTCACTAAATGAATGAGTGTACCCAACGACAGTGTGTCGGTTTCCAACAGCCGATGTTAAATTATCATCTTCAGATAGTGTCAGAAAATCAATCATATCAAGTTCGTCACCTTTGTCCCCTTCACTTTCAGGGCAAAGCGTCCCCCAATCTACTTCAACGCGACCGATACCGAAATCGATAACATAGTCACCTTGGTCATCTGGATTTTCCGCACTAGGATCAAGCCCTGCGATAATAGCTTTAGAAGTCACTTGCGTGATCACGCCTTCCATCGCACCCGCAACACCTTCAAGTACCGCTTCTCTCGCAGATTCCTGAATACCAAGGAATCTTGGAGCAGCCGTTACCGCTAATACTCCGAGTATCACGATCACGATGATTAATTCCATTAAAGTAAATCCGTTTTTCTTCATGACATCCGCATCTTTTGATAACTTAAATATTCAATAACCCAATGAATTACCTATAACTATACACCTCAAATAGGACTCATAACACTCCACGGCTATCGCTTTTTATAACGCTGGTTGTGGTATTTGTTCCCTTTAGAGGCTGAAAAGATAACTGGAAGCGTTATCACATAAGGTGTCAGCGGGTTTAAATTCGATCAAATGCGTGATGCAACTGAAAGTATCGATGGAAGAAGGTTTAATTGATTTATTTGAACTGAGGCTCGCTGCGTATAATCAAAGTTAGACCATTTTTGAGTCGCCCTTTGTGTTTCTACACTTAAGAAAGCAAGAAATGAAATAGAATCCATAAAAAAGCGCGTTATTGCCATTTGGTAATAACGCGCATCTATAATCGTTGTACGACTATCGCAACATTAGTTCACTGCTTTCACGTAAGGAAGCACTCGGAATCCATCACGTACTTTTTGGCTTGGAATGTAATGACGGAAAGCTAAGTTAAACACACCAGAATCGTTTTCTGTTTTGATGTTGTTTACTGCATCATCACCACAACCAAAGCTTACGGTGTAAGTGCCGTCTGCATTTTTCTCAGCCGTGTTTGAGCTTACGTTCGCCACTTCACCAAACATGAAACCTTGCTTGTTGTAGACCGTTACCGACCAAAACGCTTGGTTCTTAGGATCATCAAAGGTTGCCTGATGACAAGTGTCTGCTGGGAAGTTACCAGAGACTTCGTAAATATTGTCATCTAACTGCGCGCCACCCCAACCGATAGCCGCACCCACTGCGTACTTCTCTTTGGTAAACATCTCTTTTGAAGCATCTTCAGGGCTGGTAAACATACCAAACGTCGCCTGAGCACCATCGCGTTTCAGTAGTTTCGGCATTTCCATTTTAAGGTTTTTCTCTACCTCATCGAATGATTTCTCATCCACTTGCATTGCCATAAATTTGCCGTCTGCTTTTGCATCAATGCTCATCTGATCTTGGATTTTATGAACTTCATCTTTGGTGAACGTCGCATCAGTACGAACGATGACATACACGTGGTCTCCACTATGAGTAGAAAGATCAAACGTACCAGAACCGTATTGCATTGGCTGAATGCGGTGGTCTTCTGTAATCACTTCCATCGACATGTATTTGCCTTCAGGAATCTCAGGTAGCGTAATCGTCGCGCCTTGCGAAACGTTAATCACAGCCATTGAGTAGTAAGTGTCTCGGTTCATTCGAACCACAGGCTGTTTATCGGTTGGCGTGAGTTCGCGTTTGTGTAGGAATTTATTAACGCCAACAAGCTCTTGGTTTTTCAAATATTGGCGTGACGTTTCGTACACCGCGTAATTGTCGACGGTAGTCACTTCACCATCGGCATTGAAGAACTCTGTCAGAGTTGAAACTTCTTCAGCTGCGTAAGAAGAAAGAGAAACTGCGCTTAAACCTAAAACTACTAATGCTAATTTTTTCATTGTTGACCTCTAATAAATCGATAACGCTAAATCAATACATAGTCCATTTGTTTTTGTTCGAACAGTTAGTTCGTTAACCGCTCAACTTGTGAACAATGTTATCAAGGCAGCATAAATTCACAAATGACATCGCCGTATAAGAGATATGCATGAAAGTTATGTCACCACTATCGATTTATTCTTAAGATGAACGATTACCTTCAACAGGCTCACTGCTTAACAATAGACAGGTAGGGTAATTAATCCAGTTTAGGGCTGTCGTTGAAATTGGCTGAGCGCAAACCAACTGATGATTAGAAATAATAAAGCTGGAAAGGAAGACGTCATGTTATGAATCACAGGCGCTGAAGTATCTAAACCAGATCCATATGAAAACTGGAGGTCGGTTATTGCTCTAGCTGGTTATTGCTTAGGCCAGCTCTAAAGTCCGTAGCCTTAATCAACTGTCACAAACAACGTCTTCAATCACCGACACGACTAAGTTCTTGAACCATTGATGGGCTGGGCTAGTAACAGTTCTTTTATGCTCAATTAAAAACAGCTCGAACATTAACTCGGGAACATTATCTAGAGAGAATATCGGCACTATCTTGTCGCTTATTCCCTCTAGTTCCGTCAATTTGTGGGTCGCAACCAAAATTGTATTCGAACTCTGCATCACTTCCACTAACGTAAGAAGCTGTCCGCTTTTAAAAGCAATGTCTCTTTGCATTCCATTCTTAGCTAAAAAAGAGTCTACAGGGTGTTGCAGTCCGTAATTCGAGCGAATATCGAGCGTGAGATCGACAAAGCGAGATTCAAGGCACTGCTCAAGTGTGACATTTTCAGCTTTGGCTAAAGGGTGATGTTCAGAAACGTAAAATACTGGATAGATCTGCCCAAGACTCACGTATGGAAATTCGATTGGATTGCTCGGGGCTTCGATGTGAATCGTAAAATCCACATCTCGTGATAACAGCTGGCTAGTAGGCGTTTTTGCAATCGGATATTCGATAAGACTGGCGTTTGGAGCATCGTGCATGAACCGTTCAGCAAGGGGCACAGAAAGCATCCGACTCATTAATGGCGGTACAGAAACAACAAAGGTTTGAACACACTCAGCAGGATCAAACGCAGATTTCGTTACTAGGCTTCGCATCGCCAATAGCAACTCTTCTAAAGGTGCTTGCAGTTCTAACGCTTTTTGCGTGGGCACTAAGCCATTAGACTCTCGATAGAACAGTGGGTCATCAAACAACTCTCGCAAGCGACTTAAGGTACGACTCATCGCAGGCTGAGACAGATACAAGGTATTGGCAGCTCGCGTTACGTTCCTCTCTTTGATTAAAACACTTAACGACACCAATAAGTTTAGATCCAGCCGAGAAAGCTGTTGTTCGATAGTCATCATAAGACATGCATCTGAGTAATATCACTCGTTAAATAATTGCACCATTGTGACTAACAAACAAGTCTCTGTTTAAACGATGGCATTTATATCCAACTAAAAAGGCGAACCCATCGGTTCGCCTTTTTGTTTAAAGATTCGTATTTATCGATTGATCGCCAAATATGAGCCAGCAGCAATCATTATTCCACCAGCACTTTGGTTTAACCTTTTATGTGCGCGTGGCGTTTTTAACAAACCTGCCATTCTGCCCGCACCCATCGCAATCAGCATTACACCAGACATCAAAGCAACAAATGCTAAAACGGAAACCAAGACGATATCTTGTGAGCGTAAACCGTCAAATCAATGAAAGTCGGCAAGAACGAAATATAAAACAGAATCACTTTAGGGTTTGATGCTGAAATCAAAAAGCCTTGCGCGAAACTCGCGAGTTCGGATTTCTGACTCTGTTTGGCGGCGAGTTCAGCTGAGCCTTGCACTTCAGGTAAGATCTTAAACATCTTATAGCCCAAGTAAATCAAATAAGCTGCACCAACGTAGCGAATCACCTCAAACGCAATCGACCAATTCTCGGCAATCGTTGCTAGACCGAAACAGGCAAGCGCAAGGTAAATAAGATCACTGCATATCATACCTAACGAAAGCGTGACGCACTTTCGCCATCCTTGAACCATAGCACGAGCTAAAATGGCAAAGACGCCAGGCCCCGGAGTAATACCAAATACAAACATGGCAATAAAGAATGTAATCGCACTTTCTAATGACATTGGACTGTCCTTTTCTATAACCCAACATAATTGATCATGAACGTATCATGGAGCTTCGATTCTGGTAAAGAACGTTTTTGACTAAGTTCTATTTACACAACTCATGTTTTGAATAAGTGTCGCACGTAATTTACCCACCAGACTTAATTAAACCTAAAACCTAAGTGCTTTTCGTTAGGGCATAAAAAAGGCGAACCTATTGGCTCGCCTTGATCATTTTATTCGTCAGAACCGTTTAGTCATTACGAATAGGTGATAACAGCTCAGGGTTAACCACCAAGTTTCTCACACCGTGGGCGTGATCTTCGTTAAAGTCATTGCCTTCACACCAGCTACCTACTGTCGCGATATTTACTTTCGCGACTTGTGGTCTAACGCTCCATGTTACTTGGAAAGGTGAACCTTGCTCATTGTAACCAGGGCCCGTTGTAGAGCCTGCGTATTGGATCGCTGAGCCAGTATCTTGTGGGATGTTTGGTGCTTGGTGTAAGCCGTTCACTTTTGAATGTTTAGCGAGCGCTTCAAAGTCGAGTGCTCTGTCGTCATTCACTAATACGTAAACTTGGGTTTCTACACGCAGTTGCGGGTTGGTAATTGCGTCGTTAAAACAAGCACCCAATGTTTCACCCGGTTCAACTTGCGCCGTTGAATAAACATAGTGAACTTCAATGGTGTCACCCGAATGCAAAGAACCATGCTCGCTCGGACAAACCTTGCTCTCAAATGGTTTCAGCTCAGCAGAACTCAGCTTGCCTGTGTATTTAAAGCCACTCTGGAATCCCTTACCATCACCGTTACCAGCGTATTGAGTAAACTCGCCGCCTTTATGCTCAGCATTTTTATGGAAGTGAATATTACATAAGTTCATCGCTGTTGAATCAGGGGCATCCGAGAACAGCCTGGTATTGGTTCCTTCTAATGAACCCAAATCTCGTGGGGCTTGCGGGCCAAAACCTTTTCCTTGGGTATTTTCAGAAAGCTTAGCTCTTTGTTCTGCGATAACACCATCTGATACAGACTCATGGCTCGCGTCTGATGCATTTGCATGAGCTGACAACATCACCAATGCGGCACTTAAAAACACACTCTTATTCTTCATTTTTCTTCCCTAGAATATTGATAACTAAACCCAAACCGACTTAACAGCAAACATCTTACTATGCTCGTAAGTGAATATAAGACTTGTCTTTGTAAGATTAGATTTCATTACTTACTTTGGGATGAGTATTAGAACCCTTGATACATATAACAAGTCAAACAGGGTAAATTCGGCGACTCCCTTCCAGAACTAATAATTTCCTATTTTCGTTAACCGTCGCCTGACTCAGCGCTCAGATAAGTGTGCATGATTCTTAGGAACAACGGTGGCCAGATTTAGAAGATCAAAAAAGGCGAACCATCTGGCTCGCCTTCACGTTTCATTCTATCTATTAGGTTGTGGTTCTAAGTTAACGATTTAACCGTTACCGGTGGCAAATATCCCAAACGTCATGACGTTCAATGCATCTGTCACGCCCTCTAGTGATTTAATCACCGTCTTAGTCGGTTTATTATGACGAATAAAATAGCTTCCGATGCCTTTTTCACCGCCACTCTTAGCATCGCTTTCAGTTGTTTCTGTCGCTTCTATTTGAGAAGGCTCCACTGATTCTGGCTCTGCATTGGCGTGAGCTATCGTGTCTTTATTTGAATCAAGGTTAGTGAGTGGTTGATGATTAACGATTGAATCATGGGAAGAATCAACGCTGGTCTCAGCGTTTGTATCCTTTGAAGTCTCGAGATTACTCTCTCCCTCTATACTTTTCGACATAGCGTCTTCGTTGCTCAATGTCTCGTCGTCTAGCTGATGATTACTCGTTGAAGAACAGGCTGTTAAGAAGAACAGGCTAACGATGAATATGAGTAAGTTTCTCATTATAATGATAAAGCACGAATTAATAAAACATTGTTCGATTGTATTTTATTTGGCTGACGACATCCAGCACCAAGCAGCGTAAAAGTGAAATGTCATGTACTTGAAGAGTAAAGAAAAGCGTACGATTGTAGGTCTAAAACTAATAATTCGAGACTTCAATGAGGTTGCCATCAGGATCTCGAATATAAACAGAGACAATTTTTCCCGTCGCACCGGTTCGCTGTACTGGTCCCTCTTCTATGACGACGCCTTGTGCTTTGATATGTTCAGTGGCTTCAGCAATTGGCATATTGGTAATAAAGCAGAGATCTGCACTACCGACCTGCACACGCCTTGCCTTTGGCTCGAACTCGCTACCTCTGAGGTGTAAATTGATCTTCTGCGTTCCAAATGACAACGCCAACCTGCCCTCGCCAAATTCGATAGGCTTCATTCCAAGTACCCGTTGGTAAAAGTCGACCGTAACTTGTAAATCTTTCACGGTTAATACCAAATGATCTAAATGACTGATTTCCAATTTAATCGTCCTTGTCTCGTCGTTACTAAATGTTGAATATTAAATGCTGAATAACGCTAAGTTACATACTCTAATGTTAGATTTACTAACACAAGATAAGCGTACATCTTCACTTCTCACTTTGAACGAATAAAGGGAGCACTGACTGCGCTCCCTTATCATAGGTATTACGTCACTTTAAACCGTTTTAACTAGTAACAAGCACCTTCAAATACCCAATACCAATAATTATCGAACGGATCTGCACCCCAATTGTCCGCCGATGCGGTGAATCGGTGGCCATAATATTGAACAGCCGCACCAGTAGGATAGTAGTAGTTTGGATTCCACTCTTGAAGGTTGTCACACAAGGCTTGTGGTTCTGGTTCTGGCTCAGGCTGAGGAGTTTCTAAGTCAGCACTCACAGCAACATACGCATCCATCGAACCTTGAGTCCCAGCAGCCATCACGTATACGTCACTTCCCTGTATCCCACTAAAACCACAGTATTCGCGGTTACCCTGATTGGTCGAAGAACAATCATAGTCATTGATCGTTGCTGGTCGACCGATTGCAACGTACATATCTACATCGCCGTAGCCATTATAAGTCTGAATCCACACTTCATCAGCCGGCGCGTTCTTAAGCACAAATTGTTGTTGATTCTCACTTTCGCCTTGTATAGGCGTTGGTGTATTGATCTCTAGCTCTACAACACCCGGAGTTGGCGGGTTAGGATTTGGATTTGGCTGGCCCGCACCACAGTTTTGAACATCAATACCTACCTGACTAAACGCTGAACTTACAGCTGAGGTTTCATAACCAAGATCTTTAGCGGCTTTGCAGACACCGTCAGCACCTTGTTGAAAATCCGAGTTAGGTGTCCAGTAAAGCTGGTTAGCCGTCGCGTAGGCCTTAAACGCTTTTTTAATACCCCAGTTATTACTTGTCGACAAATGGTAGAACGCTTTATTAAAGACCCCTGAACTGTGGTGTACATCAATGCCGCTATAGTATTGGTTGACGTGGTCAATAGATATACCATCTTGGCTTGGTTGAATGAAGTAACGCATTGCATCACTATTTTTCATTACATGCTCGCCCATCTTCCAATTGAAGCTACCGTGCACAAATTCACTTAATGCGGCAGCGGCCACATCTGAGAAAGATTCATTCATACCGCCTGACATTCCACGGTACTCAAGTCCGGAGTTTTGTTCAGTAAAACCGTGGCTCACCTCATGGGCAATTACATCCCATGTCGCTAACGGGTACATAGATTGGTCGCCATCACCAAATGTCATTTGGCGACCATCCCAAAATGCGTTCCCATAGTTTGAACCATAGTGAACACGCATCGTGAGTTTTTGCTTAATCGGACGTGTATTTAGCCAATCTTGGTACATGTCGAATACACGTTGTCCAAAATAATGAGCGTCATTCATAGGCGCATAAGCACCATTCACTGCGCGATAATTGTTAACGTTCACGCCATTGTTACCGTTACAACTAAACCGATGTATTTGTCCTGAACTCTGCTGATTGTTCATGTTCAGAGTGACAACATTCTGGCTGTCCATTTGGCAATTAGAGTTAACTTGAAATCCTCCAAATCCCGTATTTGAACCAAAATAGTAACGACCGCTTTTCTCGTTTCCACCAGGCCCCTCAGCTTCAATGAAAGCAATGCCTTCCCACTGATCGAGTAACTCTCCCGATTTCGCATCAACAAGCGTAATTGGTCTTGAAGGCCCCATTCCTTTGGTTTGTAAGAAATCAATCTTGTAGATGAGGCGTGCTTGTTCCTGTTGATCAAGCTAGATAACAAGCTCGGTATTAGGGTCACGAATGGTCGCTGCTGCAATACCTTTGTACTTTGATTTCGCAATTTCAACGGCTTGTTTAGCGTTAATCAGCGGTAATGTTGAACCAATATCAGACTCGATGCCTGTTAAGACTTGGCCATCAACGGCTGTTGCAATACCTTGCCTAGAAAGATCCACGACCACAGATTGTCCGTAAACAGGTACTCCATAATGGAATTGCTTCTTACGTAACAGCGTTGTTGTATCTATGTTGACTTGGGTTATATCTTGATAAGAAAGCGGCTCACTTACGGCTGTAAACCCTTGTTTTGTATTATTAAGTACTTTAGACAAGTCAACTTTTGAATAGTCGACAACGTTGGCAGCTTGAGACGTGAAAGCTATCGGAAATAGCATTAGTAAATGTGTACTACGCATACATCACCTTTATAATTATGTTTTATAAATTCATCAAATCGATGAGCGCACATCTTAACGATAGATATTACACATAAAGAAACCAACTAAGTTGCATATGTGAGATTAATTCAAAACATAATTAATGATGTATTTCGAACTGAGATATACAGCCAAAATTTATTTAAAATCTTATAGTTAGCTAAATATTGAAGTGTTATTTCTATAAATAGGGAGTGATAAATCGCACAGTAACAAGCATTAAAACCAATCCAAAGAAGTCACGTAAACGATAACCTCTTTGGTGGTTTCACACAGGTCGAGTATCCGATGGCGAAATCAGATCGCTATCGGGCACTCGACCGATGAATAGGTGAGCATGAAAGGGGGAAAGATGAATAATAATCGCTGAAGAGACCTACAAGATGTTCAGGCCAAATAGTTCTTTAACATCAAACAACACGGTTTCTGTTCTTTCTCTCGATACTTGTGTGCCTTGGCGCAAAATATCGATGAGTTGCGCTTTATCATCCAGTAACTCAGATCTTCTTTCACGAATAGGACGAAGCATCTCTTGCAGGCACTCTTCCAACACTTTCTTAGTTTGTCCATCACCTAGCCCACCTCTTTGGTAATGCTCTTTTAGTTGACTGACATAGTTAGCGTCACTGTGAAAAGCATCAAGATAAGTGAACACGATATTCCCTTCTACCTTGCCTGGCTCTTCAATTCGAAGATGATTTGGATCGGTATACATGGATTTAACGGAAGCTCTGATCTCTTTCTCTGTTGCACCCAAATTAATGGCGTTGCCCATCGATTTAGACATCTTACTTTTACCATCGGTACTAGGGAGGCGAGATGCATTGCTGAGAAGCGGCCTGCATTCATTCAAGATTGGTTTGCCAGCGAGCGAATTCACTTTCCTTACTATCTCATTGGTTTGTTCTAACATCGGCAATTGATCATCGCCAACAGGCACTAAAGTCGCGTTAAAAGCAGTGATGTCTGCCGCCTGTGAGATTGGATAAGTGAGGAAGCCTGCTGGAATTGAACGTCCAAACTCTTTGTTCTGAATTTCGCTTTTGACTGTTGGATTCCGTTCTAAGCGAGCGATAGAAACAAGATTGCTGTAGAACATGGTGAGCTCAGCTAACACCGGCAACTGTGATTGCAGACAAATCGTGGTCTTGGTCGGGTCGATACCCACCGCAAGATAGTCAGCGACTACATTGAGAATGTTGGAAGAAACCTTCGAAGGATTATGGGCGTTGTCGGTAAGCCCTTGCATGTCAGCGACCAATATCGTTTGGTCGTGAATATGCTGCAAAGAGACTCTTTGTTTAAGTGAACCGACGTAATGACCCAAGTGCAAAGGCCCAGTAGCTCTATCGCCAGTCAGAATGATTTCAGGCTTGTTGGTATTGTTCTTACTGCCAATATTATTGCTGTCGGTATGGCTGTTTGAGTTGGTATTCATGGTGTATCTCCAAGTTAAAAAGGCTACTGGAGATAAAAAGAGGCGACATTTTTGATGACATTCTTAGCTACCGTCCAGCAGCTAAAGAATGTAAGTATTCCGTGCTGCTCTATTGAGAGCACCACCAAAAGAAAATTGAAGTTGAAGCAGAATTAAATTTCATGGTTAAAACCTATCAACAATACAGACGAGCGACAACTGTTATTTACGCACACCAAGAAAATAGGTTTAAGATTAACAGTTTATAGGCTTAATCTTTACTGGAACACAGTTCAGTGATTCGGTCACACATGGCTTGGTTGACTGTGAAGTGGGTGTTGAGAAACACTAGTTGGGCAAGTGCCGATTCAGCCGTGCGCTCGTAACCTTGGGTAAAGGTTGGTAGCAATTGAGCAAACTTAGGAAAGCGCGCTTCTAGTCTTCTATCCGACATAAATTCATCAACGAATTCATGCTCAGAATGCTCAGTTTGATCCACAAGATCGATCAAACGATCAAGTGCGTAAGATTGAACGAACCGACTGCCCGACAGCTTTTCGCCTCGATTATAACGAGACATACCCACATAAAGATTGGTTAATGCTTCGCCTATGATCCACTCTTCGGAGTTAGTATCTGCCTCCCCTTTTACTGGTGGGATACAGCACTGAGTATCAAATTCAGGTTGCTGCCAAACAATGCGCCCTTCAGCAAATGGAATATGCGCTAACTCGTGGGATTCAAACACCGCAAATTCGCAAAAGATTCCGTCAGCGTATAAGACTTTATAGCCATCGACGGTGTTTCTCACCGCGTAGTCGATTGGGTGAATATCAGATAGCCAATGCAAGCTGTCTAAGAAATACTGCTTATGCCCCGTTTGTACTATCGCGAAAAAATCGACATCTGAATACTGATCAAGTCGTTCTGTTTCAATACCTACCGAGCCCAATCCCAGTAAAGCATGAGCCTTACCCGATGCTTCCAAAGACTCCCCAATCGCATCTAAACGCTGGAGTAATTTTTCTGGTGTATTTATGTGTCTTGTCTGCATCACTTTATCCGTTTGCATTGCTCAATCCCTATCAAGTTGAATGCCACTCAACCTAACTGATAGTTAGAACATCTAAGAAGCTTAATTTATAAAATGTGTGTTTCGGATAACGATCTGCGCAAGTTATTGTTTGAATAACGACTGGATTTAGGAGTAAAAAAGAGTGCGTTCAACCGATAAACAACACTCTTCTATCATGACTTATCTTTTTAACGCTGATATTTACAACAGCTTATACTTGTAAACACCTAGTTTACAAACAGCTAGCTTATAAACGCTTTAAGGTTAAAACGACGATTTTTCCAAGTAAGCGGCCATTTCTTCTTTCGGCACCATGCCTCCGCCAGTCGCCCACACAAGATGCGTTGCATTCGCTAGCGTCGACTCATCAATATCTAGGCGATCAAGATATTCTCTATTCTGCTCAACATGAATCACACCCGGCATACCTGCGAGTGCTGAAGGCTCAAGTTGAATACCCTCAGCTTGGTTCAGTTCGCCTAGCAATTGATACATGCGTTCATCAGTTAATGTGTAATAACCATCAAGCAAGCGCTCCATCGCGCGACCCACGAAACCAGAAGCCCGACCAACCGCCAAGCCATCCGCAGCTGTTAAGTTGTCGATACCAAGATCTTGTACCGCAATCTCATCATGCAACCCCGTATGAACACCGAGCAACATGCAAGGCGAATGGGTCGGCTCAGCAAAAATACAGTGCACGTGATCACCAAAGGCCATCTTCAAGCCAAATGCTACACCACCGGGGCCGCCACCCACACCACAAGGCAAGTAAACAAACAAAGGATGCTGTTCATTAACCACAATCCCCTGTTGCTCGAATTGCTTCTTGAGCCTTTCTCCAGCCACAGAGTAACCAAGGAACAGCGTTTGCGAGTTTTCATCATCAATGAAAAAACAACGCGGGTCTTGCTCTGCCTCTTTACGTCCTTGTTCTACTGCAACGCCATAATCTTGTTCATATTCAACAACGTTGACGCCATGCTCACGAAGTTTGCTTTTCTTCCAAGCTCTCGCGTCTGCCGACATATGAACAGAGACCGTAAAGCCTAATTTTGCACTCATGATACCGATCGACATACCTAGGTTACCCGTTGAACCTACCGCAATGCTGTATTGTTGGAAGAAGTTACGAAACTCAGGTTCGAGCAGCTTGCTGTAGTCATCGCTCTCACACAGTAACCCCGCTTCAATCGCAAGCTTCTCGGCATGTGTTAGTACTTCATAAATACCACCACGCGCTTTGATTGAACCTGAAATCGGCAAATGGCTGTCTTTCTTCATCATCAAACGCCCTTTTATTGGCTGCTGATAATGTGCTCCCAATGCTGATTTCATAGATGGAATGTCAACAAGCTCAGACTCGATGATGCCATTGGTCGCTTGAGTTTCAGGAAACGCCTTGGCTAGATAAGGAGCAAACCTTTGCAGCCTCATGCTCGCATCGTGAATATCTTGTTCGCCTAAACCCACATAAAGCAAACCGCGCTCCAGAGTCGTCACATTTGGGTTAAACCAAACCACTTCTTCCAATGCAATCAATTGTTGAAGCAGTGGGAAGTCCGAGATGAGCTTGTCGATATTTAATACAATCATGGGTGACCTTTTCTGGCTAAGCGCGTACTGCGCAGGTTCAATCATTAGTAAACCTATTTAAACGGTATTTGTGTAATCATTCAATGATCTGTAGGCTAGCCTGTCTTCTCATAAGCAAACAGTAGAACAACCTATGAGCGCCTCTCTTCGTAATAGCATTTTCGTCATGTTAGGGATTCTATTCCTAGCACTTAACCTTCGTGGGCCTTTTACGAGCTTGGCTCCTGTGCTTTCTCAGGTTATGGAAGGCCTCAACCTTACGTCGTCGGCTGCTGGCTTCTTAACAGCTTTGCCACTGTTAACTTTTGCCTTATTTTCACCATTAGTCACCAAGATATCCCAACGAATTGGTCTAGAACCAAGCTTGCTTTTAGGCTTAGTTTTGATCACTACGGGTATTACACTGCGCTCTGCTGGGTTAACCCCAACCTTGTATATCGGCACGGTGATGATCGGGCTTGGTATCGCGATTGGTAATGTGTTGTTGCCTGTAGTAGTGAAAGTTAGCTTCCCGACACGCATCGCTACTGTGACTTCTCTGTACATCTTTACGATGGGCATCGGGTCGACGTTAGGCTCAAGTTTGATGGTGCCGTTTTCAAATCTAACCTTATTTACGATCACGGGTTGGCAATTAGCACTGTTAATGAACCTAATATTCCCAATATTAGCTTTGATGATCTGGTTGCCTAAAATCAGAAAACGCTCACCTTCAGCCAACAATAACAAGCAACAAGACAAACCTCTGCCGATGAAACAGATGATTAAAAGCGGCGTAGCGTGGCAAGTAACGTTAGCGCTTGGGCTTAACTCATTTACCTTCTACTCTTTGGCTGGCTGGTTGCCACAGATATTGAACGATCTTGGCTACAGCGAAATCGACGCGGGCTACATTTATGGATTTCTGCAATTTTCGACTATGGTTCCGGGGCTGCTGTTACTGCCGTTCTTAGCCAAAAGTGACAATCAACAATGGCTCATCACTCTATGTGCATCGAGTGTATTTGTTGGATTGATTGGTCTTCTGTATTTGCCTGAGTTTGCGATCTTTTGGGTGGGACTGTTTGGATTAGCCAACTGCTCGACATTTATTATCGCGCTCTCTTTTGTTGGCTTGCGTACATCGAATAGCAGCCAAGCCGCATCATTGTCGGGTATGGCTCAGGGAATCGGTTATGCGTTGGCAGCCACTGGTCCAACGCTGGTGGGTAAGCTTCATGCTCAGACAGATTCTTGGAGTGTGCCGATTCTGTTGATCGCATCTGTTGCCTTTGCGTGCACGATTTTCGCGGCATTGGCAGCACGAGATAAGAAAGTGAGCGTTTAAGCCAAACATAATGACTATGGCGTCGCGACTCTATGGCTGACGACGGTTTTGATGTATTCACTTGGCGACAAACCAAATTTGCCTTTAAAGCGCTGACTAAAACGCCCTTCCGATTGGTAACCGCAAGACTGAGCCAACATCGCCACATTCTGCTGTCCGTTTTGCATCAGATAAAGCGCGTGACTCAAGCGAACTTCAGCCAGTACCTCTCGATATTGCATGCCTTCCAGTTTGAGCTTCCGAATCAATGTGGCTCGGCTCATCGCAAAACGCTCCGCCACCGACTCTAATGGATGTTTCTCATCTGGTGAATGTGAAAGGTAATGGCTGAGCTTTTGGCTAAACGAGACGTTGGCACTGACAAACAATAGATGCAACACCCCTTTTTCAGCTAATTGCTGGTACAAGCCCTGCAACCAAAACTGTTGAGTCTCTTTGCTCATGCTCTGTGTATCAAAAGAGAACAGAGCATTGAGTGAGTCTTGTAAGTTTCGATCCACTTTTACTGTAGGCAGTCCCAGATCATTCGACCGTTCCTCACTTAAATCAAGCATCGCCTGAGAAGGTTGGAATTGAAAGCTGAACACTCGCGACAAGAAGCGCCCTTTGTGGGGCATGTTCTCAAAACTTAGTGAAGCTGATGCCTCACAAAACAACAGCTCAGAATGTGAGAGCTCTGCCGCTGAATCTTTCCAAAACAGGCGCTTACTGCCTGTAATAATCTGAATGATACTAGGGGATAGAATCCTCACATTACGCAGTTTTTGTAACTGCTCTGCACGAAAGATCGTCACTTGATATTGATGATTCATCTCATCCCCTTGTTTACTTATTATGTACGTGTATAAGCTTTAACGTACATAAGCTATTAACGTGTATAAGTTGCGGTCAGTTTAGCTTTGTCTAAAGCCATGCTGTTCAACGTGAATCCAACCACAGCCGACGGCGTATTTTCGTCGAGGTTAAGTTTGTCCGTTGGTAATGCCCAAACCGTGAACTGGTAACGGTGCATACCATCTTTTTCTGGAGGACAAACGCCACCGTAGCCAACTGTACCGTAATCAATGCGACCTTCTTTGCCACCGACTTTAGAGATGTCGACACCGCGAGGTAGCTCGTTCACAGTTGCAGGGATATCAAACGCAACCCAATGCCAGAAGCCACTTTCAGTCGGTGCATCTGGATCATAAGCTGTGATAGCAAAGCTTTTGATACCTGCTGGTGCATCTTTCCACATCAATTGTGGTGATTGATTATCGCCGTCACAACCCCAACTAGAGTATTCAAAAGTCTTTGCCATTGGGTGACCTTCTTGAATATCGTTGCTGGTTAATTCGAACGCATGAGCAGAGCCTGTAGCCAAAATACTGATTGCCAATACTGATTTGATGATGAGTTTCATGATGGTTCCTCTTATTAGGTATGAGCCCAGTATAGTCCCCTCACTTCGCCCAATAATGACAGTAAGTACACAATTATCTATTTTATTCAAATAAATGATACTTACTGTATTTGTACTTTATTATTTAAAAGCATGACCCACTCGACAATTTGTTGTTAAAAGAACACTTGTTGACATTCAGGTTACAAATCGCGCCCAAAACTCTTTAGACTCGCCCCACGACTTTTAACGAGAATGATTGGATGCGCAGGTTTACATTAGCTCTTTGCTTGATCTTTTGGCTCCCAACCCTAGTCAATGCCCAAAGTTTGCAAGATAAGTGGCAAACTCTGTATCAACTGAGCTGGCAATCATCCCCACTCTTAGTATCTCAACAAGAGTTGGCTCAGTATCCGAAAGTTCTGCTCCATGAAAATAGCCGCTATCCTGATTTCAACCAATTCAGTTGGGACGACATCGCAGCGTTAGCGTCAATACAAGATCACTGCCAAGCGATTGAAAGCAGTAACCCTTCATTACATGAAGCCATCGAGTTCGAGCTCGCTCTGTGTCAGCAACAAACATTGGATTCGATTTGGTTTGCAGCACACTCCAAACGTCACCCTGCCGGTGGCAGCTTTGCTGGTCGTTATTTAGCCGCTTACCCAGATGTGACCGAGCAGATACGCCCATTTTTGAGTCTTACCAACCCTCAGCACCCTTTATATAACAAACTAGAAAGCCTAAGTGCACAAGGCAGAGAAGCACTGCTCAATGGATACCGCGCTTGGCAACAAGATGATGTGCTTTGGTTAAGTGGCGAACAAGGCTGGAAAGCTATTCCCTTAGATGTTTGGCAACCTATCGCAGAGCAGCAAGAGGTATCTTTGGCAGGTGAAACCTGTACTTTTTGTTACAGTAACGTGTGCTTAAACGAGCCTAGCAATGACAATCTGATCATGAAAACGTTGATCTTTACATTGCTGCTAACGTTGCTTTCCGGGCTCGCTAGAGTCTTATACCTAAGAACAAAACAACGAAAAGAGAGGCAGTTCGTTTTACAGCTTCTTACTCATGAACTGCGCACGCCTATTACTAGCCTAGGCTTAACCGTCGAAATGTTTAGAAATCGCTACGATGACTTTTCTGATGAAACTCAAAGTGCGGTTTGGCGTTTAATATCTGACTATCAAAGGCTTTCTCAGCTCACCGAAAACAGCAAAGTGTACCTAAGTTCGGATCAGTCAGAGCCTTTGTTGAAGCAAAACGCTTCATTAGAAGAGTGGCTCGATCATGTCTGTGAAAAGCACAATATTTCTTATCAATGTGAAGCGCGTGAAGTTGAACTGAACCTTCCCTATTACTGGCTAACCATCTGCTTGGATAATCTAATCAAGAATGCCAAACAACATGGTAAAGGTGAGGTTTTGGTAAAGGTCGAACTCGGTGACAAGCTGACGATTGAGGTACAAGACGAGGGGCACTTCCCTTCACCGATACAACGGCTCATGTCTGGTGTCACGCCAAGTGAAACGCACGAACTGGATAACATGGGCATTGGCCTGACTATTGTCGAGCACTTGATGAAGCAAGCGAATGGCCGCCTCATTATTCTTCGTAACCCAACCCGATGTATTTTGGAAATTGCTTATGAACACCCTACTGCTGATTGAAGACGACCAACTGCTTGGACAAGGCCTCGTCAGCTTCTTTGAATCCAATGGTTACCAATGCCTTTGGGCGAAGGATTCAGAGAATGCCAGTAAGAAATGGTTTCGAGCCGATCTTGTGATACTGGATCGACAGCTTGAAGATGGGGACAGCTTGCAACACCTTCCAAACTGGTTGCTCCTCAAAGCGCTGCCTGTGATTGTGTTGACCGCTAAAGTAGAAGTTCAACAACGTGTTGAAGGTTTAATGGCGGGTGCCAATGACTATGTGACTAAACCATTTTCGAACGACGAATTACTCGCTCGAGTCATTACCCAGCTACGTCCGTTAGGTGTGAGCCTCTTAACTTACGCAAATATCCAAATCAACTTGTCGGAACGGATCGCTTATCTGGATGAAAGCCCTGTAACACTAAAACCTAAAGAGTTTCAGCTATTGGTACTGTTTGTTCAGAACCAAAGTCGTGTGTTTCACCGAGATGAATTACTCAATAAGATTTGGGGATATCAGGCTTTTCCTAGTACCCGAACTATTGATAATCACATACTGCGCTTACGCCAGAAGCTGCCAACATTGAATATAGAAACACATCGTGGCGTTGATTACCGCTTGGCCGGGGAATCATAATGAAAGTTACTTCGTTAACCGCACTGATCTACACATTGCCGCTCGCAAGTCATGCGGCATGGTTTACCGACACGCCATTGCAGCACACCTATCAATCTCTACTTGATGACCAACCTCAAGTTGCGTGGCAAGAGCTGCAAATCGCACTCGATCACAAATCACTCGATAGTGAGCTTTGGCTGCCAGTCAAACAAGAGATCCTGAGCCAGACTCAATGTGGAACCTTACTCAAACAAAGTGCTGAGCCAAAACACCACATCCAAGTCAGCTTCATTCGACGCTATGGCCTGTCGTCGCACGGTTATCAAATCAAAGTCTCTGCCGAGTAACTCAGCAAAGGCTCAGAAACTCAAACTCTTTCTTTGGTATCGCCTAAAGGTAAAGTCCTTCTCGATGGACAACTCGCTTCCAATAATGAGTATCAAGAGATTGAAACCAATGAAATGTTCATCAAACCCGAATCTGGTGTTTATCAACTAAAGATAGGTTCAAATCACTACCCTATTATTGTCGCTTTAAATAACAGTAATCGATGGCTGACGCTCGAAAGTAAACTCAGCGAACCACATATCGTGCTCTCGCCTCCAAAGGTGATCGACAACTGCCCTGACGCTAATGTGAGTTGGCAATGGTTTGATGAAAACTACAACCTGCTGGGTTACAAAGTGCCAATCAAAACAGCGCAAGCACCCGTTCCCACAGAAAGTCCACAGGGAATTAAAGCCAAGCACTTGAGTGCTTCGGTTGAAATGCTTGAATACCAAGGCACAATTGAAGTCCAATATGTGCAACGCGTCGCCGTGCCTTTCTAATGGAACACCACTAAAGCCAAACAGAAAATAGAGACATATAGGTGACAAAGCACTAGCGCTGCTTAGGTGTAATAACTGTACTTACCCTTTACGGAATCTAGATATGCTCAGCGTACGTTACCCACTCAATCTTTTCACTTGTGCCATTGTGGCTTTAGCAACCGCTTGTCTGTTTTCATCCAATGCACAAGCGAGCCAAATAACGCTCACAAGTAATAGCAGCGTTAGCGGCAGCAGTATTCGCGACAACGCTAACGCCACTACCAGCAATGCCATCTCTATATCGTCGAATACTCTAGAGATAGATTGGAACGGCTTAAGCGTTAACAGCGGTACTCTCACCGTTGATAGCCAACCACAGAAAACGACCAATCTGGTTATTGGCTTTTCCGATAAAGCTGACTCAGTAAAAATCGCCACTTGGACCTTAGTGCCCAGTGGGATAAACCTTGAGGCAGAGCTTAATCAAGACCAGCTCACTTTTCAGTTCAGCTTACCTTCAAATATACAGGTGAAACGAAACAAACCCATCGAATTGACGTGGTTTGATCTTGCCGAACAACAAACTCAGACACTATTTCTTCCGTTTAGTGAAGGTATGCGCGTGCCTACTGACAACAAGCTTTGGGCAAGTTATCTCGTCGGTAACCATTCTGGAAGTAACACTACTCAAGACTTGAAGATGCCTTTTTGGACAGTACAGCAAAACAATCATTTCATTAGCTATCAAATGGTTAATGCAACCAACAATCAACTGCTCTTTTCAGATGCATCCTCTAATGCTTCCTCAAATACAAAAACCAAAATTGATATGAAGGCAGCACACCAATTTACGATGCTCAATCAGTCACAGCCTTTTATTGTTCGTATCACCCTCGGAGACTCGTGGTTAGATGGTGCCAAACAATACCGAGATTGGCGCATCAATAATGACCAGTCTGAAACGCTTGTAGCAAAGCAAAAGCGCAATCCAGATGTGACTAAGTTGATCGGCGCGAGCCACGTTTACCTATTTGGCAAAGACCCATTAAGCATCCAAGATGTGAGTGACTGGTGGGGATTGAAAACATGGTATCTAGAGGGCTCTAAACTCAGTGTTTCTGCGGAAGCGAAAAGAGAGCTATCATCACTCTCCAAGGGGAAAGATTGGTTCAGTCAGTACCACAAACAACTATTGTTGGACTCTATTAGCCAGTCATTGCAGGTGTTATATCCTGTTGGTAATCCGACACTCGAAGACAACACGATTAAAGCGCAATATAAAGCAGCACAGGATAAGAAGAACTGGTTGCTAGAGCACGCTTCCCCTTACCTAAACTCGTCAGAGACTTGGGGACAAGCGTTGTCTTCAGACATGGTCGCTAATCTAAATAAGGCAGGCTTAAACAAACTGTGGCTTGGATTCGATAATTGGATGCCAGCATTCTATCAACCTAACGCTGTGGGTCTGGCAAAACAGTCCGGATATCTGGTCGGTACTTACGATTCCTACAACACCGCAATTCCTGCGAAGCTCAATGACAACTGGCTAACCGCTCAATTACCAGAGCCGATGCGTCAAAGTTGTGCGATTGAACTAGCGGATGGGAGTTTGAAAAAAGGATTTCGTGGAAACGGCTTTTACTTAAACCCGAACTGCCATTTAGAATACGTAAAACAGCGTGCTCAAGACATTATGAGATTCGGCAACTTCAACAGCTTGTTCTTAGATGTTGATGCAACCGCCATGGCACGTGAAGATTACCGCGTCTCTATAGACAGTAATGGCAATACAAACGACGAATCAGACATGCTTTCTGCGTTCAACAACCGAATGAAGTGGCTTAGCGAGCAACCTTCGTTAGTATTAGGCTCTGAAGACGGCAACAGCCTAACAACAAAAGGCATCGCGTTTGCACACGGCTTAGAAACGGTTGGTTTTGGTTGGACAGACAAAGACATGAAAGAGAACCGCCAATCTCCCTATTACTTAGGTCGTTGGTACCCAGACCAAAAGCCCGACTTCTTCTTTAAGCCGGCCGAGGTTAAAGAGCCCTATAAGTCGCTACTATTTTCGCCACAATATCGAATTCCACTTTACCAAGCCGTTTTCCATGATGAAGTAATCAATACGCACCATTGGCATTCAGACAGCCTTAAGTTCACTAATGTACAAACAGAACGTGACTTAACCGCCATGCTGTACAACACACCACCGATGGTTCACTTGACCAGAGATGAAGCTTTATCAAGTTCAAGCCAGAGAATCAAAGCACTCAAACACTATCAAGATGGCTTTGAACCAATGCACGAACAGTTATGGGATAAACAGTTAGTCGATTCCGAATGGTTAGATAAGAGCGGCGATGTTCAACAAACTGAGTTCAGTGACGGGAGTAAGATCATTGCTAACTTTTCTAACAAGGCATTTCGTTACAACGGTGTCGATATTGCTGCCCTATCGGTCAAAGCTATATTGGCGAATGGGCAAGTCGTCGACTGGCAGCCCGATCATAGTTAGCTTCGATACGGTTTAGACAATAACGAATAATAGGAAGCCTAAGCACTTAACCGCTAAGGTTTTCCCCGTTACTTTTGCTTCCTATTTTGAAAGGCAGTCAGTAGATAGTCGATAAAGACCTTTTTACGTTTCGGCATCAACTGCCTGTCTGCATACACTAGGCTTACTGAAACTTCTGGCATCTCATATTCAGGTAACAGACGAATCAGCTTACCTGTCTTAAAGTGTTCCCGACAAATGAATTCAGGAAGCACCGCCAAGCCGAGCCCATCCACACACGCTGTTAGGCATGCCGTGATGGTATTCACCCGCAACTGACACGGCAGATCGATCAAAATCGACTCTCCGCCTTCTAATTGTAAATGCCACTTGGGTAGACGCGCGGCCTTGTTCACCACCTCAATCATTCTGAATGGCGGTTCAAGATCATCGGGTGAAGAGACGTCATCGAACTGCTCTAAATACTCAGGGCTGGCTGCCAATACACGCTTTGATGTTGTGAGGTAGCGAGAAACCAAGCTCGAGTCCACTAGCTCACCAATTTGTGCGTAAAGATCGATCCCCTCCGCAATGATGTCGACTTCTCGATTCGACAGTTCTAAGTTCAAAGTCACGTTTGGGTGCTCTTTTAGGAAGCTGTGGATGTATTTGGCTAATACTTGATGCCCCAATTCGACAGGCAACACAACATTCAACTGCCCTCGGATCAAATCCTGATTGGCTGAAACCTCTAGCTCAGCTTGGTTCATGATCTCTTGCATCTGCATGCTCGACTGATAAAAGCGCTCACCCTCTGGCGTTAAGACTAAACTTCGTGTCGAACGAGTGATCAACCTCACACCTAGATGCTGTTCCAGCTCGTCTAGCTTTCGGCTGACGGTCGACTTGGTCATGTTCAATGCTTCAGCTGCGTGCGTGAAACTCCCACAATCAACAGCTTGTGTAAAAACAGTCACAGCATTTAAATCCATCGTACTTCTCCCAAAGCGCCATTAGTTAGATTTTTGCAACAGTATTTCCCTTTTTTCCTATCTTATCAATCAATCGAATTCATTTACAATTCGTTACATCTAAATAAAAACAAAATGAGAAAGAAAAAATGACAGAGAACAACAACGCTTCGCAAACAGTAAGCACCAAAAAACGTAAAAAAGCTCCGCTTATTGCTACTGCGATCATGCTGTCATTGGGTTTAGCCGGTGCTGGATACTGGTACGGCTATGGCCAGTACTTTGAATCTACCGACAATGCCTACCTACAAGGCGACATCACGAATATTAGCCCTAAGGTCTCTGGCTATATTGTTAAGTCTTATGTGAGTGATAACCAATCGGTTAAAGAAGGTGATTTGCTGGTTCAAATCGATGACCGTGATTACCAGTCAGCACTCGCTCAAGCAAACGCCCATTTAAGCGTCGTGCAATCAGACGTCAAAAATCTAGTGGCACAACAAACGTTACAACGTAGCAAGATCAATCAAGCAGAAAGCCGCGTTGATTCTGCACAAGCTGAATACGAACGCGCGATTCAACAAGTGGTACGTTCTCGTAGCTTACTAAAGCGTAACTACGCGTCTCAAGATGAAGTCGATAGCATGGTTGCACAACAAAAAGTAACTCAGGCAGATTTAGAAGAAGCAAAAGCAAACCTCGTTGCAACCAATGACCAATTAACCGTTATCGCTAGTGAGATTGAGCAAGCAAATGCATCCGTGACCGAAGCTCAAGCCCAGAGAGATCAAGCACAGCTTAACCTTGATTACACCAAAATTTACGCGCCAGCAGATGGCGTGATTGGTAAACGCAGCGTACGTGAAGGCTTGCTGATTCAAGCAGGCGCACCACTGATGAGCTTGGTACCAAACAACCAAGTGTGGATTGAAGCCAACTTCAAAGAGACACAGCTAAGTGGTATTCACAAAGGTCAGACGGTTGAAGTAGAGCTGGATGCGTTCCCGGGGCAGCCTCTTGAAGGTGTGGTAGACAGTTTCTCCCCTGCGACTGGCGCTAAATTTGCGCTCCTACCACCAGAAAACGCGACCGGTAACTTCACTAAAATCGTTCAACGTGTACCGGTTAAAATTAATTCCAGATCAGCAAGAGTTGAAAGGTCGACTGCTTCCTGGTTTGTCTGTGGTAGCGACCATCGATAAACGAGGCTAGACCATGAGTAACGCTGGTGTTGTCACCCAAACAAATGATGATGACGAGGTTTCGAGACGCCATTGGATCGCCCTATTTGGCGGCTTGATTGGCGCGTTTATGGCGATCTTGGATATTCAGATCACCAACTCGTCTCTCAAAGATATTCAAGGTGCGCTATCAGCCACCTTGGATGAAAGCTCGTGGATCTCTACGTCTTACCTAGTCGCAGAGATGATCGCTATCCCACTCAGTGGTTGGCTTTCTAAAGCGCTCGGTAAACGCCGTTATATCACGTGGACGACAGCCATTTTCACCATTTCATCTTTGTTGTGTTCGTTCTCTTGGAACATGACCTCGATGATCGTTTTCCGCGCGATGCAAGGCTTCAGTAGTGGTGCTCTAATCCCGCTTGCTTTCTCGCTGGTGATTCAGTTATTGCCGGTCAACAAGCGTGCTGTGGGTATGGCACTGTTTGGTGTAACCGCGACCTTTGCTCCATCGATTGGCCCTACCTTTGGTGGCTGGCTGACGGAGAACTTCTCGTGGCACTATATTTTCTACATCAATATTCCGCCAGCTTTGCTTGTGATCACCATGATCCGATATGGCTTGGACGATGAAAAGCTCGACCTTGGCACGCTGAAAAAAGCCGATTGGTTTGGTATCGCCACCATGGCATTAGGGCTAGGTTGTTTGGAAGTGGTGTTAGAAGAAGGTAACCGTGAAGAGTGGTTCAGTTCGAGCTTTATTATTGGCTTGAGTATCGTGTCGGCGGTGAGTTTGGTTTACTTCGTGATAAACGAACTCCAACACAAGAAGCCATTGGTTAACCTGCGGCTATTGCGGGATGGGCAATTTGCGATGTCTTGTATCGCCTATTTGATTCTAGGAATGGCATTGCTCGGCTCTATCTATGTTCTACCGATGTATCTCACTCAAATTCAGCAATATAACGCGATGGAAATTGGTGAAGTGCTAATGTGGATGGGTTTCCCACAGCTTCTGATATTCCCAATTGTGCCAAAGCTAACACAGATCATTAAGCCTAAGTACTTGGTTACCTTTGGCTTCGCGATGTTCGGTTTTAGTTGTTACGTAAATACACACATGACAATCGATTTTGGCGGGCAACAGCTGATTTTATCTATGGTTCTGCGTGCTATTGGTAGTCCGTTCATCATGGTTCCGCTGTCTTTGGTTGCCATGAAGAACATCAGCAAAATGGACACGCCAGACGCATCAACGTTAACCAACGTAATGCGGAACTTAGGGGGCGCTTTCAGCATCGCGATTATCGCTACGCTATTGGATAACAAAACCCGTGAGCACTTAGCACACATCAAGGAGTCGCTACCTTCAGTGAGTCAACTTGGTTGGCAGACGCTTCAGCAACAACAAGCGTTTTTCATTCAGTCAGGAAGTGATGCCGCAACTGCGATGCAACAAGCACAAGCAAGTTTGCTCGGCACAATGCAACGTGACGCAGCCATCATGGCTTACAACGATGTGTTCTTAATGATGACGGCGTTCTTGGCTCTAGCGGCAGTATTGATTCTAAACATGCGTGATTAACGCTAGAGTTTCGGTAAATAAAACTTCAAGAAAAGAACAACATTTCGAATAAAAACTCGAACAATAAAACAGATAGGTGAGCTTATCGGCTTGCCTCTTTTTTATTTCTAAAACACGTATAACCCCACTAAAATCAGGTAAAAGTCACCTGCGTTTGAAGGCTTTCATAAATGTTATCTAATACTCTTTAATTACCAATAGTTTATTGAGTGTTTGTATGTGATATAGGCACCTTGACAATGTGCAACTTGACACCTAAATTAAAAAATAACATTTGGTATTAAGGAAAATGGATTTGACCTTACCAACAGACCTTCGAATTTTGATCGTCGACGACTCTAAAAGCGCAACAATACTTATTAAGCAGCAACTGGCTAGTTTGGGAGTTTCGCGCGACTGTATTTTTATTGCGACCGACTATCGAAAAGCCATTAAAGCGGTCGAGACACACTCTTTTCATGTACTCCTCATTGACTACCACTTAGAACAGTCTTTTACTGGCTTTGAGCTGTTGGGCATTCTGTATCGAAACCGCCTCATCGATCATACTGTGGCGACAATCTTGCTCTCTGGGGATATGCGTCAGGAAACAGTATTAACCGCCCTTTCAGGTGAAGCACACCACTTCGTTTCTAAACCGATTAATACTCAAACGTTGGGTAAAAAGATCCAAAGTGCCGTGTCCGTTTCAAAGAAACTCACCCAACTGAATGATTTGTATCCCATTGCCAGTCAAGAGAGATTAGCTCAAGCTTTGGCGATCTCCCCTAATGGTACTAGCGTTCAGTTCGAAGCGACATTGATTGAACATTTAATTGCAGGTAAGAAATGGCAGTTACTCTCTAGCGTCATTAACAACTCCAAAACCAACATGCACCCAACCAAATTGGTGGCTGAGGCGCTGATTCTCGACAGCTTAGGCAAGCCAAATTTAGCCATAGATAAGCTCCACAATTTTCTAATAGCACAGCCACTCTCATTGAGCGTGATTGACTGCTTAAGCTGTATCTATGAAAAACATAAAATGCTGCTGCCTGCTCTTAAATTAGCGATTCGTGCATTTGAGATGACTCCCAGCATCAGCCATCGTGCAATCAGGGCCATCGACTTAGCTGAGAACGCAGATAACACACATATGATCATAAAGTTAGGTGAGATGTATGCAACCCACATTTCAGCTGCTGACATTGATGTCATCCATTCCATTGGTGCGCACTTTAATTCCTTAAAAGCAACGTATCAGCGCGAGACGCAACTAAAGTACAAACGTATTTTGCTTGAGCACGCCAACCAATTCACCGAGTTGGTAAACCTGAAACTTCCGGTAAAACAACAGCAGCAAGTTTTGGCCAGCCTTGCCCTATTTCAGAGCAGCATATTGCTCATCGAAAATAGCCCTCAGATTGCCCACAAAAAAGTGATTAGAGCTTCGACACTGTTAGCGAACAATTTCCACAGCCAACCGACTTATTTGCTCACTCAGTTATTACCCATGCTCGCCCACTTTGGTGAGTACTCTCTTTATCATTTAACAGTGGAATGTCTCAAATCTCGTGGAGAAGCCATAAATCACCAACTTGAGTCCAAAAATGTCGACCCTTCAACGTGTATAAACATTGAAAATTTGGGTTCGATCCAAGAAATAAAGGACTACATTCACAGTTACCCATATTCAGTTGCCGCCAAACTTGACTATATATACGCCGTCAATAAAGCTCATATAGATGAGAAACTTAGCGACGACTATCTAGAAGAAATCTTACAGTTAGAACTTCCTCCAAAATGGAATCAATGGATTAGTGATTCATCAAGGTATGGTTTTTCCACTAAGCCGCCTAGCCCATTTTCAACATTCAGCCGACAGGAGTCCACATGCTAGACTTTGATGCTTTAAACGCCTATTTAGACAATGACAGAGACGTCATTTACGCCGTTTTGTCTACATATCAAGAAGACCATGGCAATTCGCTACAAGAGATCGAAGAGTTGGTTCAACAACAAGATTGGGGCAAGCTTCATTTTACCGTGCACACCCTAAAAGGCATTTTAGCCAGCTTTGGTGAAGAAACGGCCACAGTTGCATTGGAAAGAGTAGAACAAAACACACTCAATAAGCTTGCGCCGCAAGATGATGATCTTTCGGTTATCTACAGCGAAATGAAGATCATTAATCAGCAAATCGATGAGGTTCTTAGCACTTATTAGTCGATAGAATTAAAACGTGCATGGCGATACTTAACAGCCGACACAGCTAAAAGAGTTGAGGTGCTTGGAAACATTGAACCTCGACTCTTAACATTTTTCTCATCATTTCTCCTCTCAATTATAGTTCTAACCCACACCTATAAATTCACGTCATTTATCTAGATAAACCGATGTATAACACATGCTTTATAAACTATCCGTCTTAATGTTTTAAACGAAAAACCAACACACTTGATGAGATGCAAAATAGTTAAATATTTGTAGATCTTTTTGTGACATAAACATACGAAATTGCATTTTATTTATTGGTAAAGAAGAAATTGTTATCTACACTCTAATGAAACCAAGCGTTAATCACTTGGTGGCATAATAAAAAAAACTAAAACGTTCAGTCGGCTAGATAAGGACAAGGAAATGAACAACGATAGTTTTGCTGCGTTTCAGGGGCTCACGGATGAAACACCCATTACCGAATCATTTTCTACCAGTGCAGACCCTTATGCTCATTATCTGAAAGATATTGTTGGCATTGATCTGCTGTCGCGTGAAGATGAGGTGTATTACGCAAAATTGAATCGCGCGGGTGAGAAAAAAGCGCGTGATGTAATGATCGAATCAAACCTGCGCCTTGTTGTGAAAATCGCAAAGAGTTACCTAAAACGTAAAGGCAATAATTTCACCCTGCTCGACCTGATCGAGGAAGGCAACATTGGCTTGATTAAGGCCATCGACAAATACGATCCAGAACCAGGCTATCGTTTTTCAACCTATGCTGTTTGGTGGATCCGCGAAAACATTGAAGCCGCACTCATGAACACGGGTCGAACCGTTCGATTGCCAGCCCACGTGTGTAAAGAAATAAACAGCCTCGCCTCAAAAAAGCTCGATGCAAGCAAAAAAATGAGTAAAGAGGTTTCAATTTCTGAGCTATCAGACAGTTCAGGTGTAAAGGCCGAACGCGTCGATCAACTGGTGGCGTTAAGCGGGTTTATTGACGTGACGACAACGGTTGGAACTAGCCATGCGCCTATGGTGCTTGATCAATGCGAAAGTGAATATATCCCAGACCCTCAACAAGATTGTGAGGATCAATCCTTTACCCAAGCTCTAGAACAAATCATCTATACACTTCCTCCAAAATTACAAAAGGTGCTCATCCACCGTTTTGGTTTCTTTGATAACAAGGTGAAAACGCTGTCTGAGGTCGGACAAATGTTGGATGTGAATGTTTCTAATGAACGTGTTAGACAAATGCAGAAAGAAGCGGTCGAAAGAATTCAAAAACGACTCAAATTTGATGGTTGGGTGTAAGTCGTAACCCAGTTGAGAATTAGTTGAAAATAACGTTAAGCCAAAACAAAGACCTTTAGGGTGAGCCTCCAAGCTTGCCCTTTTTGTTTGCTGATTCGTTAGAAAAATAAAAAGATCGTAAGCACACGAACCCTAAGTCGCTAATCCCTAATGCCTAATGAAAAATGACAAATGCCACACCATTAACTTACCTTAAAGAAGTGACTCGCTCACTGCGCAAAATGAGATAATTGATATAAGTGGTTTCAAGACAATCTTGTTCCCACACTGATAAAATCCGTTTAGCCGCAAAATAATAATCTTTGTTTCTCAACAACATCCCAACGGTGCGGCTAAGCTTTTCAAATCGAACGTGATCGCTCGCAGAGATGTAGTCATCTTCACTTTCAATAATGGGCGCTAAACCATCAGCAAACCAATTATTCAATATTTCTCGCATCTCTAATTCGGACTCAGGCACATCCACACTCGACAACTCTCGATGTTGAGGTGGTGGCACTATGTACTTCGACGCTTGCGGTGAACTGACATAACGATACATGCCCTCACTCCTGTCTAACTGACCCTTCTCATAATTAAGGACATATTTACCTGTTCTCAAGTTTATTTATCGAAACAAACAACAAAAAAATTAAAAAAAGCCATGTATCAATAACTCTACATGGCTTTAATGAGGGCAACTTTACGCTGCCCTATCTCCTTGTTGGCTTAGACTAAATGTCGGTTTAGACTAAAACTAAGCTCTCTCGATTAAATCGAGCTTTGGTCGAAGTCGTTGCCTTGATCGGTTCCAGTTTGAGAATCTGAATCAAAGCTTCCAGAGTCATCCGTGAAGTCAACACCTTGATCTTGACCACCTGAACTTGTCCAGTCGCTGCCTCCAGATTCCATACCCGCCATGTCTGGTTGCTGCTCTTGAGTAGAACCTTGCATGGTGTATTGATCATCGACCTCAACCTCAACAGAACCGCTAGCACCGTCTATTGAACTACCCAATTCGTCGTAACCTTGGAATTGGATCTCGCTAGTACCTTCATAACCTTCTGGAAGTTCAACGGATACAGGCTGCTCTAGGTTGCCACTGATTGTGAAGCTACCATCACCGTTATCCAGTGCGTTGTTCACAGTAGCGCCCTCAGGTAAGCCAGACATATCAGCGTAATCAACCGATTCGTTACCACTCACCTCATCTGGAATCGAGATAGAGATGGTATCGCCCGGTGCCGCGGTTACATCTGCTGTGCTGCCTTCAGTTTCAGCATCTTGAGCTTGGTCATCAGCTTGTTGAGCCACTTCCACTTGTTGCTCTTCTGTTGCTTGAGCAGCTTGGACTTGTGGTTCATCACTTTGTACTGAATCATCTTCAACTTGGATGCTTAAGCTGTGACTTGATACTTCACCGCCGTCGTTAACTTCAACATTCATCGCTAAATTGCCATCGAAGTCTTCGTTCGGCCAGTAAGTCCACTCACCTTCACCTGATTCGGCAAAGAAGCCAGCATCGTTCGCGTCTGCAACATCAACAACTTGTGCAGAATCACTGACGCCTAACTCATCCACCAGCTGTGCATCCGTGATAGTTAGTGAACCATCATCAGCTAAGGTATAACCTTCGCTCGCCGCTGCTTCATCGCCACTTTGGATATCCACATTGAAGAAGCTTTCGATGCGATTTTCGCCATCGGTCGCTATAAACCCAACTTGAACATCGCCGGTGTAGTCTTCAGCAGGAGTGAATTGATAGTTACCTTGGTTATCGCTCTCAATTACGCCCTGACCTTCCATCAAGCTTACTGACTCAATGCTCAAGCTGTCGCCTTCTGCATCGCTCAGATTCGCTAACATGTCTTCATCAGTGAACGACAAGGTGGCATCCGCTGCGATTTCCGTCGTTGTGATGCTGTTAACTTCTGGTGCTGCATTCTCTTGCAAGTCGCCTTCTTTCACGACTACGCCAGTTTGCTCATCATGAAGCACGCCATCTTTATCAACTACGTACGCAATGTCTGCTTCGCCCGTGAAGCCTGGTGCTGGTGTGAACGTCCAAGTGCCATCGCCATTATCGACAATCTCACCTTGGCTGCGGTCGGCAAGATGAACCAGTTTCACTTCATCATCGCTGTCTGCATCCACATTCTCAGCCAAACCAATTAGGTCGTCCGCCGTTAGGATGATGGAATCACCCGCCACAGTTTCGAAATCACCTGAATCGATACCATCATCAAACGCTTCCGGCTCATCTCCGTAATCAACCGTTGTTGCGCTTACGGTTACGAAGAACTCACCATGGAAGTCTTCAGGCGGCGTCATTTGAATGTTTGAGATATCCCAGTCGAACAGGTCGATGTATTGACCCGGCTCGGTGATCATCACGGTATTCACACCATCTGTTACCTCGAATCCAACAGGGAAACCTGTCATCACCAAGTTACTTAGTGTTTCTGAATCATCGACTAGGCCAACGTTCAGTCCCAAGTGACCCGTTTCATCTTCGCCGAAGACTAATGGACCGTCATGGTCAGTTGAAATAACCGCGCCATCTGCGACAGGACGTACGTACACAGGAACATCGAGAACCGTTTCGAACTCACCGTCACTCACGACAACTTGTAGGTCAGAAACACCCGCAAAGTCGCCTGTTGGTGTGAATGTCCAAGTACCATCACCGTTGTCTGTAACTTCTCCGCCATCTTCACCGTCTGCGGTGATAATGCGAGAAACAACAAGGTCTGCGGTATCAATGTCACCGAACAAGTTCATCAAGTCGCCAGCATCGAAGGTGAACGCGCCATCTTCGTCTGTGGTCATCATTGCGTTGCCGACATTGAATGGTGCGTCGTTAACCGGAATGACATCCACATTCAGCGAGCCATCAACCACTTCTTCACCGTCAGTAGCTTGATAACCGAGTTCTACTAAGCCATTAAAGTCTTGAGTAGTCACTAAGTGATACATGCCGTCTGGTTGCTGAGTTAAGGTCGCATTCGCTGGTGCTCGTACTGTGATGCTCTCAATGCTGATCTCGTCGCCATCAAGGTCTGTCACTTGACCCGCGATGTAAGCAGGGTCAATCACCATGACCACATCTTCTTCGCCTTGCATCTCAATGGTTGGCGCTTCAGGTGCATCATTCACTGGCGTAACATCGATGTTGCCGTCGACTGAAATTGTCTCTTGGCCATCGCTAACGTTAAACGTCATTGGCACATCGCCATTGAAGTTTTCGTTTGGTGTAAATGACCAAGTACCATCTTCGTTATCTAGCAACTCACCCAAGCTAGGGTCGATTTGTAGACCAGAAGCCGACAGCTCGTCTGCGGTGTTATCGATGTCGGTAGCTTGAGCTAACAACATGTCTTGTGTGATAAGAATGGTGCTGTCTTCGGCTGTGGTTAGTTTCACATCCTCAGATTCAGGTCCATCGTTCACAGCCAGAACTTCGATACCTGCCGTTGTTGTTGCCGTTGCACCGTCATCATCGGTCACGACCACATCTAGGCTGATATCACCATTAAAGTTCTCGTTTGGCGTGAAGGTCACAGACCCATTATCGTTTTGAACCAAGGTGCCGTCAGAGCCTGAGTAAGTCACGCTTTCAAGTGACACTTCACCATCAACGTCAGAGCTATTAGCAATTAACTGCTCAGGACTGATTGTGATGGTGCCATCTTCGTTCATTTGGTAAGACGTAGAACCCGCTACCGGCGCATCGTTAACATCCGTTACCGTCACACCAATATTGGCATCGACTGTCTCAGTGCCATCAGTCACTGTGAAGCCTAGGTTGACATCGCCATTGAAGTTCTCGTTCGGAGCAAAGCTATAAGTGCCGTCACCGTTATCAGTGAACACACCTTCTGCGCCCGTGTAAGACACGTCAACGATAGACAAGTCATCGCCGTCAATGTCTGCAGCACCTGCTAGTAGGTCTGCATCCGTGAAGATTAGCGTTCCATCTTCCTCAACAGTAAAGTTTTGGTCTTCTGCTGTTGGTAGGTCATTGACTGGGTTAACCGTTAGGTCGACTCCAGCTTGAACAGTTTCAAGGCCATCTGACACATCGAAGCTCAAATCAATGTCACCGTTGAAATCAGCATCCGGAGTGATAGTAAATGAACCATCTTCGTTCGCTGTTACGGTCGCATTGTCACCTGCAGATAGGTTGCTTGCGGTTAGTGCATCACCATCAACATCGGATGCGTTAGCCAGCAACTGCTCTTGAGATAGCGTAATTGAACCGTCTTCATCAACCGAGTAAGCCACGTTTCCGGTCACTGGTGCGTCGTTAACTGCAATAACTTCAATACCAGCGGTAGTCTGAGCCGTTGCACCGTCGTCATCAATAACCGTCACATCAAGGTTGATGTCGCCGTTAAAGTTTTCGTTTGGTGCGAACGTTACCGACCCATCTTCATTTTGAACCAAGATACCGTCTGCACCTGAGTAGCTCACGCTATCAAGCGACACTTCACCGTCCACATCGGAGCTATTAGCAATCAACTGCTCAGGGCTCAATGTGATGGTGCCATCTTCGTTCATTTGGTAAGACGTTGCGCCTGCCACTGGTGCATCGTTAACGTCTGTTACCGTTACGTCAATGTTAGCATCGACCGTCTCTGTACCGTCAGATACTGAGAAGTCTAGGCTTACGTCACCGTTGAAGTTCTCGTTCGGTGCAAAGGTGTAGGTTCCATCGCCATTGTCGGTAAACACACCCTCTGCGCCAGTGTAAGACACGTCGGCAACTGAAAGCTCATCACCATCAATATCAGAAGCACCTGCTAGCAGTTGCTCGTCCGTAAAGGTAAGCGAACCGTCTTCTTCAATGGTGTAAGCGACATCTTCTACAACTGCGATGTCATTCACTGGATTCACAGTAAGGTCAGCCGTTGCAACAACCGTTTCAGTACCATCAGAAAGGTCGAAGCTTAGGTCAATATCGCCATTAAAGTCAGCATCCGGGGTAATGGTAAATGAACCATCATCGTTTGCCGTAACGGTCGCGTTATCACCGGCGGTTAGGTTGGCAGCGGTAAGATCATCGCCGTCCACATCCGATGCTTGAGCAAGTAGTTGCTCTTGGCTTAGCGTGATTGAACCATCTTCATCCACTGAGTAAGCCAAGTCACCCGATACTGGTGCGTCGTTGACTGCGATAACATCAATACCCGCAGTCGTTTGAGCGGTTGCACCGTCTTCATCTGCAACGGTGACATCTAGGCTGACATTGCCGTTGAAGTTTTCATTTGGTGCGAAGCTGTAAGTACCATCGCCATTGTCAGTGAAGATACCGTCTGCACCTGAGTAGGAAACGTCGCTAACGGATACATCACCTTCAATGTCTGAGCTGTTCGCAAGAAGCTGTGCTTCAGAGATGGTAATCACGTTATCTTCGTCAACGCTGTAGGTCGTTGAACCTGCAACTGGCAAGTCATTAACGGCAATAACGTCGATACCTGCGGTTGTTTCAGCGGTTGCGCCATCTTCATCCATTACAGAGACATCAAGACTGATGTCACCGTTAAAGTTTTCGTTTGGAGCAAAGGTGTAAGTACCATCACCATTATCAGTGAATACACCATCAGTGCCGCTGTAGCTTACATCGCTGACAAACACTTCCCCTTCAACATCCGAGCTATTCGCTAGAAGTTGTGCATCGCTTAGGGTGATACTGCCGTCTTCTTCAACACTGTAAGTCGTAGAACCCGCTACCGGTACGTCGTTGATTGGAACCACTTGAACATCAATATTCGCCGATACAACATCTGTACCATCACTCACATCGTAAGTTAGGTCGACATTACCATTGAAGTTCTCGTTTGGAGCAAAGGTATAAGTACCGTCGCCGTTATCCGTGAACACACCGTCTGTACCTTCGTAATTAACCGACTCGACAGAAAGATCATCGCCGTCAATATCCGTTGCACCAGTCAGTAGCTGTTCATCGGTAAAGGTCAGCGAACCATCTTCATTAATGGTGTAGTCGTGGTCGTAAATTACAGAAAGGTCGTTAACTGCTGTTACAGTCACGTCTAGTTCCGCTGGAGTAACCCCACCGTTGCCATCGTCTACGTTGTAGCTAATCGAGAATTCACCATTGAAGTTCTCTTCCGGTGTAATGGTGTAAGTTCCATCACCATTGTCAGTGATAAGAGCGTTCTCAATGGAAACATCTCCAACACTTGGTTCGTTTCCACCCGTATCACCAGAGTCATCACCTTCATCGCCAGTTAGCAATTCAGAGATATCAATGCCGTTTTCATTCGCAAGCGCTTCTTCTGCCGTTGGTAAATCAAACGCATTCTCGCTGCCTACATCTTGGCTTGGAACAATAACGCCATTCACGATATCAAATACATGCCAATGGTCACCTGATGGGTTATCAGATAAATCTGGGCTGAAGGTTTCAACCAATGTATCGCCTACAAACACCTGAACTTGTACATCTTCAACACCATCTACATCCCAACTTCTGCTGGTGTAGTTGTGTACTGAATAGTGCATGTCCGCATCTTGGTAGTTTGGAATGGTGATGGTTTCAGGGCCGCCACCATTTGTGTCATCTACATCTTGCTGAACAACGTTACCTTCACCAAGATCATGGCTCATGTCGCGATAGTAAATATGGTCTAGCTCATTGCCATTCTCTGTATCGTAAAGCCATAAGTGGTTATCCATATCACGTGGACTGTCGCCCCATGTGACCACGATACGCATATCTGTTTCTTCAAGTACTTCGGATATAGCGGTTACACCACCGTTGGTATCTTCGCCTGCTGGAACTAGGAAGCTGCTAGTAATAGAGCCTTCTTGTTCAATGGTTACCGTGCCTTGGTCAACGACTGAACCTGTAACAGAGTAATTACCTGAATCATCCGTTACTGTGGTGTAGCTATTGCCAGCGCTGTCGGTCAGGGTGACTTCTGCACCAGACACTGGATTACTGGTTTCAGCGTCCAACACTGTACCGGTTACGGTTGTTTCATCGCCCTGTTCTCCAATAATTGCGGTCATGTCATCGTCTTCGATGTCAGTCGCGAATTGTAGGAGCTCTTCTTGAGTAATGGTGTATGAACCATCTTCTTCAATGGTTATCGCCACATCAGCAGAAACAATCGGTGCGTCGTTCACTGGGTCAACGGTTAAGCCTAAGTTAGCGGCAATTGGAGTGTCGCCATCGCTGATGCTGTAGGCAACATCGATGTAGCCATTGAAGTTTTCGCTTGGAGTGATTGAGAACGTGCCATCGCCATTGTCGACAATCGTTGCATCGTCACCCACTAAGGTTAAGTCGGAAGCGACAAGGTCGTCGCCCTCAATATCAGCGGCATTCGCAAGTAGCTGCTCCTGCGTGATAGTGATGACATGATCTTCATCAACGTTCGCGTAAACATCAGATGTCGTTGGCAAGTCATTGACTGGGTTTACCGTCAGATCGGCGTTCGCCACAATTGACTCAGTGCCGTCTGAAATATCAAAGCTTAGGTCGATATCGCCATTGAAGTTAGCATCTGGCGTTACCGTAAAGGTGCCATCGCCATTATCAACAACAGTTGCATTATCGCCTGCGCTTAGGTTGCTTGCGGTCAGGTCATCGCCATCCACATCAGATGCTTGAGACAGCAACTGCTCTTGAGTCAGAGTAATCGAACCATCTTCATCAATGCTGTATGCCAAGTCACCCGATACTGGTGGATCATTAATTGGAAGAACATCAATACTTGCGCTGGTGGCTACTGTCGCACCGTCTTCATCTGTCACCACTACATCGAGGCTAACATCGCCATCGAAGTTTGCGTTCGGTGCAAAGCTGAATGTGCCGTTGCCGTTGTCAGTAAAGATACCGTCAGCGCCTGTGTAAGTAACACTATCAATCGCCACTTCACCTTCAATATCAGAAGAGTTCGCCAACAGTTGCTCTGCACTGATGGTGATAACTTCATCTTCGTTGACTGAGTAACTGGTTGAGCCTGCGATTGGCGGATCGTTCACCTCAAGTACGGTGATTCCCGCGGTGGTCGCTTCTGTTGCCCCTTCTTCATCGGTAACAACAACCGCTAAGCTCACATCACCATTGAAGTTCTCGTTTGGCGAGAAGGTGTAAGTGCCGTCACCGTTGTCTTCGAACACACCGTCACTGCCAGTGTAAGTCACGCTATCAATCGCAACCTCACCTTCAATATCTGAAGAGTTGGCTAATAGCTGTTCGTTACTGATCGTGATTGAGTTGTCTTCATGCACAGTGTAAGACGTGCTACCCGCCACTGGTGGATCGTTCTCAGGCGTCACGCTCACATCGATGTTCGCTTGAACCGTATCCGTGCCATCTGACACATCAAAGCTGAAGTTCACATCACCATTGAAGTTCTCGTTTGGCGCAAAGCTGTAGCTTCCGTCGCCATTATCAGTAAGAACGCCATCAGCACCCGTGTATGTCACACCTTCTACCGTCAGGTCATCACCTTCAACATCCGTTGCACCTGTTAACAGGTCAGCGTCAGTGAAGTTAAGAACCCCATCTTCACCAATAGTGAATGCTTGGTCTTGTGGCTCTGGCGCGTCATTGACTGGTGTTACCGTCAAGTCTAGGCCAGCAGCGACCATCTCTTCCCCATCGGTGACATCGTAACTAAATTCGATATTACCGTTGAAGTTTTCACTCGGTGTAATGGTGAAACTGCCATCGTCGTTCATTTCAACGGTCGCATTTTCATCATTGGTGGTTAGGTTGATTGCTGATAGGTCATCCCCATCAATGTCGACAGCATGCTCTAGCAACTGTTCTTGAGTTAGCGTGATGCTGTTGTCTTCGGCTGTAACGGCACTGATATCACCATCAACTTCTGGAGCATCATTCGCTGGCGAGATATGAATCGTCACATCTTGCGTTGCCGTTGCGGTGGTGCCCGTATCAACATCAGTCGATGTCGCATTCACGGTTAGAACCACATCACCATTGAAGTCACCTGAAGGGATAAACTCTAGCCCTTCTAGCTCACCTGGTTGCAATGACCATGTGCCATCACCATTATCGGTACCTGCAGAAAGCGAGCTGCCTTCTGGCACGTCTTCAATCAAGATAGCAAGGTTTTCTGAGCCATCGGTATCGGTTAACGCCGCATCAATATCCAGTGGTACTGGCGTATCTTCGGTACCAATAATTTGGTAATCCGCATCAGACACTGTGATTTCAATGTTATCGATGCCAAACGACTCATCACTCACACCTTGGTTCAAGGTTGAACCGAAGCCTAACTCAAGTTGGCCATCTTCGACTGGTACTGTTAGGTTGATTTGGTGTGCTTGGTCGTTCCAACCACTGAAGCCTTCACCTTGCGACACGCCGTGAACGACTTCACCCACTTCATTGCCCGCTGAATCGTACAACGTTGTCGTGCCATCTTGAGTTTGGAATGCCGAGTTGTCTAACGAAGTAAGCTCTTCGCCGCCGACAAAGATTTGGAATGACTCACCATCCCAAGAATCAATTTCGTAGAAGCTGAACGAGATATTAACTTCGCTCACATCACTTGGAATGTCGTAAGTTTTACTGACTGCTTCATCGCCACCAGTGCCACCAATACGACCTAGCATGTCACCTGATTCGAAGCCTTGTGAGCTTTCAGTACCGGTATTCCAACCGTTTGAGCCAGACTCGAAGTTGTCTGACGCAATCACTAGGTCAGACGCAATCGACAGCTCTGGCATATCAACCACAGATTGAACATCAATTGTCGCTTCTGCTGGTACTATCGCTGTACCGTCATTCACGTCGAACGTCACATTTACATTGCCGTCGAAGTTTTCATTCGGTGCGAATGTGTAAGTACCGTCGCCGTTATCAACCAAAGTACCGCTATCTGAAGCCACATTTTCAACCGATAGGTTATCGCCATCAATGTCGCCCGCATTTTGCAGCAGTTGCTCTTCTGTGAAGGTAAAGCTGGTGTCTTCTTGAGTCACAAATTGTGGCTCACCGACTGTTGGCAAGTCATTAACTGGGTTAACCGTTAGGTCAGCTGTTGCTTGAAGCGTCGCATCACCATCGGTAATGTCGAAGTTCAAATCAATGTCGCCATTGAAGTTAGCATCTGGCGTGATAGTGAAACTACCATCATCGTTTGCAGTAACTGTCGCATCACCACCAACGGTCAGGTTAGCCGCTGTTAAGTCATCGCCATCCACATCACTCGCTTGAGCAAGTAATTGCTCTTGGCTCAGGGTAATTGAACCATCTTCGTCCACGCTGTACGCCAAGTCGCCCGATACCGGAGCATCATTAACAGGCAGAACATCAATGCTTGCGTTGGTCGCTACGGTTGCGCCTTCTTCGTCAGTAACGACAACATCAAGGCTTACATCGCCATCGAAGTTAGCGTTTGGTGCGAAGCTGAATGTTCCGTCACCATTGTCGGTAAAGATACCGTCTGAGCCTGTGTAGTTAACGCTATCAATCGCCACTTCACCTTCGATATCAAAAGCGTTCGCCAACAGTTGCTCTGAACTGATGGTGATAACTTCGTCCTCGTTGACTGAGTAGCTGGTTGAACCTGCGATTGGTGGATCGTTCACCTCAAGTACAGTAATACCCGCTGTGGTCGATTCAGTTGCACCCTCTTCATCGGTAACGACAACATCAAGGCTAACTTCGCCGTTGAAGTTTTCGTTTGGTGAGAAGGTGTAAGTACCGTCACCATTGTCTTCAAAGACGCCGTCTGTGCCAGAGTAAGTCACGCTATCAACGGCAACATCACCTTCAATATCCGAAGAGTTAGCTAGAAGCTGCTCATCGCTGATGGTAATTGAGTTGTCTTCATGAACTGTGTAAGACGTGCTACCCGCAACAGGCGGATCGTTCTCTGGTGTCACGCTGACATCAATGTTGGCCTGAACGGTATCCGTGCCATCTGACACATCAAAACTGAAGTTCACATCACCATTGAAGTTCTCGTTTGGCGCAAAGCTGTAGCTTCCGTCGCCATTGTCAGTAAGAACACCGTCGGCGCCAGTGTAAGTCACACCTTCAACCGATAGGTCATCCCCATCGATATCGGTAGCACCTGTTAGCAAGTCTTCATCTGTGAAGTTCAAGAAGCCGTCTTCGCCAATGCTGAACGTTTGATCTTGTGGTTGTGGAAGGTCATTAACTGGATTAACGGTGAGGTCAGCCGTCGCAACCAGCGTATCTGTACCGTCGCTAATGTCGAACGTTAGGTCAATGTCACCATTGAAGTTTGCATCTGGCGTAATGGTAAAGCTACCATCATCGTTAGCAACAACCGTCGCATCTCCATCAACAATTAAGTTAGAAGCAGTCAGGTCGTCGCCATCTACATCGCTTGCTTGAGAAAGAAGCTGCTCTTGGCTCAAGGTAATCGAACCGTCTTCCTCTACGCTGTATGCCAAGTCTCCTGATACTGGAACATCATTGATTGGTAGGACATCAACCGTAATATGAGTATCAACTTGAGCGCCGTCTTCATCTTGAATGGTCACATCCAATTGCACTTGGCCGTTGAAGTTTTCATTCGGAGCGAAACTACATGTACCGTCACCATTGATAGAGAAGATACCGTCTGGGCCATCGTAATTGATCTCAACAAGCTCAACATCACCTTCAATATCAGAAGCGTTCAGCAGAACTTGAGACTCATTAAAAGTCAGTACTGAATCTTCATCGATGGTGTATGACGTTGGGCCAGCAACTGGCGGATCGTTCACCTCAAGGACAGTTATACCCGCCGTTGTTGCTTCAGTCGCTCCATCTTCATCCGTCACGACAACATCTAGGCTAACTTCGCCATTGAAGTTCTCGTTTGGAGAGAAGGTATATGTGCCGTCACCGTTGATTTCCAGAACACCGTCGCTACCACTGTAAGTCACGTTATCAATTGCGACTTCGCCTTCGATATCCGAAGAGTTCGCTAGCAATTGTTCGTTACTGATCGTAATAGAGTTGTCTTCATGAACCGTGTAAGACGTGCTACCCGCAACCGGTGGATCGTTCTCTGGCGTCACGTTCACATCAATGTTAGCGGTTACCGTATCGGTACCATCTGATACATTGAACGAGAAGTTGACATCGCCATTGAAGTTTTCGTTTGGCGCGAAGCTGTATGTGCCATCGCCATTGTCGGTTAGGACACCATCTGCGCCAGTGTAAGTTACACCTTCAACACTTAGGTCGTCCCCTTCAATGTCCGTTGCACCTGTTAATAGGTCTTGGTCATTGAACGTTAACACGCCATCTTCGCCGACTGTGAATGCGTGGTCTTGTGCTTCTGGACCGTCATTTACTGGTGAAACTGTTAACTCAAGGTTGGTAGAGACAACATCATCACCATCAGACACATCAAACGTAAAGCTCACATCGCCATTGAAATCAGCATCTGGCGTTAATGTGTACGTACCATCACCGTTATCGGTAATCGTAACGCTGTCGTCATCAGTCGCTAAGTTAAGCGCTGTGAGTTGGTCGCCGTCTAAATCGCGAGCATTAGCTAACAAGTCTTCTTGCGTAATGATGATAGAACCATCTTCTTCCACTGTTGCTGCAACAGGAAGTGCTTCAGGTGCATGCTCAATGTGTGCGCCTGTCGCGTTAATGTAAATGGTTTGGGAAACCGTTTCAGAATCATCATTCGATAACTCTGTCGCAGTTGCGGTTACATGAACTTCAAGCTGCTCATTGAAGTCTTCTGGTAACTGGATTTGTAAAGCATTTTCGATAGCCGTTGTTGGTAAGTTCACCGTACCATCAGGGCCAACCGTTACTTCACCGCTGTAGATTTGGCTGTTCACTTCACCGACATCGATTGTGAAGTTGAAGTCAGAATAGTCAGCATCTCCGCCGCCATACAAATCTTCAAATCCGTAAACCAGCTCGCCGTCTTCATTAACCGTAGTACGAGTATGTTCGATACCATCTTGGTTTAGCTGAGAGCTTGAACCACCATGGAAGATCGCGTCACCATTCTGGCCTTGAATCACTGTCTCGGTTCCATCAGCAGCCACAAAGACAAGTTGAGGATCAACCGTATCCATGTTCGCAGGCGAACCATCCTCAGCACGGAACTCGTACTGACCGTCTTGCATCGCATCAAAGTCGTTGTGCTGATGTCCGTTTGGAATTAAGAACAGGTTAAAGCTCTCACCTTCCTCGACTTGGAAGCTGAATTGATCTTGCCCTGGAACAAGGTCGCCGCCACCACCAACTTGTGATGCGTTTTCGTAAACAACTTCAACACCTGTGATGTTGCCGTCTTCGTCTACTTTGTAGTAACCCGCAGCGTTTTGGTAGCCAGCCGTCTCACCTTCAAACGTTACTGTGATTTCAGTGTCGTTGTAACTGGTGATACCGTTCTCTTGGTCATTCAGAACGCCTTCGTTATCGTATTGAATAACCGAACCTTCTGGCACACCATCTACTGTAACAGTGAGTGTTTCAGACAAGTCTTGGTCGACAAGTGCCGCAGCAATGTTCAGTTCAACAATACCGCCTGGCTCAACCAAAATCGCCTGGTCGTCGACGTTAACACCATCACCATCCGTGATAACTAAGTCAGGCGCATCAGCAACTGCTTCAATGTGAACATTAATGTCTTGTTCAACTTCATCCGTACCGTCTGTCACAGTAAAGCTGAACTGCAGATCACCACTGAAGTGCTCTTCAGGAACGAAGCTGAACGTGCCATCGCCGTTGTCGGTTACTGTGCCTTCATCACCAGAGTAATTGATGCTGGTAACGCTTAGGTCGTCGCCATCAATATCAATTGCACCACTCAATAGATCTTCTTGAGTGAACAGGATGCTGCCATCCTCTTCGATGTGGTACATTCCTGGAGCAACAATTGGAATGTCATTCACCGGATTAACGGTCAATGTCATATCATTAGACGTGCTCAGCTCACCGTCGCTCACCTCATAAGTGAATGCAATATCGCCATTGAAGTTCTCTGAAGGTGTCACTGTGTACGTGCCATCACCATTGTCTACAATGCTGGCATTTGGATCGTTAGTTTCAAGCGCGCTTGCAAACAACTCATCGTCATCTTGGTCGCTCGCGTTCTCCAACAACATTTCTTGTGTAACGAGGATTGAACCATCTTCGTCGACATCTGCCACCATTGGCGTCGCTTCTGGCGCATCGTTGACGAACTCAACTTTTAGGTCGATGTTTGCGGCAACCACATCAGTGCCATCGCTCACATCAAACGCTAAGTCAACGTTACCGAAGAAGCCCTGCTCTGGTGTTAATGTGTATGTTCCATCGCCATTGTCTGTGACTTCTACCGTGTCGCTTGCACTCGTCACATTCACAACTGACAGTTCGTCGCCTTCAATGTCTGTCGCTTGTGCTAATAGTTCAGCTTCGGTAATGGTAATCGCTTGACCGTCTTCCGTAGTGAAAGACATGTCAGGCACGTCTGGAGCATCGTTGATAGGGTTTACGGTTAGGTTGAGGTCAGCCGCAACAGTTTCGATCGCGTCAGTGACATCATAAGTAAACTCAATCTCACCAAAGAAATCTGCACTTGGTGTAATAGTGAAGCTACCGTCTGGGTTTTCTACAACAACCGCATTTGGATCGTTGGTCGCTAAGTTAACGGCTTCAAGGTTGTCGCCATCGACATCCGTCGCATTCGCTAACAGATCCTCTTGAGTGATAGTGATTGAACCATCTTCATCAACAGCGGCTTCAATTGGACCACCAACCTCTGGGCCTTCATTGACAATTTCAACGTCAACTCTTGCTGTACTTGGTGCGCTTGCTTGGCCATCACTGATATCGAAAGTCAGATTCACTTCACCGTAGAAGTCTTCTGCAGGTTCGAAGGTAAAGGTATTATCACCGTTATCCGTTAACGTACCTTGCGTTTGGTCTGCAAGTAATAGGTTTTCGACATGAAGAATGTCGCCATCAACATCGGTAGCACCAGACAATAGGTCTTTCGCTTCGATGATCATGGAGCCGTTTTCAAGCATTTGGGTGTGCAATGGTTCACCCGGAACCGGCACATCATTGACTGGTACGACCGTTAGGTCTAGATGCGTTGCAACTTCATCAGTTCCATCAAACACCTTGTAGTCGATGTCGATTTCACCATTGAAGTTTTCATTCGGCATGAAGGTAAACGTACCATCGCCGTTATCAACTAGCTCACCGTTATCACCACCGTAAGTGATGTCAGAAATAGACAGCGTATCGCCTTCCACATCTGTGGTGTTCGCTAGCAAGTCATCTGCACTGAACGTGATACCTTCATCTTCATCTGTCGATAGAACAATCGGGCCAGAAACGATTGGCGCATCATTTACTGATTCGAAATTGATATTGATGATATTGCTGTCTGTCAGCTCACCATCGGTAACTTGGTAACCAAGTTCGATTTCACCATGGAAGTTTTCATCCGGTGTTACCGTCCAAGTGCCATCACCATTATCGGTGAGTGTTGCATGCTCTGAGTTTTCACCCACTAGCTCTAGATTTTCAATATCAAGGTCGTCGCCATCAATATCAGATGCTTGCGCCAGTAGTTGCTCTTCGGTAATCACAACCGAAGCAAACTGGGCAGAACCATCGGTATCGACAGTAATATTCGGAAGATCAGCCGTTAACTCGATTTCGTTGTCACCCGCATGGATATTCAACTCAACCGTTTCAGTAATCTCTGAGCCATCTACACCAATCGATGTAAACACCGCTTCATCATGACAAGTTTGTGACACTGTCATGTTTTGAACGACGTAAGTACCATTACCTTGCACGGTACCGAGCTCAAAGTAGGACACTGGTTGATCAACCGTTAGCGTGTAATCTGTCTCGAAAGTACCACGGTCTTCTTTGTGGTAAGTCATCGAGTCAATTAGGTCGCCATCCTCATTGAACGCTTTGATTTCTACTTCTGTAAAGTGACGAGACTCTTCCATGAACCAGCCACCCAAACCATCTAGGTGGAAACTGATTTCATTGATGTCTTGACCTTCAACTGAAACCGTCAGTTTCTCATCACCACTTAAGCCTTGGCGGTCAGTATCACCGATACCATGACCAATGTGGGTGTTGCCATTCCAGGCACCAAGAGGGTCATCGTTACTTTGAACAGTTACCGTTAAGTCACCATCTGAGAACTCACGCGTATAAGGGTCAACTTCTGTACCCCAATCATCCACACTCGCGTTATCGTCAAACGTACCGATTTGTGTGGTGTGTGTACCTTCAGCAAGAGCATCTTCACTTGGAACAAAGCGCACTTCGGTATCTGCAGGAACTTCTTGTCCTACTTCCAGTACCACCCATTCGTCATTAACATTTGCTTCAATGATGCCGTTTTCTGGCGCTTGGTCTAAACGTAGTGCTGGTTCTTCACGAAGTGTCACACCAACTGTTTGGTCTTCTTGCGCTTGGATGAAGATTTCATCGCCCGCTTCTGGCGCATCGTTGACAGGGTTAACCGTCAAGTCGAGTGTCGTCAGAACTTCATTCTCACCATCACTGATGCTGTATGTGAAGTCCAACTCGCCATTGAAGTTTTCTGTGTGCGTAATAGTGAATGAACCATCGTCATTAGTAACAATTGTCGCATCTGGATCGTTGGTTTGTAGGTTAGATGCCGTTAACTCATCACCTTCAACATCGGTCGCATTAGCGAGTAACTGCTCTTGAGTAATGGTGATTGAATTATCTTCATCGACTTCAGCCTGAATGCCCGAAGTTTCAGGTCCGTCATTCACAGCGATAACATCGATGCCAGCGGTTGTGGTTGCGGTTGCACCGTCTTCGTCAACGACAACAACGTCTAGTGAAATATCACCATCGAAGTTTTCATTTGGCGTAAAGGTGTAAGTACCATTGCCATTATCAACAAAAGAGCCGTCATCACCGGAGTACGATACTCCAGACAGTGAAACATCACCTTCTACATCGGAAGAGTTTGCCAATAATTGCTCATCACTGATCGTGATTTGGCCATCTTCTTGAACTGTGTACGATGTTGAGCCCGCTACTGGTGGGTCATTCTCAGGCGTTACGCTGACATCAATAACAGCTGATGTTGAATCAGTACCGTCAGAGACATCGAATGAGAATTGAACATCACCATTGAAGTTCTCGTTTGGAGCAAAGCTATATGTGCCGTCGCCATTATCGCTAAGAACACCATCTGCACCAGTGTAGAGCACGTTTTCAATCGACAGCTCGTCACCATCAACATCCGACGCGCCTACAAGCAGGTCAGCATCGGTGAAGAGTAACGTACCGTCTTCTTCAATCGTGAACTGTTGATCTTGCGCTTGTGGCAAGTCATTAACCGGATTCACGGTAATGTCTAGGCCAACTTGAACTGAACCACCATCGTTATCGATGATATCGAAGTTCAGATCTAGGTCACCGTTGTAATCTGCGTTCGGTGTGATGGTGTAGCTGCCATCATCATTGTGTTGGATGGTCGCATTTTCATCAGTAGATAGGTTGATAGCTTCTAAGTTGTCGCTATCGATATCACCTGCTCTTGCTAGCAATTGCTCTTGGCTTAGCGTGATGGAGCTATCTTCATTGATGGTGTAAGCCAAATCGCCCGATACTGGCGCATCATTGATTGGCAATACATCAACGTTAATGTGTGTTTCAACCGTTGCGCCATCTTCATCTTGAATGGTCACACCCAGTTGAACCTGACCATTGAAGTTTTCGTTGGGTGCAAAGCTGCATGTTCCATCACCATTTACAGTGAAGATACCGTCAGAGCCATCGTAGTTAATGCCAACAAGTTCTACATCGCCTTCGATATCCGAAGCATTCACAAGAATCTGAGATTCACTGAACGTCAGAACCGAATCTTCGTCAATGGTGTATGACGTTGGACCCGCAACTGGTGGATCGTTCACTTCAAGAACGGTAATACCTGCTGTGGTTTCATCAATTGCACCTTCTTCATCTGCAACAATCACATCAAGGCTGATATCACCGCTGAAGTTTTCATTAGGAAGGAAGGTATAGCTGCCATCGCCGTTATCTTGGAACACACCATCAGTGCCACTGTAAGTCACAGTATCAACCGACACCGCACCTTCAATATCCGAAGAGTTAGCTAGCAACTGTTCATCAGAAATTGTGATGGCATTGTCTTCATTGACCATGTATGAGGTTGAACCCGCAACTGGCGGATCGTTCTCAGGAGTCACACTCACATCAATGTTAGCGCTGACTGTTTCTGTGCCATCAGACACATCGAAACTGAAGTTCACATCGCCATTGAAGTTCTCGTTTGGCGCAAAGGTATAAGTACCATCACCGTGGTCGGTCAGTACGCCATCACCACCTGTATAGCTAATACCTTCAACGGTTAAGTCGTCGCCATCAATATCGGTGGCACCGGTAAGTAAGTCGGCGTCTGTAAATTGAAGCGTACCGTCTTCTGCGATACTGAATTGTTGGTCTTGAGGAACCGGCAAGTCATTAACTGGGTTAACAGTAAGATCGGCGGTTGCTTGAACCGTGTCAGTACCGTCAGTGATGTTGAATTGAATATCAATGTCACCATTGAAGTTCGCATCTGGTGTGATGGTGAAACTGCCGTCATCGTTAGCTACAACCGTCGCATCACCACCAACTGTTAAGTCACTTGCGGTTAGATCTTCGCCTTCTACATCGGACGCTTGAGACAACAGCTGATCTTGGCTCAGTGTGATTGAACCATCTTCGTTAACGGTGTAAGCCAAATCACCAGACACTGGCGCATCATTGATTGGTAATACGTCAACATTGATGACGGTTTCCACTTCTGCACCATCTTCATCACGAATGGTGACATCAAGCTGAACTTGGCCATTAAAGTTCTCATTTGGAGCGAAGCTGCAAGTGCCGTCACCATTTACTGAGAAGATACCCTCAGGGCCATCGTAGCTAATACCAACAAGCTCAACATCCCCTTCTACATCTGAGGCGTTAAGCAACACTTGAGACTCACTGAAGGTAAGTACTGAGTCTTCATCAATGGTGTAAGACGTAGGGCCTGCAACCGGCGGATCGTTCACTTCAAGAACATTGATGCCCGCGGTCGTTGAGTCGGTCGCACCATCTTCATCAGCAACAACCACATCCAGTGCAATTTCACCGCTGAAGTTCTCATTTGGCGAGAAGGTGTAAGTGCCGTTACCATTGATTTCAAGGACACCGTCGCTACCAGAGTAAGTCACGCTGTCTATCGATACATCACCTTCAATATCTGAAGATGTTGCCAATAGTTGTGCATCAGAAATGGTAATCGAATTATCTTCATTGACCGTGTAGGACGTTGAGCCCGCAACAGGCGGATCGTTCTCAGGAGTCACGCTAACATCAATGTTTGCAGACACCGTATCGGTACCGTCCGACACATCGAAGCTAAAGCTCACATCACCATTGAAGTTTTCGTTTGGCGCAAAGCTATATGAGCCCTCACCTAAGTCAGTCAGTACGCCATCAGTGCCTTCATAAGTGATACCTTCAACCGTCAGGTTATCACCTTCAACGTCTGTCGCGCCTGTAAGCAGGTCCGCGTCTGTGAACAGTAAAGTACCGTCTTCTGCAATACTGAACTGTTGGTCTTGAGGGACTGGTAAATCATTTACAGGATTAACTGTAAGGTCAGCCGAAGCTTGAACTGTGTTAGTGCCATCTGAGATATCAAAGCTGATATCGATGTCACCGTTGAAGTTCTCATCTGGCGTAATCGTGAAGCTGCCGTCATCATTAGCTACAACCGTTGCATCTCCACCAACCGTAAGGTCGCTAGCTGTCAGGTCATCGCCTTCAACATCTGACGCTTGCGATAGCAATTGCTCTTGGCTTAAACGGATAGAACCGTCTTCGTCGATTGAGTACGCTAGGTCGCCAGACACTGGCGCATCATCAACGGCAGTTACGCTCACGTCGATGTTTGCTGATACCGTATCGGTGCCATCTGACACATCGAAGCCGAAGTTTACGTCACCATTGAAGTTTTCATTTGGCGCAAAGGTGTATGTGCCATTACCGTTGTCGGTAAGAATACCGTCACCGCCATCGTA
>NZ_JBFRVD010000022.1:258603-258893 GCF_041474985.1 Vibrio sp. 10N.222.49.C9 | reverse complement strand
CGAAGTCGGCGTTTATCTATCTCTTTAATGGTGTGCCAATGTACGCTCGTTAACTGGGAGATATGCTTAATGGGAAGAAGAGGCAGCAGTTGTTCTATATAACTTTTTAGGCGCTTCGTGATGCGAGCATAAGGCTCTAGCCAAGATAGAGACTCTGTTTTTATGCCGCAGTCACGACACTTGATTCTTCGTGTTTGAACGGAAAGTTCAACAGGAACACCGAGCAACATGGCCTCTTTTACATGACGCCATTGATACTCATGAATAGCCTCGGCTTCAAGACCACAAAG
>NZ_JBFRVD010000022.1:0-257813 GCF_041474985.1 Vibrio sp. 10N.222.49.C9 | reverse complement strand
CGCTAATCCGCGATGAACCTATTTTTACTGCTCCATAAAGCAAAAAACCCAGCGAAAAATCGCTAGGTTTCAAATATAAAAAATGAGGTAATACAAGTTTACTTCAAAGGGTCATTGTCAGGAAGTGCATTATGAAGCCAGAGTGCTAAACGCTTCTTGATGTTCGCACCATCAAGCTTGCTCTCAGGGAGAGGTGTGATCTGATTGACTTCAACAAGGAACAAGTACACCGCTTTAACCTTTATCGGTTGGGATGAATTTGGCAAATCAAAACCTTGTAGCTTAGCCATCTTAAAACCGACTTCAACTGCTTTTTTTACCAGCTTATCTTCATTAATGATCTTCGCGGTTTTCGACATATCATCTCCATCATCTTTATCGAATGAATATTGAGTATATCAAACCGAAAAATTCACAAGATTACTTCGCTCTCAATTTGAGGAGTCACTTTGATAAATAACATAAAACGAATAACAGGCTCTAGGATGACTCTAATTCGCTTGATAGTTACGCCACCAATACCTGTACGCAAACGGTCTCTTAACAGAACACTCAATAAATGAGATCTTAAGTCAAAAAACAAAAATTCGAATAATATTTGACTTAGCATTCCAAAGAATACGGAATATTATGATGTTCATTTTGAAAGTTAAAATTCAATAAAAGATCAATAAACTGCTGTTATTTAACTGGTTTAATACTAATTCGACTTAGATCATATTTACAACCAATTGTAACCAATTGTTATTTACAAAATACTCACTAAGAAAATAGAATAAAACCACTAATTTTATACTGGTGTTGAAAATGCGTTACCTCTGGGCTTCATTCTGTCATAAAAATTCAATTCCGGGTCGAATTGTTCATATCCTTGTTATGTTGATAGCGCTAGCTTCTATCACCATTCCATTGATTTCAAAAGACGCCACAACCATCTTAACTTCACTGTGTGCTGCTCTAGTCTGTTTCGTCGTTTTTGTCTTCTTTGCGCTCGCCGACAAAATGCGTTCAGGTATGCATTAATCAACCCTATATTCGCCAAGCATTCTCTTTTCTAAACATCATTATAAAATGCATGCGACCAAATACGGAAAAGCCCAAAGTTATTAGCTTTGGGCTTTTCTTCTATAGCGAAATCTTACATATTCCAAATAGCCTGCCGTTGGAAATTACAGCTATCAATCGGGCATGACCACAATACCCATGGTTTCAAGCAGTTGCTCTTGCTGCCAAGCAACGATTTTAATCCCCGATGTGTCTACCTTGCGAGGATCTAACCCTTCTAATTCAGCATGGCATAAATTAGCACCTTGCATACTGAATTGCCCCCATACATCTTCCGAGAACACACCTCGGCTGAGATCAGACTCTTTCAGTGACGCGCCGCCAAGGTAAGTGCCTATCCAACGGTTCTCAAACAGCTCACACTTCTCTAAACAAGCTTGTTCAAAATTGGCGTATGACAGATTACAGCCCGTAATATACGCAGAGCAAAAGTACATTCTATTGCTTACCTGATTGGCAAAGTTAGCGCGAGTAAAGTTCGCCCCTTTCAGGTCACAATCACGTAACTCAATACCGTAGCAATTCGCGTTGCTAAAATTCGCCATCGCCAACTGACAGTTCTGAAAACTTGCATCACGCAAATCTGCAACATCGAAGTGGCATCCCTCAATATCGCCTTGTTCGATAAACTTACAGTTAATAAACGTTGCATCACGTAAGTTCGAACGTCTGAAATCACAACGGATAAACGTACAGGCTGTAAATGTAAGCTCTGATAAGTCTTGCTGAGCAAAATTGTGGTGATGATAAGTGCTGTTATTGGTGTCCATTTAGCCCCCTAAAGAAATTAATCTAAGACTATCATTGCGATCTCAAGAAAACACCAAATTAAAAACCAACAAAAACAGCAACTTAAAACACCCCAATTTAGCCATTTTAAGGCACCAAACAAGCCCTATAAGGTTGTTATTTTCGTTTTATAGCATGCGCTTATCTTGAAAAAAGTTTTATCGCTTAGAAGTGTAAGCAAGAGAAAAATCAATTTGACGAAACGAGTCAATTATTGACCGTGTCCTAACGCGCTAGACTGGACGGTTGGTATGTTGCTCGTTACACTATTCCTCATTCTCAGCATAAAGAGTAAGAACAATGAAAGACATGCGACAAGCTATGCTCGATGCAGGGTTTAGCCTTATTAATGAACACGGGTTTGCTGGTGTTGGCCTGATGAAAATCATCAACCAAGCGGAAGGCACGAAGGGTTCTTTTTACCACTACTTTAAATCCAAAGAGCACTTTGGTGAGGTCCTTCTTACTAACTACTTTGATGAGCATCTCGCTAAGCTGGATGACTTTTTAAGTGATGAATCGCTTTCTCGTCGTGATCGCGTTAAAGCCTATTTCGAGTTTTGGTGTGCATCGAAACTGACTGAAGACTTCAATATCCAATGTCTTGTCGTAAAACTGGCGGGAGAAGTAGCTGGTTCTGAAAACCCGTTGCAATCGACCATGGCAGAAGGCGCAGAAAAGATCATCCTGCGTATGGCGAAGCTGTTTGAAGAAGGCAATGAGGCTGGTGATTTCACTATCGCAGAGCCAGAATCGCTATCTCGCACGCTTTATGGCTTATGGCTAGGCTCAACGCTTATGGCCGCTATGCAGCGCAATCGTTCGATTCTAAACAATGCCATGGATGAGACCATTCTTGCCATGATCTCGGCACAAGAATCGGCTGACTAAATACCCCCGTAACCAAAAACCAAAAACCAAAAACCAAAAGGCTCGCACAATTTAGCGAGCCTTCTATCTAACTTAAATCTTGATTGAATCCATTCACGCCTACTCCGCTACCCCAGACGAGACGCAATATTATTGGCTTTGAGTAAGCCCTTAATAACCGGGTCGATATGCTTGAAGAAGCTCAGCCAACCTTCACAGAGATAATTTAACCCCGCCTCACCATCTCGGCTTGTGATGATACGGTTTTTAGGGCATTCGCCATGACATGCAAATTTAAACTCACAGGCTTGGCATTGTTTCGGCAGAGACTTTTGTTTGGCGAACCCAAAACGCTGCTGCTTTGGCGAAAAGGCTAAAGTTGAAAGTGCTTGTTCCTGAATATTACCTAACTGAAATTCAGGAAAGACATAATGATCACATGAGTACACATCGCCATTGGGCTCAACCGCTAAACCTTTGCCGCAGATCTCACTCAGCGTGCACATGGTGCTTTCTCTGCCCATCCATACACCGACAAAATTTTCAAAGTACGGCACTAACACTCGACCAAAATCGTGTTCGAACCACTCATCAAAAATGGTAGTGAGGAACTCTCCCCATTGCGCAGAGCCGACACTCCACGGTTCAACCTCACCTGATACAGGAATGATCGCTTGTTGGTTGCTCAACCATTTATTGTTGGTATGAGCCTCACGCTTATCGACCACAGGAATAAACTGCAATTGCTTCGAACCCACTTCATCGCGTAGAAAGCGATAGACCTCTAATGGATACTTACCTGTCACATCATTCACGCAGCTTAGAGTCGCGAACTCGACGTTATGTTGTTTCAAGTAGCGAATGCCACGCATTGTTTGAGAAAAAGTGCCTTTGCCTGCACGGTTAGTTCGGTAGTGATTATGTAGGTGCTCTGGTCCATCAATACTGACGCCAATGATAAAGTCATTGTTCTTGAAGAACTCGCACCACGCATCATTCAATAACGTTCCGTTGGTTTGAAGGTCATTGCTGATCTTACTGTGGTTGGGACAATATTTTTCTGCAGCTCGACGACCTTTTGAAAGTACTCAATCCCCAACAAGGTAGGCTCTCCAGCATGCCAAGAAAAGATGATTTCAGGCGTGTTCTGCCCCTCTATGTACTGTTTGATATAACGCTCTAACAGGACTTCATCCATCGTATATTGAGAGCCTTTTGGGTATTCAAGCAGCTGCTGTTTTTCTAAATAATAGCAGTAGGTGAAGCTGATATTACACACCGCCCCAATCGGTTTTGCTAGCGCTTGAAGCTTGCTGTGTGCTTTGCCATTGAACTGTGGAATTGAACTCAAGTTTGATAGCGATAATGTCGTCATGAAGAGTGCCTCGATGTAAAAGTTATTGTATTAGCCAAAACAATTCGTAATTCCTTTACACGGTGTTCATCGACCAACCAAGCTTAATGGCATTAGGTTGGCCGAGTGGTTCATTTCCTCTATTTCACGTTTTCAAACGGATTCCACGCTTCGTCAACCGGGACGATGTTTTGCGCTTTTTCGTACTCTTGATATTCAGCGACCATTTCAAGGAACAGATCTGGCATTTGATTTCTCAAGTCATGTTGCTCAGCAGGGTCTTTCTTGGTGTTGTATAAGTGCCATTCACTGTCACCGCCCATACCGGTAGAGATTCGAATGATCTTGTAATCACCTTTTAGCAAAATCCCGCTACCAAACAATTCAAATGGAATCGCATTATCGGCACTGTGCACCTCTGCCGTTTCACCTTTGAAGTAAGGCAACAAGCTCACACCACTCATCGGCGCGACTTCTCGACCTTGATATTCCGTTCCTGGATGCTCTACCTCTGCAATTTCAAGAATCGTGGCTGCAATGTCTTTCACTTGTGATAAGTCGTCTGTTTGAGTTCCCGGTTGCAACGCATCTCCACCTTCTAAAAGCGCTTTGGCTGGCTTAACGATAAACGGCACACGGATGCCGCCCTCTGCTGTGTAAGCTTTGTACCAAGATAGGCCGCCGGTTGAAGCGCTTGCCCACTCAGGACCAAGTGACACACTGGAGTTCGCCTTACCTAAGTTTTCGGTCGAATTATCGAAATGATGAGCGGTCCACGTTCGGATCAGGTCACTGATGTTTTCACCGGTAATATCCGCCGCTTCTGGGCCGTTATCCGCTAGATACATGATGTAGGTATTATCGTATTCCCCGATTTCTTTCAGATAATCGACTATCTGACCGACTTGTTGGTCCTGCATCTCCATCATGCCCATTGCGACAGCCATTTTCTTGCCGTACCACTTTTGTTCTTTCTCAGAAAGCGAGTCCCAAGGGCGGCTTAATGAATTACGTCCTGAGATATCAGCCTCTTTAGGAATCACGCCCATCTCTTTCATGCGTTGGAAACGATCTTCTCGAACCGAGTCCCAACCATGTTCAACGTAGTAATCGACTTTATCTTGATAGGCAGACTCAGGCGCTTGCAGTGGCAGGTGAATACCGGTGAATGGGACGTAAGCGAAGAAAGGCTTGCCGTCGTCTTTTTTGCTGTCGATCATCTTGATGATCTCGTTGGTGTAAACTTGGTCTGAGTATTCGCCTTTGTATTTATCCTCAACCACTTCACCGTTGCGGTAAGTTGGCTCAACTTCAACACCGGGAATATCGCCTTTTTGCAGCGCATCCGCTGTCGCAGCGTTTTTGGCTCGGAACATCATATCTCGGTTAAAGTGATTCGAACCGCCCGCTAAAATACCATAACTCTCACCAAAACCTCGATCATCAGGTAGGAAGCCATCCTCGTGCCCCAAATGCCATTTACCAGAGAGGTAAGTGTTATAGCCGCTCTCTTCAAGCAACGTGGCGACCGTAACACCTTTCTTAGTGAGGTAACCTTTATAACCCTGCTTACCAATAGCGCCCGGATAGACGGCATAATCAAAGGTGCCTAGCCCAACCTCGTGACTGTTTGCTCCGGTTAGCATCATAGAGCGCGTTACCGATGAGGTTGGTGACGCGTGAAAGTTAGTAAACTTAACCCCCTCTTCAGCCAGCGCCATTAGGTTTGGGGTATCCGCTTCTGAGCCATAAGGCTGTGTATCGGCAAAGCCCACATCATCGCCAACAATAACAACAATATTCGGTTTTTCTGATTCAGCCGCAAGAGCAGCACTGCTTGCCGCAGCCATTGCAGTGAAGACTAAAGATTTCTTGAATGTCTGCATAAGACGTTCTCCAATTTCTGTGATTAACTTGTTTCAGTAATTAACTTTTCTGCGAGTAACTTTTTCTGTGAGTAACCTGAGTTAAGATTTGAATTAATGCGCGGCTTGCGACATCCAATGTAATAAGTCGAGCGCAGGGTCATACTCTTGAGCTGCTGCCATACCAATCCAGGTGACAGCTTCCGCTTGGCTCACTTCAACGCCACTTCCAGAGAAATACATCAGGCCAAGCTGAGTTTGAGCTTCAGGGCTACCTTTACTCGCGGCGGTCTCGAACCATTGAGCAGCTTTATCATCGTTCTGCTCGACGCCCTCTCCGCTCAGATATAAATAAGCGACAGAGAGCTGGGCATCCAATTGCCCTTGGTAAGCTTGATCCAACAGTTGCACGACATCTTGATGCTGCTGCGATTGAACCATAGTGGCCAGGTTCTTAGAGCTTTCGCTTCCAACGCTTGCTTTGGCAAAAAACACAGCAGCCAAAACACCAGTCAGAATCACGGTAGTTAAACGTTTATTGATCATTTATTTCCTCCTCGGGAATAAAAGTCACAACGTCCCTGTTGAATGGATTAGGTGAAAATCAGGAATGGCGCGATAATGCACAAGCTAGACAGCAATACGTTTTCAATCTTCATGGTGAGTCCTCGGTGTACAATTAATGACTAAATCTTCTCAGCAACTAACTAGATGGATTTTTCTATAATCTGTTCAATCACTTGCTTTGAAATTGGGTAAAACTGGAAGCAAATATCTTTTTCAATTGCTTCGGCAATATTGACCTTCTCATTATCATCAAACTCCCAGCTACTAAAGCGCTTCATCGCTCCGACACGAGTTTGGAAATCGTTTAAAAAGCCCAACACTCTCTGGTAAACCATCTCGTCGGTACCTGTGCAATCAACCGAGAACGCTTGGGCTAATTTGAATGCGTTTGGCATATAGAATTCAGGCAAAGCTTCAATCACTACCGGCATCAATACCGTGTTGGCGTCGCCATGAGGGATATGGCTAATCGCACCAAAGGCATGAGCACAGTTGTGGATTGGGATACCGCCCAATGAAGAGTAGAACGCAGAGATTGCCATGGTGCTAGCTTGAAGAAGATTGCCGCGTGCCGTGAGATTTTCAGGTTCCTCAAGTGCCACGGGTAAGTTTTCAACAATCAATTTTGCCGCTTGGATACCGTAAGCATCGGTAAAAGAGTTGCTCATTGGCGAAACAATCGCTTCAACCGCATGTGTAAGTGCATCCATCGCAGTGGAACGAGTAAGGTGAGCGGGTAATTTAGTCGTAACCGTTGGATCAAGAATCGCAATGTCAGCTTCTAAACCAGACGCAACCAAACTTGCCTTAATGTTTTCATGCTCGTTGTAAAAAACAGCAATCGGAGAAGCTTCTGCGCCCGTGCCTGCTGTTGTTGGTACCGCAATGTGAGGCACTCGAATGTCTTCGTTATTTGGCCACACTTCCATAAAGCCACCGCCGGCAATCACAGTGCGGATATCATCAATCTGTTTATGAAGTGCGTATTTCACGCCTTTCGAAGCATCAATCACACTACCGCCACCGACTGACAAAATAGCGTCTGCATTCAAGTTGTTCGCAAACTCAATTGCAGAGTTAATGTTGTCGCACGTCGCATCCGGAGCAATGTCGGTATACACGCCGACGAGTTGCGCAGCATCTTGGCTAGCTTCCGGATTAACAAACAGTGCCGAGAATTGCTCAACAAAGCCCAACGATTCCAAGCCCTTATCAGAAAAAAGCACGACTCGCTTCGCACCCAATCGAGCAAACAGAGACGGAATATTTTCGATACCGTTCTCCTGAGCGTGAACAATGGTTTTCAGTTGAAAATTAAAATTATTGGCTGTCATGGTGTTTACCTCATTTCTAGTTGATGACTAAACAATAACCAAAACAAACCGGTCGGTCTAGAGCGTAAATGTCAAAGATCTGTCAATTAAGATCTTTATGGATCATTGCCCCAAAACGAAAAAAGCCCGCAAATGCGGGCTGTAATCATAAGTAAGCTATTGATCATTAAAGAAGTGTCATTGACTCACCCTGAGCAACTCACAAACGGTTAACGATTAACGAAGGTAAGCTGGGACCTTACTCTTATCTCTAGTGAGGTAGTAGTACAGATAAACCAAAGAATAAACGGTCACAAATCCATCGAGCGCAAACACGCCGCTCCAGCCATAGAACCACTCATAATCGTTGATACACACGTTGTATAAGAAGATGCCAACAAACATCGACTTCTCAAATGCGCTGTAAATCATGGTTGAGGTACGCAGCGATTTGTACTTCGCCGAGAACATCAACAACACACCAATACAGCCAACCACCACACCCCAGTGTTGATAAGTACCGAGCAAATACTCTTTGTTTTCCATCATGGTATCGTTGTACGAGAACAGCGTCTGCATACTCCAATCAGGCGCTAGGAAAGTGGAAAAAGCCGTCGCCGTTAAGAAACCTGTAATCATCAAATACGATTTGATCGTACGTTCAAAAAAACGTTCCAACATAAAAGTAACCTCTTAAAATAATTTCGTGAAAATAACTTTTTGAAAAATAAACAGTGTCATACCAACAGTGATTTACTGGCCAAGCATGCCCATCACTGCGGTTTTTAATTCGTTGTCTTCTTTTGAAAACAGATGCTTAACGCGGTGATCTAAACCTGTTTCCAACACAGTTTTAGCGTGAGAGAAAGTGATAAACCCTTCTTTACCGTGATAATTGCCCTGGCCTGATTCGCCAATGCCACCAAACGGCGCGTCATCAACCGCTAAATGGAAAACACAGTCATTAATACACATGCCACCGGAGTGAACTTGGTGCTTAACCTGAGCCTGTAAACTCAAATCAAAGCTCATCAGGTAGAGTGCTAACGGCCTTGGTTTGCTATTGATGACTTGGAACGCCTCTTCGATATTGCGATACGTAATCAAGGGTAATAATGGGCCGAAAATTTCTTCGTTCATCACTTTGGATGACAGGCTTGGTTCAACGATCAAATGTGTCACCAATCGATGAGTATCTAGGTCCATCGCTTCGTCATGGCAAGCAACGATTCGTGTCCCAGCTTCCTGCTCTTCATTCAATAAACCAACAATACGATCACATTGGCGAGGGTTAATGAGCGAGGTTAAACTCTCAGAGTAGATCCCTTCATCAAACAATAATTGGTACTGTTTTTTATACTCAAGAATGAAGGCTTCAAGCTTCTCTTCAGGGAGTAGCACGTAATCTGGAGCAACACACACTTGACCGTTATTTAGGCTCTTACCATAAATGATTCGCTCAACAGCAAGATCGACTGGCATATCTTCAGCCACGATAACCGGCGACTTTCCACCCAGCTCAAGCGTGACAGGAGTTAGCGTATCAGCCGCTGACTTCATCACTTGGCGACCCACTTGGGTTGAACCCGTAAACAGAAGGTGATCAAACGGCAACGCCGAAAATGCCGCGGCAATTTCAACCTCGCCCTCAACAAGACATACCTCGTTGGCATTGAAGACTTCATCCAATAGTTGTCTTAAAACGTGATTGGTTTCTGGCGTAAATTCACTCATCTTGATCATGGCGCGATTGCCCGCTGCCAAGGCTGAAATGAGCGGGCCTACGGATAACATGATAGGGAAATTCCACGGGGCAATGATCCCCACTACGCCTTTAGGCTGATAAACCACTTCAACACGAGAAGTTGAAAGCAAAGGACCGGAGTGGCGAATTGAAGATGTCGACCAATGTGGCAAACACTCGATGGTGTGATCGATATTTCCTAAACAAGGAAGTATGTCGGCCATCAAAGTATCTTGTCGGCTGCGGTGACCATAGTCCTCACTTACCGCGGCACACAAACGGTCTGTGTAATCGATCAGAGCAGATTTCAGCGCAAGCAACTGTTCTATTCTCACCGACACAGTGGGCATCGGGTCATCTGCAAAAGCTTCCTGCATAGTCTTCAACGTCGCTGTCATTTGTGTTGCCGTCAATTCATGTTTCATACATCACCTCATGGTTAGGAGAGGCACACAATAATACACAACAAACCGGTCGGTCTAGTATTATTTTGTCAGAGAATCGTCAAAGCGTTTATGAAATAAGTGAATAAACGTTAAACAAATTAAAAATCAGAAAGCTTGGGAATTTAAAATCGAAAGGAGTAATTGGAAGACAGTTTGGACTGAAATAGTCAAAGGGATAGAGGCTACAAGATCAAAAATGGCCGCTTAAAGCGACCACTAAATATTATTCTAATTTATTGTTTTAAAACAATTAAATAATCTTCCTGACTAGCTCTTGGCAACGTTGGCAATGCCTTCAAGCTGTAGCACTGGGGCAGCATCGATGTCTTCTGCGTTCATCATTGATGATACGCGTTGCATCGAGGAAAGCAGTAGGCTCTGCTCCCACGGTTCTAGGTTTTGGAATTTTTTAACGAAGTTATCTTGCAGCGGCGGTGGCGCATTGTTTAGCAGCTCTTGGCCTTTTTCCGTCAAGTTCGCATGCACTTTACGACGGTCTGCAACACTACGGATACGTTGTACGTAACCATTCAACTCTAGGCGATCGATGATCGTCGTGGTTGTGGCTTGGCTTACATTGGTGTGATTCGACAATTCTTTGATCGTCACATTACCCATTTCTTGGATTGCTCTCATTAGAATTAATTGAGGGCCAGTCAAACCATACTCTTTACTCAGCTTTTTCGAGTGTAAATCGATAGCGCGAATAATTTGTCGAATAGCGACCAGGATTTCGTCATGTTTGTCCAAGATGCAGACCTTTGTACTAATATACTGTGAGTGGTTTTACAGTGTCGAAGCGAAGAACTCTCATGAAATCGGAGTCAGGACCGCTCAAATTACACTGTAAATTGATAAATTACGTCATTAATTTTTCCGCATTGTACTGATGTTCATACTATTCTCAATCTTTTCTATGCCTCTGAATTTGCGCAGGGCAACACTTTTGCTCAATGAGTCACGATTTTCGCTCTTATATCGGCTAACAAGGTAACAAAAAGCCAGAAGTCGTTAACAAATAAAAAAGCAGAGCAGTCAAATAGGTAGGGAGGTTGTGATGGCCCCACTACCTATTAAATGTTTCGATATCTGACTATTTTAGTTCAAAAGACTAAGCAGCATTATTTAGTTGAAAATTACCTGTCAGCGCGTTGTAGAACTCGCTATTATCCAAGATCCCAACCAATTGATTGTCTTCAACCAGCAAAATCGGATGGTTACTGATCTGCTTGAGCTTGATCGCATCACGCATGCCAATTTCAGGGCTTGTGACCACGACACTCGACGCGCTGATCGCCGCTAAGTCATCTGACTCGCTCCACTCGACAAGCGCCAAAGTCGATTCACCTTTGACCGATAAAGCACCTTCACTCTGTTCAATCCAAAGGTCTTTAGAATCGCAGATCTTCCAGCTTTCATTCTCTTGCGTCAGTGAATCAAGAGGCTGCATCAAAGAACGACCTTTAAGCACATTCAACGGGTTGGTGTGAGCAACAAAGTCCTTCACATATTCTGTTTTCGGCGTCAGAACGATCTCTTCAGGTTTACCGTGTTGAATCAGTTTGCCTGACTCCATGATCGCAATGTTATTGCCAATTTTCAGAGCTTCATCTAGGTCGTGACTCACGAACAGAATCGTCTTGTTGAGTTTGTTTTGCAGCGTGATCAGTTCATCTTGTAGTTGAGCTCGAATCAATGGGTCAAGCGCTGAGAACGGTTCGTCCATCAATAGAATGTCAGTGTCCATGGCAAACGCTCGTGCCAAACCGACACGTTGCTGCATACCACCAGAAAGCTCATGCGGGAATTTCGTTTCCCATTCGGCTAGGCCGACCATTTCTAATTGTTCACGCGCCTTAGCACGACGAACATCTTTAGCGACACCCTGCATTTCAAGACCAAATGCCACGTTGTCTAATACGTTAAGCCATGGCATCAAAGCAAACTTTTGGAACACCATTGATACGCGGTGAGTACGAAGATGACGCAGAGTCGCTTCATCACACTGTGCTAAATCGACTTGTTGGTCACCGTCTTTGATTGTTAGTGAACCACGGCTGATCTCATTCAAACCGTTAACTGCGCGAAGCAAAGATGATTTACCAGAACCAGACAAACCCATCAATACACAGATCTCGCCTTCTTCCACCGTCAGCGATACATTATCCACACCAACAACTTGCCCTGTTTCATCAATGATCTCTTGGCGAGTTTTACCTTGGTCGAGTAGATCAAGCGCTTGATTGGCTTTGTTACCAAACACAACATCAAGGTTTTTAATGGCAATCGCGTCCATTGGCTTTTGTTCTTGAGAGATAGACATGATTAAGCTTCCTTCTGGTTTGGTGTTTTGCACAAGCGGTCAAGAATGATTGCAACTAAAACAATCGCTAATCCGGCTTCAAAACCTTGTGAGATGTTCACTGTGTTCAATGCACGAACAACCGGTTTACCAAGTCCGTCAGCACCGACAAGAGCGGCGATAACCACCATCGAAAGCGACAACATAATACATTGGGTTACACCCGCCATGATGCTTGGCAGAGCGGCAGGTAATTCAACTTTGAGCAGTAACTTCATGCGACTTGCACCAAAGGCTTTACCCGCTTCAATCAACTCTTCAGGGACTTTCGTTACCCCTAAGTAGGTCAAACGAATCGGAGCAGCTATCGCGAAAATAATGGTCGAGATTAAGCCAGGAACGATGCCCAAGCCGAATAGAACCAGAGTTGGAATCAGATACACAAACGTTGGAACGGTCTGCATTAAATCCAAAATTGGGCGCAACATCGTATAGAGCCAAGGACGATGCGCAGCCATGATGCCAACCGGTACGCCAATTAATACGGAAATCGTTGTCGCCGCAAAGACGAGAACAAAGGTTTCCAGCATTTCTTGCCAGTAGCCGAGGTTAAGAATAGTCAGCAAAGCCGCGACCACAAAGATCACCAGCGAAGGTTTACGGTGTAAGTACCATGCAATCGCAGCAGTCATCACGATTGGCAGTGCAGGCGGCATCCACTTAAATACATCGACTAAAAACATAATGACGGTTTCTAAAAAAATCGAAATAGCGTCAAAGAATCCTGCTGCATTGATTGTTAGCCAATCAACACCCGCTTCCATCCATTGTCCGACAGGGATTTTGTTTTCCGTAATAAAATTCACAATATTGCCTTTTATTATGGGCGGGCTACTTCAAACCAATCGATAAATTGGTAAGCCCACCTTTATTATTTATGTAGCTGTTGAGATAGGTAGAACTAAGCTTTAACTTGTTTTAGGTATTCAGTAACCGCTTGAGTCGCTGATTCACCTTTATGCGTTTTTACGTTGTCTAACCAAGCTTCAACTTGTTGAGGGTTATTGTTCAACCATTGTTGAGCCGCTTTTTCTGGCTTCACTTTTTGGTTAAGAATCTCTTCCATCAACTGATTTTCCATCTCTAGAGTGAATTCTAGGTTTTGTAGAAGTTGACCGACGTTTGCACACTCAGACAGGTAATTTGAACGAACGTTAGTATAAACATTCGCGCCACCGTAGTTAGGGCCAAAGAAGTCGTCGCCACCTGATAGGTATTCCATCTCAACATTGCTGTTCATTGGGTGCGGTGCCCAACCAAGGTAAACGATCCACTGGCTACGACGAGCAGCGCGAGATACTTGCGATACCATGCCCGCTTCACTTGATTCCACTAGGCTGAAATCTTTCAAGCCAAACGCGTCAGAATCAATCATTGATTGGATTAAGCGGTTACCGTCGTTACCCGGCTCGATGCCGTAGATGCGGTCTTTAAATTTGTCGGCATGTTTTGCTAGGTCTGCGAAGCTTTTTACGCCAGAGTCGTACACATATTTTGGTACAGCTAGTGTGTATTTTGCGCCTTCAAGGTTGGCACGAACGGTTTCAACCGTGCCCGCTTCACGGTACTTAGCAATATCGCCTTCCATGGTTGGCATCCAGTTACCTAGGAATACATCAATATCGCCGTTCGCCATTGAAGAGTAAGTCACCGGTACTGAAAGTAGGTCGGTTTTGGTTTGGTAACCAAGGCCTTTTAATAGTTCAGAAGTAACGGCGGTTGTTGCGGTAATGTCAGTCCAGCCTACATCAGCGAAGCGAACGTTTTCACATTGCTGTGGTTCAATAGAAGCGTTAGCACCAAATGCAAATGAACTAATGGCTAGTGCTGTTAACGTTTTCGTGGTCATGTTCTGAATATTTAGAGTCGTCATAATGGTTCCTTTTTATCTTTCCTTTTTCTGCTCGATATCAACACCGATAGAGAGCAGTTCTTCTGACTTTTGACTAATTTTTGTTGTTACTTTTTGCTTTTTCTATGTTTGAACTACTTTCTATTTTTGAACTAATAACAGAGGCTTACGCTTCTCTTACTGGTTTATTTATTCTTTGCTTCTCTTGCCACTCAGGTGCAATCCACACTGGAACGTCCTGCGCTTTGAGCATCGGCTTACCTAAAATCAAATCGGAAGCACGCTCAGCAACCATAATGGTCGGGGCGTTCAAATTGCCGTTTGGAATGGTTGGGAAAACCGATGAGTCGACAACACGTAAGCTGTCGATACCGCGAACGCGACACTCTTCATCAAGCACCGCCATTGGGTCGTTATCTGAACCCATTTTGCAGCCACAAGAAGGGTGATATGCACTTTCAACGTTCTGCTTAACCCATTCATCAATCGCTTCATCAGAAGTAATATTTAGACCCGGCTGAATCTCTTTGCCTCGGTACACATCCATCGCAGGTTGAGACAAAATCTCACGCGTCAGACGAATACAATCGCGCCAATCTTGGCGATCTTGTTCAGTCGAGATGTAGTTGAAAATGATCTCTGGCTTGGCATGCGGATCAGCAGAAGTGATCGCTACCGTACCGCGACTCTCTGGCTTGTTAGGCCCAACGTGTACTTGGAAACCGTGACCATCAAAGGCCGCTTGCCCGTCGTAACGCATCGCTGCTGGCAGGAAGTGATATTGAATGTTTGGCCACTTCAATCCTTTGCGAGAACGAATGAACGCGCACGATTCAAAGTGGTTAGTGGCACCAAGGCCTTTACGAGTCAGAATCCATTCCGCGCCAATCATGCCCTTGCTGACCAAGCCAAGCTTGCTGTTGAGCGTGATGGGTTCGTTGCAGTGATATTGGAAGTACACTTCTAGGTGATCTTGAAGGTTTTCACCGACACCGCTTAGTTCGTGTTTAACTTCAACGCCGGCCTTTTCAAGCACGGCTTTCGGGCCGATACCAGAAAGCTGCAGCAGTTGAACCGAGCCAATAGAACCCGCAGAAGAGATCACTTCTTTGTTCGCCACAGCCACCTGGGTATTGCCTGACTTTTCAAACTCGACACCAACCGCTTTCAAGCCTGATTGACCTTCTAAGTCTTGTGCTTCAAGTAAGAAACGACGCGCCACGATACCTTTCTTCAAGGTCAGGTTTGAACGCTTCAATGCTCGACGTAAATAAGCGTTAGAGGTTGAGGCTCTAACACCCTTGTCTACCGTCATATGCATAGTGCCGAAGCCTTCTTGCTGGTAGCCGTTGTAATCGTTGGTTTCTGGGTAACCAGCGTCTTTACCTGCATCGATGAATGCTTGGTAAAGCGGGTTAAGCTCCATATCGTTACCATTACAAGTGCCGACAGGGCCATTGTCACCACGGTATTCATCACCGCCTTTGTTCCATGATTCAGCACGGCGGAAGTAAGGCAAGCATGCTTGATAGTTCCAACCCGCTGCACCCTCTTCTTCCCATTGGTCAAAATCACACGCGTGGCCACGAACATAAACCATGCCGTTGATCGATGAGCTACCGCCTAACACTTTGCCACGTGGGCAGTGCAGTTCACGTCCATCAAGGCCCGGTTCTTTCTCTGTTTCAAATTGCCAAGCGTACTTTTCAGTATTCATTGGGTAAGAAAGCGCGGTTGGCATTTGGATAAAAATACTCTTATCCGTGCCACCAGCTTCCAGTAATAAAACGCTATGTTCACCGCTTTCCGTTAGCCTATCCGCTAACACACAGCCGGCCGAACCCGCGCCGACGATAATATAATCGTAGCGTTGTTCCATGTTTTGATTTCCCTGAGATGAGTCAGTAGGGCTAGCTCTGTTAAGCTAACCCATAAAATTGAGTGTTACGCGTTAGGCATAAGGGCTGGCGTAGTCGCCAAGTTCAATAAGAATGCTCTTAGTCTGCGTATAGTGAAGTAGAGTTTCTGGTCCATTTTCACGGCCAATACCCGAAAGCTTGTAACCCCCAACTGGCATTTCTGCTGGTGAGTCACCCCACGTATTAACCCAACAAATACCCGCCTGCATTTGGTGAATAACACGGTGCGCACGAGAAAGGTTTTGCGTGAACACACCAGCCGCAAGGCCGTACTTAGTATCGTTAGCACGACGAATCACATCGTCTTCGTCCGTAAACTTCAACACCGACATAACAGGGCCGAAAATTTCTTGCTGAACGTGAGGCATGTCGTCATGGCAATCTGTGAATACCGTAGGAATAACAAAGTTGCCGTTTGCTAAGCCGTTATCTGTCACTTGATAGCCGCCCGTCAGCAAGGTTGCACCCGACTGTTTTGCCAGCTCAATCGCTTCGAGAACTTTTGAAAGGTGTTCTTTAGAAATCAACGCGCCGATCTGAGTCTCCATATCCATTGGGTTACCAATGATCAGCTTCTCAGTGCGTGTTTTAAGTTGGTCGATGAATGCGTCATAGATGTTTTCGTGTACATAAACGCGAGTACCGTTGGTACACACTTCGCCTTGGGTGTAGAAGTTAGCCACCATCGAAGCGGAAACCGCATCATCCAATTTCGCATCATCAAACACGATCATTGGTGACTTGCCACCAAGTTCCATGGTGACTGATTTCAGCGTCTTAGCGCTGTCTGCCATTACCGCTTTACCGGTACCGGTTTCGCCCGTGAACGATACTTTCGCGATATCTGGGTGCGCCGTTAGCATCTGACCAACACGGTAATCGCCCTGAACCACGTTGAACACGCCATCAGGAAGACCAGCTTCGGTAAAGATCTCAGCAAGCTTGAGCGCTGTGAGCGGCGTTTCTTCTGAAGGTTTGAAAATCATCGCGTTACCCGCGGCCAATGCCGGAGCTGATTTCCACATCGCGATTTGAATGGGGTAGTTCCACGCACCAATGCCCGCACAAATGCCTAGCGGTTCGCGGCGAGTGTAGAAAAATTGAGATTCACTCAGCGGTTGTTGGTCGCCTTGTAGCGTTGGTGCCAAGCCAGCAAAGTATTCAATAACATCAGCGCCAGACGCCACATCTACTTCAATCGCTTCTTGCAGCGGCTTGCCCGTATCAACAACCTCAAGGTTTGCAAGGTCATTATTTCGAGCTCTAAGTATTTCCACTGCCTTCAAAAGAATACGGCTGCGTTCCACAGCGGTCATTGCTGACCATACCGCAAACCCGCGCTTCGCAGATTCAATAGCACTGTCGACATCCGCTGAAGATGCTTGGCCTAACGTCGCGATAGGTTCACCGTTGGCAGGGTTAATGCTATCAAAGGTTTCACCAGAGGTTGCTTTAACCGCTGCGCCATCGATGTATAACGAGTTCATTTCCATTTGAGATTCTGACTTAATTATTGTTATTAGACTCTACTGGTCTATATGTGAGTATTGGGTGCGAATAGTGGTCGTTCTAGCTCTTGCTCTAGACCTAGGTTTAGGTTTAGGTCTAGCGCTGCCACTGCGATCTATTGGCTGTGACACGAGTAGAACGTAAGTTGTTTATCTAGATAATCATTGATGATGGCACGCGCCTTTTGAGCATCGATACCATCTGGGTTTAATGTGCCTCTCAGCCACAAACCATCAATCAGAGACGCAATCCCGTGAGCAACGAGATCCGCTTGTTCATGATTCAAAATACCTTTCAACTCAAGACGTAAGTGTGAAATCAAACGTTTTTCATTCACACGTTGCAGTCTTTTCAGCTGCTCGTCATGCATTGAATATGACCAAAATGCCAACCACGCCTTCGCGACCTTATTTTCTGCTTGGTAACCTTCGAAGTTACCATCGATGATCGCGTTGATTCTCTGTTGGTGATCATCAACAGGAAGTGCTTTTAGTGACGTGGTGATGGTATTAGAAAGTTGGCGAAGGATTTCACGCATGGTCTCTTCGAGCAGCCCATGCTTCCCGCCAAAATAGTGATTAATAATGCCAGTGGAGACTCCCGCTTCTTTGCTGATCAACGCAATACTCGCGGCATGCAAACCCACTCGATCAATCACCGTCATGGTGGCTTGAACAAGCTGTGGTTTACGTATATCAGGCATCCCAACCTTCGGCATTTCTCAGTCCTTTTATTTTATATTGAACGTTCAGTTAAATATAAAATGACAGAAATTTAGTTAGGGTTCAAATGATTATTTAAAACAAACTTGTAACAATACAGCATTCAAAACAACAAAAATCATTATGGAACAACAGCTTAAATATCATTTAGAGCACTAACGAAAACAATTAAAGATTTGAGGTATGATAGTTATTGGTCAAATTTTTTTGCTTAGAAAGTTCAAGAATCAATCAGTGAGAGTCCTTGTAGAAACTTTTTGGGGAGGGAGTGGAAAGGAAGTATCAAGGAATTTTCATACTGAAATTTAAGACAAGGAAATCCACAATCAACACAGGTAACGAATCAAAAAATGAACAAAAAAGGTTGGCGACAACAGCGTCATCACCAACCTTCTCAGTCGTTTCTAATGTTATTGCAAGCCTAAGCTACTCAATGCGTGTGATGAAACCGTATTTATCTGACTCAGCCTTAGTCACCCAGTGTTCGCCAGAAGCCGGAGCAGAATCCAACGTGAAGATATAGAAGTCGATTCCTTTGTCTCCCATTACCTTTTTAAAGTAGGTCGCTTGCTTGCGATGGCTTTCGTTCGTGTATGGGAAGTCTTTGGCTGTTTTATCATCCTCAGCCCAACTGTGCACACCAACCTGCTTATTAAGCTCAATGGCTTTAGTGGTATCTGCTCGTTGCAAAACTCGTGGGTTACCCGCAGCGAAAAGATCCGTGCCGCCAGAGAACACCGACCCCGTAGGCGTTACGATCGTCGTCATGTTGTTACTGTGGATCATGCGACCGGTGTACATATTGATATCATCGTCGGCACTTCCACCAATATGGTTGGTAAACTTCAACGTCATCTCACTGCCTTGATACAATTTCACGATATCAAAAAGCTGAGAATAGGTTGATGCGCCTAGAGTGGAAGTAATGCGATCAACAGCGCCAGTCTCGTTGAGCACATCACGGTAAAAAGCGTTGAAAGCAAACGAGGTGGTTATCGTTACCTTGTTCCCACTTTTAGTGTTACTCAGAATGGTAGACCCAAGGCTAGTCACGTATTGAACCAGTTCATTGTGATACTCAAGCTCGACGGGCTTATGAGTATTCGTCGTCGTGTTAATTAACGTGGTGTCATTGCCGATTGAGCGTTGAGCCGCACCACAATCAAACACGTCCAAACCCTTGCTCTCTGTGTAGATACCGCAGCTATCAAATCCTGCATCAGGGAGGTACAGATCCACACTTTGACCTAAACTATCCGCAAGCCTAACCACTTTTTGCTTATCACTAATATCTTCCGCAAACAGAACGATTTCATACTGCACACCGTTGTAATCAAGTTTTATGGATTCTTGGACCTCTTGTCGCTCTTTATACAACTCACCCAGTTTCGCTGATGAAAATACGTAATCCGCTTGAGGTTTTGCTTGCACTTTGGTGGCAGCTTTACCTGAGTTAGAGCTTGAATTACAGCCCGCTAACAGAATCAAAGGTAACGCCAGTAATGCATTTCTATAGTCGTTCATACCGTTATTCCCAAAATGTTTGATGAGAAAATTCTATTGTTTAGCGCTGAATTTATCTGTCGTGGAAATGTATGAGAATGTCGAGCCTATTTGAACGATGTTTTTTATTTTCCTATAAATGCCAATTCATCATTGAACTAACTTATAAAGTGTTTAATCATTCGCTTTAGGTATTTGGCGAAGCATCTGAACTTATATGCAATAGCGTATAATCGTAATGGTTCATCACGACGAAGACTCGCTCACCTAATCTCAATAAGTGAAACGCACGACAAGGCTGATAATGGAATGACAAAACCTAAAATGATCATCGTGGAAGACGATTTGAAACTTCAGAAAATGTTGCAGGACTACTTCGTCGCGCAAGATTTTGATGTCACGGTGTTGGACGATGGCAGTGATGCCGCACACACCATCCTCACGGAGCAACCTGACATCGTACTGCTGGATTTGATGCTTCCTGTAACTGATGGACTTACAATCTGCCGACAGACGCGTACGCACTATAAAGGTAAAATCTTGATGCTCACTGCTAGCGATGACGACTTTGACCACGTCGCTGGTTTAGAGACAGGGGCTGATGACTATGTCACCAAGCCAATCAAACCAAGAGTTCTGCTGGCCAGAGTTCGTTCGCTATTACGCCGCCAAGACACCAATACCGCTTCAGTCGATGACTCAGACACCCTTCAGTTCGATCAACTCGTTCTGAAAAACACTTATAAGAAGTGTGAACTTTATGGTGCGGTTTTATCACTCACTGACAGCGAGTTTGACCTACTTTGGTTATTGGCAAGCAACCCAGACACGCCGTTATCTCGTGACTACTTGACGCAAACATTGCGCGGGATTGAGTACGACGGAATAGACCGGACGATTGACAACAAGGTTGTACGTCTAAGGAAGATTTTGGGCGACGACCACACACCAGCAGAGAAAATTCAGACCATTCGCGGTAAAGGCTACTTATTTGTTTCGACCGCCTGGCGTTAACCTCGCTCAATACGAGCGTAATAGAGAGAGCGATTATGCGACGTATCTTTTTGGAGTCCCTATTAGGGCTGTTAGTTTGCTTCATGGCCGGCCTTGTCGCCTACGAGATTAGCGTCTATCAGCTCAATACCGACTACGAATATGTACTGGAAGATTACGAAGCGACTGCCCACCAGCAATTGATCGAAAATATCGCTAAAAATCAGGGTCTTGAAGCTGCTCATCAAGCGATAAACCAATTTGTAGAAACCACACGAAATAAACTGGTTACGTTCAGCCCAGACGATGAAATACCAGGCCCCGTTTCAGAGTTCTTCAGTACCAATCCGAATACCTTTATCTTTCACGATGATGAGCGTGACCTATGGTTTCGCTTAGCAAGCAGCGACAATACCTATCACTACCTTCCCAACAGTGAAGCGTTCGTTAGGCAAAAAATTGAGTTGGAGGATGACCTCATTTGGTTGTTCTTTTTAGCGAGCTTTATCTTATATGGCTTGTGTCATCTATTTATTATCTTCCGCCGAGTCAAAAAGCTTGAGTCTGCCACTCTGCGTTTTGCTGAAGGGGATCTCTCCACACGAGCCGAGACTTCAAGCGGTGTTGCGATTGGTTCACTGAACAAATCCTTCAACCTGATGGCCGACAGAATTCATCGCTTAGTTGAAAGTAATCGCTCACTCACTAATGCTGTCGCTCATGAACTGCGTACGCCAATATTCCGTATTCAGTGGCAAGCTGAAATGTTGAAAGACACTCAGCTAAACGAAGAGCAGGAGCGTACGATAGAGAGTATTGTCGAAGACACTGAAGAGATGGAAAAGATGGTCGATGAACTATTGTATTACGCCAAACTCGATAGCACTGACCTAGAGAACTTAAAAAAGCCATTAGAGATTCGAGACTTTCTCGACCACGCAATGGCGCGTTGGAACAAAGACACTCAGCTCAACATCGACCTATCGCTACCAGCGCAACCTAGCTCAATAATGGCGGATGAAACGCTATTTAACCGAGCACTAGATAACCTAGTGCGTAACGCAATGAAATTCGCACGTTCGCAAGTGTCGATTGAAGCAAGCGTGCATCAAGATAAGCTACAGATCGCGGTACATGATGATGGTGATGGCGTGGCACAAGAACATCAAGCTCGCCTGTTCGAACCCTTTTACGTTGGCGACAAAGCGCGTAACAAGGCCAAGAGCGGCCATGGTTTAGGGCTTTCTATCGTCGAAAAGATCTGTGCTCAACATAGCGCGACCGTAGAGGTTGGTCAGAGCCAAACCTTAAAGGGGGCGGTATTCACCATAACCATTCAGCTATGTAATGATTCAACTGACAAACCCATACAGTAACTACAAAACACCTCTGGAATAATGTTCAACATCGGTCGGGAGATGCTGTCTCCCAATGAACCTATTGAATCTAAATTCCAATCTTTCTTAAGGTGTTTGTATGAAAAAGTTATTAGTTGTTTTAGGCATTGTTTCTCTAGCGGGTTGTTCTGGTATCAGCCACAACGAAGAAGTGTACACAGCGCACGCAGAGAGCTTCAACATTGTCGGTTTCCAAGTGCCAGGTAACACTCAAGACCGCGCAATGGAATTAGTACCTGAAGGTGCAACGGTTGATACGATTCGCTCAACAAACTCTGATACGAGCTCTGTTCTGGGTATCATCAACCGTATTATCGGTATCGACTACGTACAAGTTGGCGGTAAAAAGCAGTAATTCGCTATAGTGACGTTAGCCACGTACCATAATTAAGTGTCGCAGTTGCCTACCTATATTCAGTAGCCTGCACAAACTGAGTTAATCTAAGCCAGTGACCCGTCGCTGGCTTTTTTCATCCAGCAGATTTTGTGCTCTGTGCCAAACAAGTGCCCGATTCCCCTTCCCTCTTTTAACTAACAATTCGAAAAATAAGCCGAAAAGTCTTCGATTTCTTATCAAAATTGCCCCTAAATTCGCTAAATGGCCTTCTGTTTAAAGTGACACTTTCAAATCGTTGATCCTTCTATCAACCCAGAATCCGTTAATTGAGGCACAGATCAATTTACTCGAAAATCTTAATTTCCAAGAGAAATAAACACTTAATAAAAGTGTCATGATTTTATAAATAAACATATAGGTGCGTTCAAAAATAAACAGAAATGATAACTATCTGTAAATACGAGAAATATAAGTTTCATGAATAAAAGAGATCATTGCCATGCTACTAATTAATCAGATCGAATGATGTAAATTCGCTGTGATTAATTTGTTACGTTTTCTTGGATTTTACATGGAAAGAGAAAACAACAATGAAAATAAGAAAACGTTTAGTTGCCGTTGCTATAGCCAGTGCTATGTCTTTGTCAGTGCATGCAAGTGAATCCGTTCAAATCGATCAACCGATCAACTTTACTAGCTTCTCTGGGTTAAACGCTCAGTTAGGAGTCAGTAACGCCTCTAGCTTCAAGATGGTGAAAGAAGTAAACCTGAAAAAGCGTGGTATCTATAAAGTTAAGATCCAGCAGAACATCTGGGGAACACCGGTATGGGGACATTACCTAAATGCCACCCAAAGTGTCCAAGGTGGCGCACTTAAGTCCGTTCAAGGTCGCTACCTTAAAACAACGACCCTAGAGCGATCTTTTGTTAAGCCATCAATCAACAGCGCTCAAGCGGTTGAACTCGCAAGTAAAGATCTAAAGACTCAAGGCTTAACCAGCAAATCTCTAGACAACGTTCAACATCAGCTATTTATCTATCAAGGCTCTGTGAAGCAAGGCATCGGACAGCAAAGCGTAGATAAAACACGACTAGTGTACGTTGTCTCTTACCTAGTAGAAGGCAGTGAACTGCCGACTCGACCGTTCACCATGCTAGACGCGCACACAGGCGAAGTCATCGACCGCTGGGAAGGTATTGCCCATGCTCAGATCGGCACTGGCCCTGGCGGCAACGAAAAAACCGGCATGTACGAATACGGCACCGACTACCACTACCTTGATGTTCAAGAAGTGGGCACAGAGTGTGTAATGGAGTCTGAAAATGTCGTTACCGTTGACCTTAATGGCGCGACCGACGGCGACACCACTTACAGCTATGAATGTCCTCGTAACGAATATAAAGCAGTGAACGGCGCATTCTCACCACTCAACGATGCCCATTACTTTGGCAACATCGTGTTCGATATGTATAAAAACTGGTTCGACACAGCACCACTCTCCTTCAAGCTCATGATGCGTGTTCACTACGGTGAAAACTACGAGAATGCATTTTGGGACGGCAGAGCCATGACCTTTGGTGATGGGGAGAGCTTCTTTTACCCGCTTGTTAGCCTAGATGTATCAGCCCATGAAGTGAGCCACGGTTTCACTGAGCAAAACTCAGGTTTGATATACGCAAACCAATCCGGCGGTATGAACGAAGCATTCTCGGACATGGCGGGTGAAGCGGCTGAATACTACATGAAAGGCACCAACGACTGGATGGTCGGACGCAATATCTTTAAAGGCGAAGGTGCACTGCGTTACATGGACGATCCATCACGCGATGGCTCTTCAATCAACAATGCATCCGAGTACTACGATGGCTTAAACGTGCACTACAGCTCTGGCGTGTTCAACAAGGCGTTCTACCATCTTGCAACCACACAAGGTTGGGATACCAAGAAAGCGTTCGAACTGTTCGTGTTAGCCAACCAGATCTACTGGTCTGAAAACAGCGACTTCTGGCAGGGTGCTTGTGGCGTGAAAAACTCAGCAACCGACCTTGGCTACAGTGCCGATGATGTTGTTTCTGCGTTTAACTTAGTGGGTGTGTCACCGTGTGGCGAACCACCACTTCCACCAGAACCGGAATACCAACGCCTTGAAAACGGTGTTGAAGCTGCGGTTGCTGGTGAAACCGGCTCAAAAACTTACTTCGATATCGAAGTACCAGCAGGCCAAGATAAGCTAACGATTGATCTTGCTGTGTCTACTGGTGATCCGGATATGTATGTTGGTCTAGATTATGCGCCAAGCTCTCAAGAGAATATCTGTAAGAGTGAAAGCGTAACCGATGAAGTATGTGTAATTGAAAACCCAACAGCTGGTCGCTACACGGTGAACATTCTGGGTTACTCAGATTACGCAGGTGCAAATCTGAAAGCATCGTACGAATCAGGCAATGCTAACGTACCGCCAGTTTCTTCTTTCGAACACACGGTCGTAGGCAAAGAAGTAGAGCTGCGTAGCACAAGTTCGGACAGCGATGGCCAGATCGTCTCTTACCAATGGAACCTAGGCGATGGCAACACGCAAACCGGTGAAGTGACTCGTTATACCTACGCTGAAGCTGGCGACTACGTGGTGACTCTAACCGTGACTGACGATGCAGGCGTTGCAACATCAACCAGCAAGTCGATCACGATTGAAGGTGACTCAGCAGAAGGCTTCCCGCTAAAACTGAAGTTTGGTAACAAAAACCCGAACGGCAAGGCGCGCGTTAAGCTGGCATGGGATTACGATACCAACGACTACTTCGTGATTAAGCGTAATGGCAAGAATGTTGGTGCTACAGACTTCAACTCATACGTCGACAAGTTCCGTCACAACGGCACAGTGGATGTGGAGTACCAAGTGTGTACCTCAAGCGATATCTGTTCAGAAACCAAGCATTACCGTTTCATTAAAACTCAATAATCGAAAGTAGATTCAGGGCTCCTTATAGGAGCCCTTTTCGCTATTTGGCAATGAGCTATTTAGCGAATGAAACGTCTACATGAAACATCCACGTATTACACAAAAATCACCCCCATCAACATAACAATACTCACCATAAAAAGGACGACAAATGGCTATTCAAAAAAGCATGCTAGCTTTGGCTGTACTCGGAGGTTCTTTAGCCTTAATCAACAGTACTTCGGCTTACGCATCCCTAGGCATCACACCACCAGCGAACGAAGAAGTTTGGATCACCACCGATGCTGACGCACAGCATATAATGACTCAGCATGGCGCAACGGTTTATCCAAGCGTGACCGGAAACAAGCATTCCATCGTCGCGAAAATCAACCAGAAAGAGCTGGCGAAACTATCTAGCCACATGCACGAAGAAACCCACCGTTGTGGTGGCTACATGGTGCACGAAGACAAAGCAAGCGCACTCAAAGCGGCAGCTATGCCACTGACCATGAGCAACTTCGAAAAGCCAGTTATCAGCCATCAAGATACGGTGAACGACCTACTCGCTCAGGTCGAGCCGAACAACATGGTCACGACCATCGAAAATCTAACCAACTTCACCAACCGTTTTTATACTACTTCTACTGGTGTCGCTGCTTCAGATTGGCTTTTAGAACGTTGGGAGAAGGAAATTAAAGATGTGCCGTATGCGTCTGCACGCCAGATCACGCATGCCGAATACCCACAGAAATCCGTTGAAGTGACACTGCTTGGCGCTAAATATCCTGAAGAGATCGTCGTGGTTGGTGGACACCTTGATTCGACCGTTGGATCTTGGACAAGCGAAGGCACCATCTCACCGGGAGCCGATGATGATGCGTCTGGCATTGCAACGGTAACAGAGTCGCTTCGCCTGATGATCGCCAGTGGCATTCAACCAGACAAAACCATTAAGTTCTATGGTTATGCTGCTGAAGAAGTAGGGCTACGTGGCTCACAAGATGTCGCCAACGCTTTAAGAGATGAGCAAGCCAACGTTTTGTCCGTATTGCAATTAGACATGACCAACTACAACGGTTCTGCGCACGATATCACCTTCATCACGGACTACACCGACAGCAACCTCACCGCCTACTTAAGCGAGCTAATCGACACTTACGCGAGCGACATCAGTTACGGTTTTGATGATTGTGGCTATGCCTGTTCTGACCACGCATCTTGGCACAATGTTGGCTACCCAGCTGCCATGCCATTCGAAAGCATGTTCAATGATTACAACCCAAGTATTCATACCCAACACGACACGCTTGAGAATTCCGATCCAACCGCAACACACGCGACCAAGTTCGCCAAACTAGCCATTGCTTACCTTGTCGAAACCAGCCTTGATTCACCGGTTGCTGGCCCTAAAGAGCTGCAAAATGACGTCCCCGTTGAAGGGCTTTCTGCAGGATATGGTGAAGAGCAATTCTTCACATTTACGACGGAAAGTGCAGGTCAGTTAACGGTAACATTAACAGGCCCTCGTAGTGGCGATGCCGACCTTTATGTGAAACACAATGGCACCGTATCAAAAGCAAGCTACGACTGTCGCCCATACCAGAACAGCAGCAACGAACAGTGTGTGTTAGATATGCCTGCGGGTGAGTTCAACATCATGGTGCGTGGCTATCGCAACTTCAGCGACGTATCTATCGTTGCTAATTTCGTTCCTGATTGGCTGTAGGGTTAGTTAATTGACTAACAGTTAAACCGAGTAGACACGGCTAAAACTAAAAATCCGCAAGCCCACGATCATAAATAGATTGGAGCTTGCGGATTTTTTATTGTCTTCGGAGAGCATCTCAACTTAATAACCTTTAGTTATCATCAAGCCGTCTTTTTCATTACCTTGCCACAGATGTACTCACCAATCGGCATTGCAGAGGTCGCAGCCGGTGATGGCGCGTTACATACATGTAAGCTTCTTGGGCTTTCGGCAAACAGGAAATCATGAACCAAGGTGCCATCTTTCAGCACCGCTTGAGCACGAATCCCAGCAGGATAAGGCTTAAAATCATCAACCGTAATACTCGGGCAGTATTTGTTCACTAGCTTTAGATATCCCGGTTTCCACCACGAGTTCTTAAACTCGACCAAACCCGTTTTCAAGTGATTCGCAGTCACTTTCCAAAAACCCACAAAGCTCAGCATCTGCCAAGTGTCCTTGAAGCTAAAGTTAAGCTTGCCATAACCTTCTCGCTTCCAGCCTTGAACTGCATTTGGCCCTACTGTTACGGAGCCATCAATCATGCGTGTTAAATGCACGCCCAAGAAAGGCAGTTCTGGGTCAGGGATCGGATAGATAAGATGATTCACCACTTGGTTGTGCTTAGCGTCTAACTGATAATACTCACCGCGATAAGGCACGATTTGGAAGTCGGTTTCGATGTCTAACATCTTGGTCATTCTATCGGCCATCAAGCCAGAACACGTGATCAAGAATCGACTGTTCAGTTGAAGAGTCTGACCATCTACTTTGCACGTTAACTGCACTTCATCTTCTTGCTCATCGGCCATGATCACTTCCGTACCAAGGCTAAGCTTACCACCCGCCTCAACAAACTCTTGAGCCATCACTTCGGTGACTTTTTTGTAGTCGACGATACTGGTGGTTTTGACATAAATCGCACCCAAACCCGTGATATTTGGCTCGGCAAGTTTGAGCTGAGCTTGATCCAACAAATCAACATCAATATCGTTATCGTGGCAACGCTGATAGAGCGCATTCATGCGCTCCACTTCTTGCTCATTGGTCGCGACCAACAACTTACCGCAGTTTTCGACGGGGATATCGTGTTGGCTACAAAAGGCGATGGTGCGCTCTACGCCGCGTTTACAAAAATCCGCCTTTAAACTGCCCGGAGCGTAGTAAACACCAGCATGAATCACCCCGCTATTATGGCCAGTTTGGTGCTGCGCGAAACCACGTTCCTTCTCGACTAAAAGGATACTTTTATCAGGGTGAGCTTGCTGTAATTGCCAAGCCGTCGACACGCCAACAATGCCGCCACCAACGATAATATAGTCGTATATTGAGTTCATAATATTCCTACATTCAATCCTTTTAATTATAGGGAAGACGCGACAGTGTTAGACCCGGTTTGAGGTAACTTTTTTTCCTCACTTTCTGATTCCATTTTCACTTGATTAGCATCGTATTTACGACCGCTGTAGATAAAGATGCCAACAAAAATGGCAACACATACCAAACGGATCACGACTGAAACATCAGGCCATACTAGAGCTATACCTACCGCAACCAACGCTACTCGAGTAATAATATTAACTTCGCTCTCTAGATAACCTTCAATCGCCGCGATAAACGCGTAAGTACCAATAACAGCAAAGCCACCCGTGACTAACACGGAGATCACATCCCAACTTACCAAGTTAGTGTAGGCAATCAACAATGGTACTAAATACAAGCCTTTGGCTATCTTCCATGCCATTAATCCCGTTCTCATCGGGGGTGTTTTAGCAATGGTTGCAGCCGCAAATGCAGTTAAACAAACAGGCGGAGTCACGTTGCTGTCTTGCGATAGCCAGAAAATGATCAAGTGGGCAGAAAGCAGTGCAAGGCTGATCGCTTCTAAGCCAAGGCTCTGTTCAAGCAGAGTTTCCACAAAATCAGCAGGGACTAACGCAATCATCTCTTTGGCTGTTTCAAGTGCCATTGGCGCGTTCAGCAAATCAAGCTTATCTGGCGCAGCCAACATGAAGATAGCTTTCGCCTGTTCCGGTAACTGTCCCGAAACCAACAGGTCGAGCAACTGACTTTCAGCAATCAGTTTATACAAAGCTGGTGCAGACAGAGTACCCAACACGATATAAGCCGCGGTTACTGGTAACCCCATGCCCAGAATCAAAGACGCCAGTGCAATTAAGGCGATCATCACCAACAAATCGCCGTTCGCCCAGCTATTGATCATCAACGAGAAGGTGTTACCAATACCAGTCGTGCTGATCACGTTGATCACCAGACCAATGCCCACTAGCAACACAGCCGTGGTCGCCATGTTTTTTGCGCCTTGAGAAAGCGCTTCGATGATCGCCTTTGGACCCATTTTGTGATTTTTAGAGAACCATGAAGCCACCACGACAGACAGAATCGAGATGCCCGCAGCGTAAGTCGGCGTAAAGCCCTTCACCAACAGAGTCACTAACACCGCTAATGGGATCAGGTTGTGCCAACCCGACAGCAATACTTTCAATAGAGGCTCACAGCCAGAAGTCACCTTTTGCACACCACTGCGTTTTGCTTCGATGCGCACGAAGAATGCCACAGACAAAAAGTAGATAAGCGCAGGAACGAAGGAAACCGCAATAATATCGACATAAGGAATTTGCGTGTAAGAGGCCATGATGAACGCGCCCGCACCCATCACAGGTGGCATCAGCTGCCCGCCAGTAGATGCAGCCGCTTCAACACCTGCCGCGAAGCGCGAAGGGAAACCTGCCTTTTGCATCAAGGGAATACTGATCACGCCCGTCGATACTGTGTTTGCTACGCTCGACCCGGAGACTGAGCCCATCAAGCCGGAGCCAATAACGGCAATGAAACCAGGGCCACCAATCACTTTGCCCGCCGCGGCACGGGATACATCAATAATGTAGTCGCCGACACCAGATCGAACTAAAAATGCGCCAAATAAGATGAACATGAACACGAAGGTCCAACTGATTCTTGAGATCGAACCAAACATCCCTTCTGATGAATAAAAGCTTCGATAAAGTAACGTCTCAAGGCTTAAACCCGGAAAATGAAAAATACCGCTGGTCCATTGTCCCCAAAGCACTACATAACTTAAACACACTAAGATAAGCACTGGAATGAACCAGCCCATAGTGCGTCTAATCAGCTCAATGACGATGGCAATCGCCAAGATAGAGAAAAACCAATCACTGGCGATAAATTTTACGCCTCGGTCATACAACGCATCTTCTGCAAAGGGGATGTAGATAAGACAAGCCAGAGCCGCCAAGGCAATTCCGATGTCGACAGCCAGCGCTATCTTGCTATTTTTCAGCGAGATATGAGCGGGATACCAGAGTGCACAAATGATCGCAAAGCCAGCGAAGTGGGTCGCCGAGATCCAAAGTTCAGGCAAGGTAGATAAGGTGTTAAACCAAATGTGTAACAACGAGAGGAGCACTCCCATTGTCGTTATTGCTTTACCCACCCACGGGAAATCCGTTCGGGTCGGCAGTTCAAATTTTTTCAGTTCCTGCTGCAGCGAATCGCTCATAGAAAACTCCTGCTCTCCGCAGCAAACACGAAGAGAAAATCCATAAAGTGAGGAGGTGCACGAACACATTCTTGAGCGAACGTGCACCAAGCAATTAAGTCACGAAGGGGTTAGTTGATGACAAACAGCTTGTTCGCGACAAATCATTAGCTCACGAACCAATAGTTACCTGACAAAAGATAAGCTAGTTAACGATCAACTCAGAAGGGATCTCGATGCCCATCTCTCGATAATAACGTGCAGCGCCTGGGTGAAGAGGAACAGGCAGACCTGCGATCCCTTTCTCAAGTGCCATTGCTTTGGTTGCTTTATGGATACCTTGTAGGAAAGGTAGGTTTTCATAGATAGCTTTGGTCAGTTGATACACATCGTCTTCAGAAATGTCTTCGCGAACTGCTAGGAAGTTAGGTTGGGCAATCGTAGTAATTGGTTTGTCGACACCTGGATAAGTGTTTGCTGGAATCTCGTACTTGGTCCAGATATTGTAATCGCCATTCGCTTGTTTGATCTGCGCATCGGTAAACGACAGGATTTGAATATCTTCACCCAAGGCAGCAAAGGCTTGTGTTACCGCACCAACAGGCACACCAGCAGGCGTATTCATGCCATCAATCGTGCCGTTTTGTAGTGCACTAGCACTGCCACCGTAACCCATAAAGGCGAGTTTAAATTGTTCTGGGTTAACCGATAGGCCCTGCATGATCTGGCGTCCTGAATTCTCAGTGCCTGAGTTCTTCTTACCGATAGAGAATTTCTTACCGTTTAGGTTCTCTAGATCGCTTACCGTACCTGTTTTTGCTAGATCTGAACGCACAATAAAGTGTTCTACATTTTGCCATAACATGGAAACTGAACGCAGTTGAGTTTGTCTGCCAGATTTCTCATATGGCCCCAAACCCTGCCAAGCCCAAGCACCATACAAACCTTGTAGAATTGCGAACTGAGCTTCGTTCTCGTTCAACAACTTTACGTTCTCACCCGAGCCCGCAGAGCTGATAGCCGCTAAAGAAAAATGCTGCTTAGGCGCAAGCTTAACTTTACTCAATGTCGCTAAGGCCACACCCACTGGATAATAGGTACCACCCGTTGAAGCCGTCGCTAAAATATAGCTGCGATCTTCTTCAGCTGACGCATTACTGATAAGGCCAAGAGAAGCCATTGCTAGCGCTAAAGTTTTAACCAGCTTGTTGTATTTCATTGTTACTCTCCATGTAGGGTTATTCACGTTATATTTTTGTTAACAACAATAGATAGCAAGCGTAATGCCAGTTTTTAACTATTTGTTTTAATTTACTTTTATTTTAAAACCTATTCAAAATAAGCCGTTTTTTGCTTATTCCCCTGTTATTAAGTAAGCCATTTTTGGCTTATCGGCTACCGGAATTAACACCTGTAGATCGGGAAGCAAGTCACACCATGTTGCAGTTGTGTGATCAATGTATGTAAATTGATAAATATGCAATAAGCCATTTATTGCTCATTAAAAATCAACAAGCACTGCGATGAAGCCGCTCTCTAAGGGTTAACATAGTCACTTCGATTTAACCCATAACGCACCATCTTTTGGTTCAATGTTCGACGAGGTAAATCCAAATCTTGCATCACGTCATTGATACGCCCTTTATAACGAACTAAGGCATCATGAATCACTTTCCTTTCAAAGCTCTGTACTTGAACCGCCAAAGGGATGCCCGCCGTTGTGGACTCTGTGACAGAATTGGGACGACACGCCAAAATATCCCCAACGGTCAAGCTTTCATCCAATGCAAAACGAATCGCAACATTACGCAGTTCACGCACATTGCCCGGCCACGCATACGAGAGCAGTGCATAGCGATCAGCCTCACTGGCTATACGTGTTTCGGAATTGGCTTCTTGGGTGAAGTGTTCAAACAAAAGTAAGGCATCTTCTTCACGCTCACTGAGTGGAGGCAAATGCAGCTGGGCAACATTCAAACGATAGAATAGATCTTGGCGAAAGTCGGGGTGATTCAGTAGATCGCTTTTCGAGGCAGAGACCACTCGTAGATCAACATGTTGTTGCTGATTCCCCCCCACGCGTTCGACGACATTATCTTGCAAGGTGCGCAGCACTTTTACCTGCATCGACAGCGGCATACTCTCTATTTCATCAAGGAACACTGTGCCTTTGTCGGCAAATTCCAGCTTACCAATGCGTCGTTTGGCCGCACCAGTAAACGCTCCGGCTTCGTGTCCAAACAGCTCGCTTTCAAAGAGATTTTCTGGGATTGCGCCACAGTTGAGCGGAACAAACGGATGGGTTTTACGTTGGCTGAATTCATGTAAGCAAGAGGCGACCAGCTCTTTACCACAACCCGTTTCACCATAGATGATCACGTTGGTGTCTATGGAAGCGACTTTCTGGATTTGCTCGCGCAGTTCACACATCACTTTACTGCGACCGATCAGCACCTGTTCAATGCCCTTAAGGTTATCCAGATAGTTCTGACGACTGTTTCTGTCTTGGCCACTTTGATGTTTATCTACCGCTTCCGATACCGTTTGAGACAGACGCTCTGGGTCGAATGGCTTCTCAATGAAGTCATAGGCACCTTGCTGTAAGGCTTTCACCGCCATATCGACATCACCATGCCCAGTAATCAAAATAACAGGCACATCTGGCACAAGACCTTTGAAACGCCCTAGCAGATCAACACCATCAATATCAGGTAAACGAACATCGGTGATAATGGTTTGAAAATCACCCTGCTCTACGGCGTTTAACGCATCTTGTCCTACTTCAAATGCGGTGACATCGAAGCCCGCCAGCTGCAACCATTGGCTGGTTGCTTGACGCACAATCGCGTCATCTTCAATTAAAGCAATACGCTGCATAGTTTGGTTCCGCCACTCTACATCTGATTAATATCGTCCACGGTATGTAAAAAAACCTCAGACGAAAAGGAGCTAGCTCCCACTTTGAATAACACTCCTTTAACAGTTTAATAATGTTTGTTAGCTTCGATTTGTCTCACTCTCCATTCGCTTAAAAAGCAAACATAAAACCTTGTCAAACCACTAGCTCAAAGAGGCAAGCCACTAATTTTAAAGGGATTTGATCAGAAATGATGAATAACAATCGATATTGGTTATTCCTGTGTACCTGTTTATTGATTGGTTTGGTGCAGGTCACCACCAAGAATGGCATCAGCCAGTGGAAGCTTGAACAAGCCCAACGCTATGCCGAACAGCGCTTCCTTGGCTACATTGCCGAAGCAAGGCGAACCCTTAAGCGTTTCTATTATCTGCCCTACCTAGTAACCAATGATGAAACCAGTGTGCGCTTCATTGATGGTGAAGCCCGCCTAGAAAAACGCATTAAGAAGCAGCTGATTCAATTGGATAAAGCCGCCAACACCAAGGGCTGGTATCTGCTTTCTGGCGAAGGGGACTTGTTGGTATCGAGTGTTGAAAGAAGCAAACTGAGCAATAAGAACGCCAGTACAATTGTTTCGAAGATCCACCAACAAGGTGGTGCGATTTCAGTGGTGACAAAAAACAAAGGCGTGACACCCGATTACTTCATAGCGGCACCCGTATATCGAGCCTCTGATGTGGTTGGCATTGTCGCGGTGCAAATCGATTTGTCATTGTTAACCGATCAATGGTTTGCCGATGGTGAGGCGATACTGTTTCAGAACCCTCGCGATCAGTTCTTTCTCTCCAGTGACAACAGGTTGAGTGCCGATTGGTTCAATGACACCTTCAATTCTCAGCCCACAGCGACAAAACGTGAGCTGTATGACCAAACCCATATTCGCGTGTGGCGATTGCAAGATAAAGATTACCTAATTCAGTCCATCAAGTTAGACGATCTGAATTGGCGTTTAACCTACCTAACGCCATTAACCAGCCTCAACCAGACCACGAACTGGATCAGCTGGAGTGTGGCGGTTGGCTGTCTTTTCATTCTGTTACTGTTGGTTATTCTTTACCAAAGACGCCAGAAAAAGCTCAGCAATCTGAGAATCCAAAAGCTTATCGAAGAGTCTGAGAAACGACTGTCTGGGATGATCAATAAAACCCATGTTGGGTTAATACTGATCGATAAACACGGACGCATTCACGATATCAACCTGATGGCGAAGAACTACTTTTCACTATCTGATTCAATGATCAATAACATCAAGGCGTGGCAGTTATTTGAGGCAGGTAATCCGAATTCAACCACCTTGCAACTGCTCAAAAACTTAGAGCAGCATCAAGAGCTGGCCGAGATAACTAGCGTCGAAACCATGGCAAGACGCAGCGATGGCAGCTACTTCCCTGTTTTATTCTCTATTAGCGCCTTTCCTTGGCATGCGACGACTTACTACCTGTGTACCGTAATCGATATCAGCAAACGTAAGAAAGCCGAAATTGCGGTGCAAAACGCCAATAAAACGCTACAACTGCGGGTCGAAGAGCGAACTCAAGATCTAAAAGATGCGCAGCAAGAACTTGTCGAATCTAGCAAACTGGCTGCACTAGGGCGGATGTCGAGTGCGATTACTCATGAACTCAATCAGCCGCTTACTGGCCTAAAAACGCTACTTTCAAGTAACCAGCTATTGATGGAAAGAGGCAAGACCAAGATGTTGAAAGCGAACATGGACTTAGTCATGAGCCTGATCGACAGAATGGCTAACATGACCAGCCAACTGAAGTCGTTCGCCTTCCAAAGACTTGAAAAGCCTTACCCAGTTTCACTGACAGACGCACTGCAAGAAACCCTGCGAATTCATCAAGCCGAACTGGAAAACGTCGATATTCGCGTGCGTGTCGCTTCCAATATTTCGATGGTAATGGGAGAAGAGGCGCGACTTCGTCAAGTGCTTGGTAACCTGCTTAGAAACGCTGTCGATGCCACGCAGAATCAGAAACCAGCAACCATTGTGATCAGCGCTCATACCGAGCAACAACGCGTGATCATCAAGGTTCAAGATAACGGTTGTGGTGTGTCTGAAGATCAACTCGAAACCATTTTCGAACCATTTCATACCAACAAAAAGATGGGCGAAGGCTTGGGGCTCGGGTTGGCTATTACAGCCAACAATGTACGGGATATGCAAGGCACCTTGATAGCAAAGAACAACCCAGACCAAGGCATGACATTCACATTAACGCTGAAGAATATAGATAGTGAGTAGTTACTAACAAAAAGCATTAAATCGCACCACATAAAGAAGACAGAACTAAAAAACCGCCCACAGAGGGCGGTTTTGATTCACTTATTAGCGTATGACTTATCAGTTAATCAGTTCGCGACTTACTCAGCTAGCTGCTTTAACAGTAACTCAGTCGGGCGAACAATCGCGATGATTGATTCATCATAGATTTTCGCCGAATCAGACAGTATCGCTTGGTAGGCATTCACGTCTGCTTCTCTTACTTTCTCGCCTGCTTGTGCTTTAGCAATCAAGGTTAACGCCAAGTCTGCCACTTCAACGGTTTTCTCTGCAACCACCACAGTCTCTACCGAAGATACGTTGCCAACGAAGACAGTTTTAGCCGCTAGTGCAGCCGATTTTGCTTGCTGATAATGCTCAGCAAGTTGCTCAAGCACTTGTTGATTGCCTGTCGCCATGTCATTGACCAAGTCTTGCATCTCATACACGGCGTAGCTTTCCACAGGCAGCGCATCAACGAAGCGGTTTAAGCGCTCGTATTGGCTGTATAAAGTGCCCTTAGGTTCCGTAGAATTCCACTTCTCCCAGTTGCGAGCGTAGTATTGAGCTGGCTCGGTGTATTTAGCTAGCACGCGCAGGTCGTGAATATCTTGGCCTTTTGCAATGCGCTTCAACAACATGTCAGCATCGGCGTGGTGACGTAACCCAACCGACACTTCCGACCATGTATCCATCGCTTTCATGCGCTTATACATGCTTCGTTCGTCGGTCAGTTCTGCATCCGACCAGAAACGCTCTGCAATTGCATAGCTACGTGGCCATAGGTAGTTTTCAACCGTGAGGCTGTCTTTGTTTTCTAGCCACATGGTGATCTCGCCGCCTAAAATCAGCTCTTTTTCTTTGTCGGTTAACTCTGCAGGGTAGCCACCATTTGGCTCAGGGATCACGCTGCCTTCAACATCACTGCTCGCAATCACTTCACCTGTGGTTGGCCAGCGCACGTTACCAATTAACTGATAGCTGCCTTCCGCAAACCCATTTGGATTTAGGTTCAGGTTGAACTCGGTGTACGACATGAAGTTATCGAAGTGGCCGACAAAGGTTTTGCCCGGCACGTAATCAAGGATGTAGATCTCTTCACGAGACTTGCCGTTGTAATCACTGAATGCGCGGAACGTGCCGTCTTTTGCTTCAATCATGGTCAGTGTTCCCTTACGTGGGCTGCCTTTAGAACGAGGTTTCTGCCATTGGTAAGTCACGAATTTTTCGCCACTGTGCAGCTTATCGTCAACCGTGATGCCGCTTGGCATTGGATCGTTGCGATAATGGTAACTAGTTGGCTGAGGTTGATCTAGGTAGTAACCCGTAGAAAGAATACCTGGGTAGCCCTCTTTCGCTGCACGACCGATACTATCGTGCCCTTGCCAGCTTTGAATCACGATAGAAGTTGGCAGATCTTTATGCCAGATCTCATCCCAACCCGTCATCTTCTTACCGCGCTCTTCGAGCATCTTCTCAACTTTTACATTGAGGTAAGACTGCAGGCCACGCTCACCATCGATATTATTCTCTTCAATGAACTGTTGGTGCTTTTCGCTGTTTTTCCACTGCGCATAGTTCGGCTCATCGCCACCGATGTGGAAATACTCGTCTGGGAACAGCTCGGTCACTTCATCAAATACGTCGCCCAGCATTTCATAGAGCTCTGGATTCAATGGGTCCATTAATGGTTCAAACACGCCCCAACCACGCTCTTGCTCATAGCTTTGACCTTCACCACCCGACATCAGGCGCGGGTAAGCATAAGCAACCGCAGAAGAGTGACCCGGAAGAGACACCTCTGGAATCACACGAATACCAAGATTACGCGCGTATTCCACTAAGTAACGGACTTGGTCTTTGGTGTAGTAGTTACCATCAGCGGTTTCAGACCACAAACGTGGCCATGATTCGGTTTGAATGCGAATACCTTGGTCGTCCCAGAAGTGCCAATGGAAAACGTTCATCTTCGCCGATGCCATCGCATCTAACTGACGAATCAGCACATCGAATTCGATAAAGTGACGAGAGGTATCGTAAGAGACTCCACGCCAACGAAAGCGGGGCTCATCGACAATCGTGACAGCAGGAATGTGGTAGCCAGTCGCTGTGGTTTCAACGAGCTGTAAAAGGGTTTCGATGCCGTGAATTGTGCCGTATGGGCTTGGAGAGCTCAGCGTGATTTGTTCGCCCTGAGTCGTAATTTTGTAGGACTCCACAGAATCAATGTTTTGTACTTCAGATTTTGGCGCCGCGTCGATATCAATGATCAGGTTCGCTTGGTCGGCGCTATCAACCTGCCAGTTTAGAATAGGTACACCAGTCTGGCGCTCAAGGCGGTCAATAAAGCGTTTCGCCGTGTATTCAACACGGTCAGAGTTAAAGCCTTTGATGTAAACCTTGAAGTTGCCATCAACCTTAACCTGCCCAGCTTTCAGCTCGACTGTTTGCGGGTACGGCATTAAATTTAGATCGGTACTTGGAGCCATTGCTAACGCCATTGGGGACACTACTGAACCTGAAATCAATAGGGATAATATAGTTTTTTTCATTATTAGTTTTCCTATATAACGGGCGTTCTGTTTTGTTTATCGGAGGCAATTCACAAAACAGAACCATCAACCACTGCTGTTGTTTATCTTTATTTAAAACACTTATCTTTATTCCAAACGCTTCTCGTTAGTTCACAAGAGCGACCGCTTCTCTAACTAACTCCGCGATCTCGTCCCACTGTTCATTCTCGATCATCTTCGGAGATACCATCCAAGTACCGCCACAGCACACCACGCGATCCACGGCTAGGTAGTCATTCACGTTGTGCTTGCCGATACCTCCCGTTGGCATTAAAGACACATCAACGTATGGCGCTAACAGAGATTTCACCATATTGATCCCACCAGACGCTTCTGCTGGGAAGAACTTCAAAAAGTTAAGACCTAGCTCCAACGCTTGCTCTACTTGGCTTGGGTTGTTTACGCCAGGAACGATTGGCATACCGATCTCTTGGCAACGTTTTACTGTGTTGGGATTCAAGCCCGGTGCTACGATGAATTCGCTGCCCGCCTCTTTCGCAAGGTCGATCTGCGCAGGTGTGAGTACTGTACCTGCACCGATACACATCTCTGGGTAGGCATCACGCATCGCACGAATCGAATCCGCTGCCGCTGCCGCTTCGGTACGGAACGTCACTTCTGCTACTGGCAGGCCGTTTTCTACCAACACTTTTGCTAGTGGAATCGCATGTTCCACCTTGTTGATTTGGATAACAGGGATAACTTTGAACTGCTTAAGTGTGTTGATCATTTCTTGAGACATAATAGTTCCGCTTTTTATTTTTTAATCAGTTGGCTCATAGCGCTCATAGGGATTATTGCGCCAGAGTATTGAATAACGATGGAAGCCAGTTGGTGGCCAAATTCGGCTGCGTCGGTGGCGCTCTCGCCAGTAAGACGCGCAGCTAAATAACCCGCAGCGAATGAATCGCCCGCAGCGCAGGTGTCGACCACGTTAGAAACACGAGTCGCGGATACATAACTCTCAACAACATCGCCTTGTTCAACTTGAACAATCTTGCATGGCTCACAGCCACGTTTGATGACGATCTCTTGGCAGCCTAAGCGAAGGCAGCGTTGTTGAACGCTCTCGCCATTGCCCCAAACCAGCAGGTCGTCGTCTTCGGTAATCAGTGCAATGTCGACCAATGGTAGTAACTTGGCGTACCAATGCTGAGCTTGTTCAGTCGTCCAAAGTTGCGGGCGATAGTTGTTATCAAAAATCAGCTTGCCGCCTTGATTTGAGAACACGCTAATAGCTTTGAATAAGCGCTCACGATAGGCGTCATCTAAAATCGCGATACTGATACCGCTGATGTAAACCGCATCGACTTGTTTCTCGGTCAGGGCGATTTCAAGCTTATTCAGATCACTAGCTTGAAAGTAAGATTTGACTGCCGCGTCGTTGCGCCAGTAATGAAAGTGTCGCTCGCCTGTCTCGTCGGTTTCAACCATGTAGAGTCCAGGAAGCTTGTTCGCAATGCGTTCGACGAAATTTGTTTGAATGCCTTCTAGTTGCCAGCTATCAATCATATTTTGAGACAGCTCATCACTGCCAAGCCCTGTCGCATAGTGCACAGAGAGGTTTTGATGTTGAGTTAAGCGAGAAAGGTAAAGTGCGGTATTAAGTGTGTCACCGCCAAACTTTTTGGTTAATGGAGAGCCGCTGATTTCGACCATACATTCGCCAAAGAAAGCAATATTGAACAGAGAAGATGCCGACATAGCCGATCCTAAAATAGAGAGATATATGTGGGAGAAGGCCCTGCCACTAAGCAGGGCCTGAATTAAGCAAACCAGTTGTGGAGACTAGGTTTAGCTTGTTTGATTTGCAGGACGTTGAGGTGCCGCTTCTTCTTCAAGTACGCCAGTCTCAGACATTTCCATCTCCATCTGAGCACGCTCGTCATCAAGAATCGCTTTTGCCATTTCAGGTGTTACTTGGTTAGCCGGAGTCACTAGGCTCACAACCACACCTGCCGTTAGAGCAAACAGACATGATGGGATAACTGGGTTGCCCCAGAAGGCTGTGTAGTCAGCGTTTAACATTACTACGAATGAAGCTACAGAAGCACCCGCTAGTGTTGCAAGCGCACCTTGCCAGTTGTAGCGTTTCCAGAATTTACCCAACATACCGCACACAAACATGCCCGACATAACCGTTGAAATCATCTTAGTGATGTAGCCAATGATGTCGTTTGACGTCAGTGCGAACAGTAGTGCGAAGCCAATCACCACAACCAAAGCTAGACGAGAGTAGTTCAACATTGATTCTTTGTTTGGTACGCGGCCTGTGAACATCACGTACACGTCACGCAGTAGGATAGATACACCGGCAATCGCATCTGAGCTTGCACTCGACATGGTTGCTGATAGACCTGCGATAAGAACAATCATGCCTACGCCAACAGGTAGTACCGTCGCTGCAATGTAAGGGAACGAGAAGTTCGGGTTATCCAGCGTTGGGTCAATAGCGTGTGCCGCCATACCTATGATTGCTGGAATAATAGAGAAGAAAAGGTACAACACACCAGAAGCCACGAAAGAGCGACGGATAGTTGAAACATCTTTACCAGAGTAGATACGCTGGCGGAATGAAGGTGTTGCAAGTACGCCCACACCGATAACCACAGCCAGAGAAACAGCAGGCAGAATGCCCAGTTTATCGATTGCTAAAAAGCTTGTAGCAGCAGGGTCCATCGCAGCGTAAAGGTTATCCATGCCACCAATGTGATCAACAGACATTACCGCCATTAGGATGAAGCCAGCAAAAAGGATGATTGCTTGAATCGTATCGGTCCATACAACTGCTGTGTAACCACCGATAACAACGTAGATAGTGAAAGCTGCAGCAATAATAATTTTCGCAAGGTTAAGGTCGATGTCTGCAATCCACGCTAGGTACATGCCGCCACCTAGAATGTGCGCACCTAACCAACCGATTGACGCGATAAAGATAAGTAGGCCAACCACGTTTTTTACGATTCGGTTAGCGCCAACGTAATAAGCCAGCTCTTCACTCATGGTCATGAAGTTCAGTTTACGAACCGGAGCAAACCAAAGTGCAAGCAATAGGATGCCCACAGCACCGCCTATTCCGTACAGAGCACCCGCCCAACCATTTGCGTAGCCAAAGCCAACCGCGCCCATACTTGAACCCGTGCCGACCATAGTCGCAACTGTTGTACCAAGTACTAAGAATAATGGCAGGCCACGGCCACCTAATAAGAAATCTTCGCCAGATTTTTGATTACGCGAGACAAACCAGCCTAACCAAATTAAAAAACATACGTACACGCCGAAGCCTGTAAGAAAAAGTGTGCTGTTCATTTGACACCTCTCAGTGAAATATTGAGTTCATTCTTGAACTTTATTTATGATTCATTCATTTTTATATTTCATATAATTACTTTATTGATTTTATCTATTTTAATTAAAGTAATTTTTATAAATGTAGGGTGAGAGTATTAAAGGATAATAACAGGGATGACTAACCCCTAATACTCTCTAAGTAGGTAATTGTGATTAGGTTATTACTAAACGCGATCCGCGCGGTAGCAAGTCACATCTACTTCAACCTTCACGTCTACAACTAGGTCGCAAACCATGCAGATACGAGCCGGTGGGTTAGCACCGAAGAACTCTTTGAATACCTTATTAAAAGATTGGAAGTAACGAGAATCCGTTAGCACAACCTTTACGTGCATTACGTCTTCTAGGCCGTAGCCCGCTTCAGTCATGATATCGACACAGTTTTGGATCGCTAGGCGAGACTGGTCAACAATGCCACCCTCTACCACTTCACCATCTGTCATCGGTGTCTGGCCAGAAACGTATAGGAAACCACCCGCTTCAGTTGCGCGTGCAAATGGTAAATGTTGTCCGCCTGTACCTGTACCGCCTTCAACACCGTAACGTTTAATAGTCATTTTTTAACTCCACTTCTTTATAGATAATATTGGTTCTGTTCCAATATATTTAAATTAATTCGTCGTTTTCTTATTACTGTATATTTAATAAAATAATTAAATTCTAATTACGGTAAATAAAAACGCCTGAACGATTATTTTTTACTTTTCCTTTTTGGTAAGTTAACTCACCATTTACAAATACACTTTCGATTCCCTCAGCAACTGAAATAGGGTTTTCAAATGTTGCTGTGTCTTTAATATTCTTTGGATCAAATAAAACTAAATCGGCAAATGCGTCTTGGCGAATCTCACCTCTTCCCGCGAGGTTGTAGCGCTTCGCAGACATTCCGGTCATTTTGTGAATCGCTTCTGGCAGCGCAAACAGTTTTTCATCTCGGCAGTAGTGGCCTAAGACTTTCGGGAAAGTGCCCCACAATCTTGGATGTGGATGCGGGTCATTGGGTAAACCATCAGAACCAACCATGGTCAGCTTGTATTTCAATACGCGCTTTACGTCGTTCTCATCCATGCAGTGGTAAACCGCACCGGCTGGTTGAAGCGCTTTTGCTGCGTCCATCAGTGGTAGGTTCATCTCATCAGCAATCTGCTTAAGCGTTTTGCCTGCATGTTCAGGCTTTGCTTTAGACCAAGTGATGAAGATGTCGAAATCGTCTGTCACCTGTTTCAGATCTAATGTCGAAGAGCTCGCTGAGTATGGATAGCAGTCGCAAGACACATCTTGGTGCTCTGAAACCTTGTCCATCAAATCAAGCACTTCAACAGTTCTGCCCCAGTTGCCTGCACCTGCACATTTAAGGTGAGAGATAACAACGGGTACTTTCGCGTATTGCCCGGTCTCAAACGCTTCTTCCATCGCGCTTAAGATCTCTTCGAATTCAGTACGCATATGCGTGGTATAGATACCGCCATGACTAGACAGCACTTTCGCTAACTGCATCACTTCATTGGCGTTGGCTTGTTTCGCGCTTGCGTAAGCCAAACCTGAACTCAAACCCAGTGCACCCTGCTCCATCGCTAAATCAAGGTTGGTTTGCATTACCGCGATTTCTTCTTCGCTTGCGGTGCGTTGCAGGTCGTCCATCACTTGGTTACGCAGTGTAGTGTGGCCAACTAATGCTGCTACGTTCACCGCTGGTTGCGCTTGCTCTACCGCTTGTGCATACGCCGCAAAAGTTGGGTATTTAAAATCAGCCTGCGCACCTAAAAGATTCATTGGGTCAGGTGGATCGCCAGCCAAAACCGTTGGCGATGCGCTGATGCCACAGTTGCCAACAATCACGGTTGTCACACCTTGGCTGATCTTAGGTAGGCAATCTGGGTAACGAATTACGTTGGTATCGTCATGTGTATGTACATCGATAAATCCAGGAGCCAATGCTAAGCCTGCTCCCTCAACCAACTGGCTACAATCTTCATGATCGACTTTGCCAATTTCGGCGATTTTTCCATCTCGGATTGCTACATCGGCACAAAACGATTGTTCGCCGGTGCCGTCAAACACCTCTACATTTTTAATTATCGTATCGAACAACATTTTTCACTCTCTCAATCCACTGTGTTGATGGAGCTATATTAGAAATCCAGCCGATTATTTTCAGTGACAAAACACACATAACATTCTAATTTGTGTGATAGTTTCTATCACAAAACACATTACAGATATATTTAAACATTAAATAACAACCACTTAAATCATGTTAGGAATCAGCAATGAAACATAACCCTGCACAAAAAGATGTTATAAAGTATCAAAAAGATAGTTTCATCTTGACTGAAAAAGGCCAAAAAGGGAGAGCAGTATCACAATCTGAGAACGGTGTTTATCGACTGGTTGATGAAGACATTTCGCTTCCGGTAGCAATTATCAAACAATCAGCGTTGACCAATAACCTGAATTGGATGCAATCATTCGCCGATCATCATCAGGTTAAATTGTCGCCACATGGCAAAACATCGATGACGCCTGATTTCTTCCGTCAACAGCTAGAAAATGGCGCTTGGGGTATTACAGTAGCAACGCCTGCACAGGCAGAAGTTGCCGCTATGGCGGGTGCAAAACGAATCATCATGGCCAACCAATTGGTGGGTAAAACCAACATGGCGATCGTTGAACAGTTGATCAGTGAGTTTGATATCGACTTTTACTGTTGTGTGGATTCTTCGGTAAACGTGCAGCAACTCAACCAATACTTCGCCAACAAAAAGCAGACGCTAAAAGTACTGATCGAATTTGGTGTGCCGGGCGGTCGTTGTGGTTGTCGTTCACCACAAGAAGTTCTAGAACTGGCTCAAACCATCCAAGACACACCTGCCCTTTCGCTCGCGGGTATTGAGGTGTATGAGGGTGTGATTCACGGTGACAACGCAGAACAAGACATTCGCACCTTCTTGAAACAGGCGCTGACTTCGGTCGAAAGCCTCGCATCAGATGGCCTAATTGCAGGGCAACCTATCATCACGGGTGCCGGCTCTGCTTGGTATGACGTGGTTGCAGAATGTTTAGCGAACCTAACCGATTACTTGGCGATCATCCGCCCGGGTTGTTATGCCATTCACGACACAGGCATCTACCTAGACGCTCAAAGCAAAGTGTTGCAGCGTGCCCAAGTAAACCAAGGTTACGCGTGTGAATTGGGTGGAGATCTGGAATCGGCACTTGAAGTGTGGGCATATGTTATCTCTCGCCCAGAGCCGACCAAGTTAGTGATTGGATTAGGTAAGCGTGATGTTGCCTTCGATGCCGGTTTACCAATTGCAGAGCGCGGCTATCGTAACGGCGAAGCTATCTCAGTAAAAGGGCTCACTGCTACCGCGGTAATGGATCAGCATACCTTTGTTGAAACAGACGGTTCTTCTGAGATTGAAGTCGGTGACATGATTGCTTTCTCAACCTCACACCCGTGCTTGACGTTCGATAAGTGGCGTTACATTGCTATCAGCGATGACGACTATCAGGTAACAAACTGGGTAGAGACCTGCTTCTAGCTCGATTTTTCAATAAGCTAGAATCAGCGAAACATTCAGATATACTTACGGGGCTAAGGCTGAGTTTTATATAGGTTAGTGCTAAATGGCTTAATGCCAAATAGCCTAGTTCTAAATAGCTTGGTTCTTACGAGCTAGGTTCTTAAAAACTAAGCCATAACGGTTAGCCCCATCAACAAAGGATCAAGATTCTTGAGTTTAGAAGTAGATATCATTTCACAGATAACGGAGCGTTTTCCCGCTCTTCGTGATGCAGAGAAAAAAGTCGCTAAGCTGATCATGGACGACATTGATTTTGCTGCCAATGCCAGCATCACAGAGCTTGCTGAAAGCGCTCAAGTGAGTGAAGCCACCATTACACGTTTTGCTAAAGCGATCGGTTGCAGCAACGTACGTGATATGAAGATTAAGTTGGCTCAGACGCTAACCGTTGGCCAGCGCTTTATCCTCGAACCGGTTGACCAAACGGGTTATCAAGGTATCTACGAATCGATCAAGCAAAGCCTAGACATCAACCGCACCTTGTTCAAAGAGCAAGACGTTGAAACCGCAGTCAGCTGGCTGCATAACGCCAGACAAATCATTGCTATCGGCATGGGTGGTGGTTCGACTATCGCCTCTCAAGAACTGCAACACCGACTGTTCCGATTGGGCTATCCCGTGGTGTCGTACAATGATGGCTTAATGTCACGCATGGTTGCTGCGACAGCAGATGTCAATGATGTCATGGTGATGATCTCCGCGACCGGTTTCACGCCTGTGATTACTGAAACCGCAGAGCTGGCTAAGCAGTACGGGCTTAAGATCATCGCAATTACCCCACAAGATACACCGCTGGCAAAGATTGCCGATATCTTGTTGCCCATCAAACATATGGAAACTGACTTCATCTACAAACCGTCGGCGTCTCGCTACGCCATGTTGGCGCTAGTGGATGTGCTTTCTATGGGGATCGCAGTCAATCATAAAAACCGTTCGCGCGACAAACTGCGTCGTTTGAAGGTTGCGCTAGATTCCTACCGAGGTGGGGGCGACAGACAGCCTCTCGGTGATTAACGAATCAAGGATAGAATGAGCTTAAATTCTGGTGCGCGGCAATCTTTCACTAGCTCGTATAAGCTCATTTCTAATCCCGTAATTTGGACACCAGCGTCCTGTAATCGGCTGATAGCCAACTTCTTATTCAATGCTGTCCGTGAACCAATACAGTCGCCAACTACCTGAACCCTGTACCCAAGCTCCAACAAACCCAATGCGGTTTGATAAACACAAATATGAGCCTCAATCCCACACCAACCAAGTCTCTACATCCTTGGTTTGAACCGCCTCAACAAACTTGGGCTCATCACACGCGTTAAACGTGAATTTAGGTATTGGTTTAGCATCACTCAAAAGGTCATTGAGTTCATCAACCGTCGCACCTAGCTTCTCTGGATTCTGCTCCAAACGAATAATTGGCAGACCCAAAACCTGTGCGCCCTTAATCAACTTTCCAAAGTTAGAAATAAGTGTCTCATTCTCATCAACAAGGCGTGCAAGCTTACCTTGCACGTCCACAACCACCAAACATGTATTTTGTTTCATTAGCATGTGTATTCCTTGTTTTTGGCAGCCTAACTCACTACGCAACCGGATGAGCATTTTTTCTACTATGTAACGATTCAACTTACAAAGCCATACAGTAATAGGTACAAGACTACGGAATAATACTCACCAACGGTCGAAAGGTCGCAAAACAAAAATAATTGATACTGCATGACATTAAAGAGTGAGTAAGAACAATGAACAAATTCGCGAAATCAGCATTAGCACTGGGTTTAATCGGCGCGGTTTCTCTTCCTGCATTAGCAGCAGGCACTGACGGTGGTGCGTACATCGGTGGCGGTCTTGGTGTGTACCAAGATTCTGATACAGACGGTCAAGGCAACCTAGACTCAGACGGCATGGGTTACAACCTATACGGCGGCTACCAGTTCAACCGTATCGTAGGTGTTGAGCTTGGCTACAACGACTACGCAGACTACAAAAAAGGTACAGAAAAAATGTCTCCAACTTCTATTTCGTTATCAGCAAACCTAGGTTATACGTTCGACAACACGATTCGTCCATTCGTGCTTGCAGGTTTAAGCTCTGTTGACCTAAACGCAAATAACGCAGCTCTATATGATGACGATAGCGGTACCGGTTTCCACTTTGGTGTTGGTGTTGAATACACGCCAATCGAACATCTAACACTACGCCTAATCTCACAAGCAGACGCAGTGAGTGTTGAGAACGACTACGGCTTTAAGAAAGAAGACAAAACACTTGCCTTCAACAGCATTAGCTTCGGTGGTTCTTACAACTTCTAATGTGATTGAACCACATAGAATAAGCTGAACATACTAATTCACTTTGCTGTTCCACCTTGTCATGAAGGTCACTCAGTAAAGTGAATTTTTTGTTTCTACACGCACTATCGCGTCATTTCACTTTAGCCGGTTTATCGCTCACCATTACTTACTGAGCTTTATGCGTTGATATTAGAGCTTTCTTGGTAGCGAGACTAAAATAAAGGGATAAGAGACGCAGGAAAACAAGACCTATGAATCTACCAAGCTTTAACATGTCGATAAACAAGCTGCCTTTTGTGTTGGCCGTGTATTATCTGCTTGTCGTCAATCTACCTCTCTCCCAAGAACTGTTTAGTATTGTTCAGGCATCGAAGTCTGAAAGCGTTGCGTTTCTTATCTCCATTCCTATCTTCTTCCTTGCTGCCTTTAATTTCATCTTCCAAGTCTTCAACTGGCCTATTTTCTCTAAGCCGTTTTTCATCTTATTGCTGATCACCTCAACCTTAGTCAGCTACAGCATGTTCAATTACGGCATATTCGTCGACTACGGCATGATAGAGAATGTGTTTGAGACCAATAGCGGTGAAGCAGCCAGCTATATCAGTGGTCACTCGATCTTATGGCTACTGGCTATGGGTGGTATTCCATCTCTCATCCTGTTGTTTACCAAACTTGAAAAAGAGTCTTGGAAGGATTTCTTTGTCTGGAAATCGATTGGCTTGCTCTCTTCCTTGATCGTCATTGCGATTATTGCCGGGCTTTTCTACAAAGATTACGTATCGATTGGTCGCAATAACTCGCACATCAAAAAGATGATCATTCCGACCGAGTATGTAGCATCAACAGTCAAATACATCAATAACACCTACATCAAACAGCCCATCCCCTATCAAGAATTGGGATTAGATGCTCAACTCAAGCCACAAGCAAAAGCGGCAACCAAACCGACCTTATTGGTGTTTGTGCTTGGCGAAACCGCTCGCGTGTATAACTACCAATATTATGGCTATGAGAGAGAAACCAACGCTCATACCAAGCCTTATAACCCGATATTTTTCTCTGATGTTCAGTCGTGCGGTACAGCCACCGCAGTTTCAGTACCCTGCATGTTCTCTAACATGAATCGCAGCAACTATGATCGCGACAAAGCCTACAACCAAGATAACGTGGTCGACATTATGAACCGCGCGGGCATTCACTCTATTTGGAGAGAACATGATGGTGGGGATAAGGCGGTCGCACATCGAATCAAAGAGATGACTCTCATCGCCAAAGACAGCGACCCATTGTGTAATAACGACGTATGCTACGACACAGCGATGCTAGAGAACTTCGAACAAGATACGCAAGATCTCAAGCAAGATAGCATCATTTTCTATCACATTGCCGGATCTCACGGCCCAACGTACTTTGAGCGTTATCCAGAAGAACATAAGAAATTTACGCCTGACTGCGCTCGTGCAGATATCGAAAACTGTACCAAAGAGGAAGTGGTTAACACCTACGACAACACCATCTTGTACACAGATTTCTTTCTATCACAGGCTATTCAGAAGCTAGAGAAACTCACCGATAAGTACAATGTCGCGCTGATGTACATTTCCGATCACGGAGAATCATTGGGAGAAAATGGCATCTACTTACACGGCATGCCTTATTCATTGGCACCGAAAGAGCAAACCCATGTGCCTATGATCCTATGGATGTCTGATGGTTTCGCCGAGCAGAAAGGGATAAACCAGACCTGCTTAAGAAAGGCAGGCAAAGAACAGAGCTTCTCCCAAGATAACCTGTTCGACTCTTTACTCGGCCTAATGGATGTACAAACCAAAGAATATCGAGAGAACCAAGATATTTTTGCTGCGTGTCGGTAACTTCAAAGGCCGACTCGCAAATATTCCAACCAAAGGGGCTCATTTATGAGTCCCTTTTTTGTACAAGTCAAAACTGTCGTTTTTATTCAATACCTACCTCAAGCAGTCGCCTACAATTGCTGTCATTGAAACGTGGCTCAGCTAATCAATTATCTCATCGTCAATTGACGTACCTGAGAACAAGATGACGACCACGCACTCTACCGAATCGAAGCAATAGGAATTCAAACGATGTTAGACATCAAAAAAATCTCCGCACTTAGCGACTTAACCGAACTTAAAACCGCTTACTTTACCGAAGCAACAGCACCACTCGATGGCATGTGGCATTTTGGCTTTGTACCTATGTCTGACCATTACGGCTTTTACGAAGACGACACACTTGTCGGTTATTGCGTATTGAATAGCGAAGGCTACTTACTTCAGTTTTTCCTAGCACCAACAGCCAGCACTCATATTGAAGACTTGTTCACCTTAATCGTAGAGAACAACAGCTCTGTGATTGGTAAGGTGAAAGGCGCATTCGTGAGCACCGCTGAACCACAATATTTATCACTGTGTGTCGACAACACAGAGTCATTTAAAGTGAATGCGATGATGTACCGCCAAAACTCTCAAGCCAGATCCGATTGTGATTCAGACCGCATTGAAGAGATAGAGATGAGCCTCGCGACAGAAGAACAACTGGAGCAGTTCGTTGAGTTTGCTTCATCAGCGATTGGCGCGCCAAAAGAGTGGCTCACCGGTTACTACGGTAATTTGATTGCCCGCCAAGAGCTATGGGGCTGCTGGGAAAGCGACAGTATTCTTGCTACAGGAGAGTGTCGTAAATTCGATGAACACCAAACGCAGTTTGCTGACTTGGGTATGATTGTCGCACAAGAAGAACGCGGTAAAGGCTTAGCAACGCGTGTTATTCACTTTCTAAAGCAACACGCTAATAGCCAAGGGTTAGAAGCTATGTGCTCTACGGAAAGCAGTAATATTGGCGCACAAAAGGCCATCACACGCGCTGGGTTATCATCAAAGCATCGTATCTTGCAGTTTGATTTTAGCGAATTAAAGGAAACTGATTAGCCTTGATTCGGATTAACAAACATCAAGACTAAGTTCTAACAATTGATACTGATAAAAACTGTCACCTCCAACGATATCTACATATAGTTGGAGGTGACAATCATCTGAAATAGAAGGTCTAATGATCAATTGGTTACAGTCTCCAAAATCCCCTGTAGTTGCTCAGTTCATTGATTGCTACTGGCTGATTGAAAAGACGCCCGACGCTCAAACTCATCAATTTCCGATACTCAATCCCGATCCATCGGCACACCTGATCTTATCGCCAAGCAAGCAAGCGTATCACTACACGATTGAGCAACAAATCGATCAAGGCGTTGGTTGCCATCTACTGCTGCCACACCATAAAGCCATCGAATTGGATCACTCGAAGCCCTTTGTTCACTTGGGCATTAAATTCCATGTCGGTGCCTTGTATTCACTGGTTATCCCAGATTGCCCTCACCCTAGCTTGGACAGGGTTAGCCCAGTCAAGCTCGCAGGTTTGCTAAACAACCCAAACGCCGATGCAACGTCACTGATCAAGCTCGCCCAAACCGATGTTGAGGCCTGCTGTCAGCAGTTAGATGATTTGCTGCTTCCTTGGTTATCGACAGGTAAAACGGATAGGCACAGCGAACTGACACGTAAGGTGTTGGGTGTGCTTGGTTCGACACCGATTGCAGAGCTTGGCGACAAGCTGTTTTGCTCACAAAGAACATTGGAAAGAAGCTTCAACAAGGTAACAGGGCTGACATTAAAACAGTGCCAATCGATGAACAAACTCGAAGCAATGCTGGAATACTTGTATAAACGAAATTTGGATGACATCGATTGGATGGACGTCGCCTTTCAATTTGGATTTAGCGACCAACCGCACCTGATTCGTTACCTAAAGAAAACCATCGGTCTAACACCCAATACTTACGCTAAACAAGGCGGTTTAACCATAGATGTGTATGGTGGAGTGAGATCTGACTAACCCACCTTTTCTCTATGACGAACGCACTGTTTATAACGTACACCTCTGTCTTTTGTGCCCCATTCGTAGCAAGTTTTATTGAGTTTAGATTTGCGACTAAATATACTGGGGACATCATCAGACGGAGGACAAAAATGAATAATAAAAACAAACATATAGTTTTAATTCATGGTTTATATATGCCTGCGTTGATCATGCTATATCTGGATAGAAACTTCAAAAAACGCGGCTTTACAACGCACAAGTTTGCCTACAACTCGCTGCGTTTCCCTTCTGCAGCCAAACGCCTCAATCGCTTCGTAAATGCTCGCTTTAATGAGTACGATGAGGTCTATTTCTTTGGTCACTCACTCGGTGGCTTGCTGATTCGCCACTACTTTAAGTTCTACCAACCCGACTTTGCAGACACCTGCATTATTACCGCAGGTACACCGCACAATGGGGCAACCATAGCCAAAACGCTTTCGAATCATGGTCTTGGATTTATATTTGGTTCGAGCAAAATGATCTTAAGTGATGGCTTGGGTGACTACGATATTGATGTGCCGATTGGCGTGATTACAGGCACCTACGACGCCGGAGTTGGACGTATTGTACTGGGGAAAAACCCGGGCGATGGCACAGTCACACTCGAAGACGCCAACCTGAGAGGAGCAACGGATACTTACGCCCTCAAACTCAACCACACGGCGCTTGTCTACTCCAAAGAAGTCGTAACACTGTCGGCTCAGTTCATCGAACACAGAGCTTTTAAGGACGCTTCATAGCTTATTTCCATTAGCTTTTGCGCGTTGACTCCTGTATCGAGCTCTGTTCTCTTATATGTGAAAGACAAAAACAAAAATACCACTCTGCGATAAGAGTGGTATTCAAAGATTCATTACTGAAAGTGAGTGCTTGTTACAGACGATTTACTCGCGTTGGTAAAAACACCTCACCCAACATGCATCGCACCGAACCACCACCAATGTCTTCAATCGTTTTCACGTTAAATGGCAGCAACTTTCCGTGTGTCGAGAGCTGAGCTAATTGAGCTGGAGAAAATGCATCGTAAGCCGACTGAGACATCGCGATCACCTTATCGCCATTCACGGTTTCCAATTGCAGAATGTTGCCGCAGAATCGGTTCATCTGATCGATCGAGATCGAGATAACTTGCTTGTCTTTGGCAAGAGATTTCACCACAAAGCGGCGTTCAAACTCAGGAATCACTTCATCACAGATCACGCAGAAGTTATCACCAATCGCCATCATCACATTGGTGTGATAAATCGGCTGACCCGACGGTAATGCCGTTTGGAACGAAACCACGCGAGAATAACCAATACGCTTCGCATAATCTTCTAATACTTCACGGTCGCAACGCTGAGAAAGCGCCGCATAGATCGTCTTATTGATGTGATCGATAACCATCACACCGGTGCTCTCTAGATAAGAACCTTGAGCAACATACGACTCCATAGACTCACTGTGGTTAACAATGCGACCAGACGCTTCCAACACTTCAATAAGAGCAGTAGGCTTAACTTCATGCTGACGGTTTTCACAGGCCATAGGGAAAGTGAATAAACTTCCATCACTACAAGTACTGAACCAGTTGTTTGGGAACACTGCGTCAGGGGTTTCGACACCCAATTCTGGGTAATCAAACTCTACAACTTGCACACCTTCTTTACGCAACGAAGCCACCATAGCCTTAAATTCGGCCATCGTTTCTAGCTTCACCTCAGCTTCAGTCAGATTGACTCTGTGCTGAAACTCGTTATCACGTGCTGTTTCTTCGTTAAATCGAAACTCTTTTGGCGGAACCATAACAACGCAATTGGCGTTTTGAACATTAGTAATATGAAGTGATTTTTTGTGTAGGTTTAACATTTCAACCGTCCCTATCTTTTATTTACCTCAGAATTGTAAACAACTTGTTACGACAAGATTCACTGAAAATAATAATGATTTGAATATTTATCCCAAACAATCACTGCAGATCTTAGATTAATCGGTAATTTTTACTGCGAGATAACAGCACATCAGAAAGAACCAACTGTATGCATATTCATTAAGTCGCTTTATGGATAAATATTCCGATTTCATTTTCTCGCTCACCACGAGTTTTGGTTACAATTCAATCCATTTAACGCTAGGATTATCATCGTTGCATAACCATCAATTACGTTTGAAATAAGCTTAACTTTTCCTGTCTAATTCAATCTAAAATAAGCGTCATGAAAGACACTCTTTGGATCTTTCCTTCGCCACTTAAACAAAGTAATGAACTTTAAAACTAAGCATTAACGTTAAAACCAAGTGATTAAAGCTAAGTAATTAAAGCTAAGCGCTTAAACCAAGTACTTAGATAAGAGCTAGAACAACACCCATCGAATGACTCAATGCTTATAAGAACCCATGGGCGCTTATATAATTTCAAACTAAGACGGTAAAATTTCAAATCAAGACTATAAAAACAAAGCTGCACCAACGATGCAGTCGCTTATAGATGCACTAGTTTATAAAGGGAAATCTATGTACAAGAAATTTGAAGGCTTTACTGAAGCCTTTCCAAAGGGAGAGCCGATACAACCTCCTACTGGAATACTGGCATTTTGCCGCCATTACACTCGAGGTTTTGAAAAGCCGTTGATCTTGCTCGGATTGATGAGCATGACCATCGCGATCATCGAAGTTGCGCTGTTCGGTTACATGGGTCAACTGGTTGACTGGCTATCAACCAGCAACCCGGACACTTTCTTAGCAGACAACGAGTCGACACTGATGGGGCTCGGCGTTCTGCTGTTGGTCGTGATGCCAATCTTGATCAGTGTTTACTCGCTATTGCTTCACCAAACTTTGCTGGGCAACTACCCAATGTCGATTCGTTGGTTAGCACACCGCTACCTTTTGAAGCAAAGCCTGTCCTTCTATCAAGATGACTTCGCCGGACGTGTCGCGACCAAAGTGATGCAAACCTCGCTTGCAGTGCGCGAAACTGTGACCAAGATGGTCGATGTGTTTGTCTACGTGACGGTTTACTTCACGGCGATGCTGTTCATGCTTGCTGAATCAGATTGGCGCTTGATGGCTCCGATGCTGATTTGGCTATTCGTTTACATCGGTATTCAACTACACTTCGTGCCAAAGCTAAAAGACGTGTCTTCAGAGCAAGCGGATGCGCGATCGTTAATGACAGGTCGTATTGTCGATAGTTACACCAACATCGCGACGGTGAAATTGTTCTCACACAGTAAAAGAGAAACCGAATACGCCGAAGAAGGCATGGAAGGCTTCCTAGATACTGTGCACCGCCAAATGCGCTTGGTAACCGGCTTCAACATCTGCGTGGAATTCGCTAACTATCTATTGGTGTTCAGCATTGCGGGTATCTCTATCTACCTATGGCTAGATAGCGCAATCACCGTGGGTGCAATCGCGATTGCGGTCAGCTTGGCTCTGCGTATTAACGGCATGTCGAAATGGATCATGTGGGAAATTGGTGGTCTGTTTGAGAACCTTGGTACCGTGATTGACGGCATTAAAACTCTGTCTAAGCCTATTGCTATTGAAGACAAGAAAGACGCGAAGCCTCTGGAGGTTCCACAAGGCGGTATCAACTTCGACAATGTAAGCTTTAACTACGGTGAGAATAAGGGGGTGATCAACAACCTAAACCTCAACATCAAACCGGGTGAAAAAGTGGGCTTGGTTGGCCGTTCAGGTGCAGGTAAATCGACCCTAGTTAACTTACTTTTGCGTTTCCACGATGTAGAAAGTGGCCGCATCCTGATTGATGACCAAGAGATCTCGAGCGTTACTCAAGATTCTCTGCGTAGCAACATTGGTATGGTGACCCAAGATACTTCACTGCTGCACCGTTCGATCAAAGACAACATTCTTTACGGTCGACCAGAAGCATCAGACGAAGAGGTATACGCGGCGACTAAACAGGCACACGCGCATGAGTTTATCGAAACGCTAACCGACCCGTTTGGCAACGTTGGTTACGATGCTCAAGTGGGTGAACGTGGCGTTAAGCTTTCTGGTGGTCAGCGTCAACGTGTGGCTATCTCACGTGTTCTTCTAAAGAATGCTCCATTACTTGTTCTCGATGAAGCAACTTCTGCACTCGATTCTGAGGTAGAGGCAGCGATTCAAGAGAGCTTGATTGAGCTAATGGAAGGCAAAACGGTTATTGCGATTGCACACCGCCTGTCGACCATCGCAGCGATGGATCGCCTGATCGTGCTTGATGCCGGCAATATCGTAGAAGAAGGCACGCACCAAGAGCTGATTAACCAGAATGGTATTTATGCGCAGCTATGGAATCACCAAACCGGTGGCTTCATTGCCGATGACCTTGAGCAAGCTACAAACGCTTAATTTTTGTGCTATTTTAAAAGTGCGATGTGATTCACAGCAATTTGTTTATTAGCGGTAAATTACACATGGCAGAATGTTATGTCGTAATTATATAATGACATTAACACCAAAGACGCCTCGCTTGCGCGTTCTGGAATAAGGCTAGACTTCGGGGGGAGGCTAGCCTTTTTTATGCCTGCTATTTGGCACTCTTTGCTACCTGTCCAATAAACTTCATCGATCCTTTTGTTTTTTTCTTGGCGTTTTTTTCTTAAAATGCGCGCAATATTCTTTCTAGAGATCAACCATGAACAAAAGTGTCTTAACTAACGTTATCGCGTTAGCGCTGCTTGCTGGCGGCTATGCGACAGCAAACCAATACTTGCTTTATGCAGGCCTATTCGCCTTTTCTGGTGCCATCACCAACTGGCTTGCGATTCACATGTTGTTCGAGAAAGTACCCGGCCTATACGGTTCTGGAGTGATTCCAGCGCGCTTTGAAGAGTTCAAGGCAGCCATCAAGCAACTGATGATGGAGCAATTCTTTACAGAAAGTAACATCGACCGCTTCCTAAGCAGCGAGATGACAGGAAAGTCGCTCAATCTAGAGCCTGTGATTCAGAAGATCGACTTTAACCCTGCATTCGACTCACTGGTGCATGTTATCGAGAACTCTCAGTTTGGCGGTATGTTGGCAATGTTTGGTGGCACAGAAGCACTAGAGCCAATGAAAGCGCCGTTTGTTGAGAAGATGCAAGAATCTGTGATTGAAATCAGCAAGAGTGATTCTGTAAAAAATGCCATCAAAGACGAGCTAGAATCGCCTGCGATGATGGATGAAATCAAAGAAAACATTGAGGCGATCATCGATCAGCGCTTGAATGAACTAACACCTAAGCTGGTTAAAGAGATGGTTCAGACCATGATCAAGAAACACCTTGGTTGGTTGGTCGTTTGGGGCGGTGTATTCGGTGGTGTGATTGGCTTAATCTCTGCGGCCATTACGCTTTAAGGCGAACAAGTTTATCGGGTTGCTCTTTATCTGACGCTCAACAAAAAATGGAAGCTTATTGCTTCCATTTTTTATATCTAAATCACGTTGGTAAGCGAAATTAGGCCACTATTTTAGAGTTGCCAACAACTCAGGGTTCACGCCGAAGCCCTTTTTATGCTCTTCAATCACCACTTCACTACGTGTCTGAATCACACCAGGCAAGGTGCCCAGCTTGGTGGCCATAAACGCTTGGTACGCCTTCATGTCTTTCACTCGAACCTTGATCATGGTGTCAAAGTCACCCGACAGTGAGTAGCACTCTTCCACCTCAGGCATCATTTCCACGGCTTGGGCAAATTTGTCGAAGATCGAAAAGCTAGTCTGATCGAGACGGATATGGATAAAGACTTGAACATCGAGTCCCAGCTTTTCTGAACAAAGCTCAGCATGATAGCCCGTGATGTAGCCCTCTTTCTCCAATCGCTTGAGTCTATCAGAGCAAGGTGACGTCGTAAGGTTGACCTGTTTTGCCAGTTCAACAACAGGTAAACGCCCTTTCATATGCAGAATTCTTAGTATCTCTTTATCGATACGATCGAGCTGATGCTGAGACATAACATTCCTTAAACATTCTAAATTCCGCTCAGTATATTCCATACCAAGTGCAATCGAAGAAAACCTCGCTCACACATTTAAAAACTAAATGCACGGATGATATTCACGCCAGATATAAACACATACAAATAGATAAGAACCCTTATAAATCAAACTCTGGTTATTAACAAATTATTATAGAAATGACCCGATTAACAAATAAGTTGAGCCGGAAACGAAAGAAAGGATATAGGCCAAAGTGAATAATATAATTATCAAAGAGAAAGGATGACTCTATTATGAAAACGCAAGAACTCGCATATAAACCTTACGGTATTGGTTCATGGACACACGTAACGGTATCAAAAGATGTTGCTCAGGCACTAGCAAGTGAATACTCAAACTATGGATGGGAAGTGAAGATTGATGGCAATGCCATTGAAGCTGAGCTTGCACTCAAGGCTGCTTAGAAACACAAAAACCTCCTAGCACGGAGGTTTTTTGAATCAAGTTAGTAAGCACTTACTATGAGTTAGGCTAGGCCAACTTGGGGAACAGCACTTCCAGTTTCGCAACGACAATTGCACGTGCGGCAGAAGTGCTGAGTTTCCATATCGTAGTACAGGTTTCCACTAAATAGTTTTGACGTCCATTGCATCATACGGCCAGAAGCTGTCTCGGGCTCTGATTCACAACGTTTCATTATAGACTTATGTAGTGTTGTTTTTTTACATCCTTTGCAATAGAGATCAGGCATACCTTTGTCCTATAGGTCTTTAGTGGTTACTGACAATTGACACATCATGTCCAATTCGGTTCCACAATTCACCGAGCTAATGACAAAAGTGAGCGCCAAGTTCAAAAAATAGCCATTTTTCTGTTTTATTTTTTGACATCACACGCCATTGAGTAAGTTGATCTTTCCCTTCTCACGCAAGATCCTACCGCTTCGATTTACATTGTAAAAACCCAATAACCGCTCGTTCACGTCTGATTTCACTCCGATCTTAAGTACGACAAACGTCGTACCTCAGTAACAAAATACCGATATCGTAGGCTGCTCAAATTGCCGAATCAAAACCCATCACCTATACACCTTTATACGAGACGATTAGAATACTCGGCTATCAATTAAACATGCCTATTTAGTTCAAGCTCTCTCCACCAATAAGGTTGAACATGCTCACTGTCACTCAAATTGCCAAGGCCTACAACATCTCTCGTACCACCATTCTCTACTACGAGCGTGCCGGGCTGCTTTTACCTCACAGCCGCTCCGATAATGGATATCGTTGGTATGGAAAAAAAGAGCAAGCTCGGTTAGAGAGCATTATCTCTTACCGATCGTTTGGTTTGTCTATCCAGGAAATAAGCGCTCTGCTTGATCGCAAAGACGATGTGAAACAAGAGCAGACACTAGTGAATCAGTTCAACGCCTTGGAAAAGGAAATTCAGAACCTACGTCAACAGCAGAAAGCGATTGTGATGTTACTTGAACAACCTGAGTTGCTAGAGCAGAAGATGCTGACAAAAGAGCGCTGGGTACGGGTGATGAAGAATGCTGGGTTTGACGAAAAGGATATGAAGAACTGGCACAAGCAGTTTGAAAAGATGGAGCCTACCTCTCACCAAGAGTTTTTGGAATCTTTGAATATCGATGAGCAAGAAGTCGCGAGCATCAGAGAGTGGTCAAAAAAATAGAGCCACCGAAGTGACTCTATTGCTTTTATTTTTCAATTTCTTTTTAGCTAACGTTCTTTGCTAATTCACATCTGTTTTACAATGTAAATTAGTCTAGCTCAACGAGGTTCTTCTCGAACTCAGCGTGCTGCTTCTTAACTTCGTCTTCAGGCTCGCCCGTAATTAGACTCACGATAACGATAGAAAGAGTCGATAGGATGATTCCCGGTACAATTTCGTACACATCGAACCAACCGCCCGTGAACTGTTTCCAAAGTACAATCGTAACACCACCAACCACGATACCCGCTAGAGCGCCGTTACGGTTCATACGAGACCAGTACAGGCTCAATACGATAGCTGGGCCGAATGCAGCACCAAAACCAGCCCATGCGTAAGACACAAGGCCAAGTACTGAACTGTCTGGCGTCATCGCTAGTACAAGTGCAATCAAAGAGATTAGGATAACCGCGAAACGGCCTACACGAACAATTTCTTCTGACGTAGCGTCTTTCTTCAGAACTTGCTTATACAGATCTTCTGCCATTGCAGATGAAGATACAAGAAGTTGTGAATCCGCAGTACTCATGATTGCCGCTAGGATTGCCGCCAGTAGGATACCTGCGATTACTGGGTGGAACATCGCGTTCACAAGAAGCATGAAGATCTTCTCGCCATCGTCTAGCTTAGGTGCACCAGAGTTCGTTACGTAGATTAGACCAACAAGACCAACCAGCATTGCACCAATCATAGACAGTGCAGTCCATACCACCGCGATACGACGCGCGGTTGTTAAGTCTTTATTGCTACGCGTTGCTTTGAAACGAGCAAGGATGTGTGGCTGACCGAAGTAACCTAGACCCCATGCCGCTAGCGAGATGATCGCGATAGCAGAAAGAGGCTCACCTTTCGCATCATTCCATAGCGTGAGTAGCTCTGGGTTGATGTTATGAAGGTCAGTAGATAACTGGCCAAGGCCGCCGTTCATTGCTGCGATTGGTACAATCAATAGCGCAGCAGACATTAGTAGGCCTTGAACCAAGTCAGTCCAAGATACCGCTAGGAAACCACCAAACAGGGTGTACGAAACCACACATACGGTACCGATGATTACCGCAGTTGTGTAATCTAGGCCGAATACCGTTTCAAACAATTTACCACCTGCTACCAAGCCTGAGCTTGTGTAGAAAAGGAAGAATAAAAGGATAAAGAAAGCAGAAATTGTTTGGATCAGCTTAGAGTTATCGTTGAAGCGACGAGATAGGAACTCAGGCAGCGTCAGTGATTCAGTTGTAATACTGTAAGTACGTAGGCGTTTAGCACTGATTAACCAGTTTGCCCAAGTACCAACCAGTAGGCCACCAGCAAGCCAGAATGCTTCAAAGCCAGCAGCATAAGCGTAACCAGGCAGGCCAAGTAGCAACCAACCACTCATGTCTGATGCACCAGCAGAAAGTGCAGCAGGCCATGGGCCTAACGAACGACCACCTAGGAAGTAGTCAGTTGAGTTAGATGTACGTTTGTAAGCAATAACACCGATCGCTAGCATCATAATTAGATACGCAATGAACGTCGTCGTTATTGCAAAACTGTTTTCTATCATTTGATAGTCCTCATTTTGTAGAAAGCCTTCCATGCCTAATTCAATGCAAGACACTCACCGTAAAGGCAAGCGAGTGCATTGAGTTAGGTATTCAGGCTCCAAAGCACTAAGGGTTGAATCCAAAAATGGAGAAACCAAAAAATGGAAACAACCAAAGGAGCTTAGAGCCAATTTTACTGAAGGTTAGTGAGCTTCGCTTCCAAGTTCGAGCAAGGTCGCGTTACCGCCCACGGCTGTTATATTTATAGTTCGCGTACGCTCGGTAATGAAGCGCAGCGATAGGTGTGGATCATTAGCAACATTCATTGTCGCCAGATCCGTTTCAGCCACTAAACCGACGATTGCACCGTCACGCTTAGCAAGCTGTAAATTGATAGCTTGTGCCGTTTGTAAATTACCCACGTAACCTGCACTTCGTACATCGCAAGACAGCAGCTGTTGAGCAGCGTCATACGAGGAAACCTGTACTAAGTTAGTTGGTAGATTCGCTTGTTTTGCAGCATCAGCAATTAAGGTGTTGAACTGCACGTCATCACTGCACAATTGAACGCTGTTACCTGCCAATAGTGCTGCAGTAATCATCGCTGTTGCAGTTTGCAGTGCCGGCAGCTTCTCTTCGCAATCATCAACAATCACCAAAGCCACACCGCGGCCTGCGGCATACAGCTCATTGGTTTCGCCCGTTGGACCCGCCATTAGGTGATGCTCAGAAAGCAGCGCAGACGCTTGCTCTAGATGATAAGTCGCCACCGCTGCCAGAGGCGCAGATTGGCTTTCGATCTCTGATTTAAATGAAAGTACCTGAGCACTCTTATGATCAAAGTCGGTAAGATTCCATTGTTCCCACGCTAACAAAGCATCAGAAAAACCTGTCACTTGATGAACCATGATACTGCTCCTTATGCCTTGTCTTGTGATTGAGAAAAATGAACATCAGTAAAGCGGTATAGGTAGTGAGGACCACCCGCTTTAGGGCCTGTACCCGACAAGCCTTGACCACCGAATGGTTGAACCCCAACAACAGCGCCCACTTGGTCACGGTTGATGTAGCAGTTACCCACACGAATGTGTTTCTCGATCCAACGATAAGTTGTTTCGTTACGGCTGTGGATACCCATAGTTAGGCCAAAACCGGTTTGGTTGATTTGGTCTACTACTTGTGTCAACTCACTCGCTTTGAAGCGTACGATATGCAGCACAGGGCCAAACTGTTCTTCTTTCAAGCAGCTGATGTCATCGATTTCAAACGCACTTGGTGGAACAAAGTCACCATGTTCACAATCCGTACCTAGAGAAAGTTGAGCCACCTTCTTCTGGGTATTGGTCATGTTTTCTAAGTGTGCCAACAACTTCTGTTTCGCGTTTTGGTCGATAACAGGGCCCACATCCGTTTTATGAAGATGTGGAATACCAACGCTTAGCTCATCCATCGCACCGTGAATTAGTCCAATCACGCGATCTGCAATGTCTTCTTGAATGTAAAGCACACGTAGCGCAGAACAACGTTGACCTGCAGAAGCGAATGCCGAACGAATAACATCACGGACTACCTGTTCAGGCAGTGCGGTACTGTCGACGATCATCGCATTCTGACCACCGGTTTCCGCGATAAACGGAACAGGCTTAGCGTTACGACTCGCCAATGACACGTTGATACGTTGTGCTGTTGGTGTTGACCCCGTAAAGGCAACGCCCGCAATCGCATCATGACTGGTTAGCGCACTGCCGATCTCAGCGCCACGACCCGGTAGTAACTGAATCGTGCCAGCAGGGAAACCCGCTTCATTCATCAATTCCACTGCGCGAGCTGCAATTAAGCTTGTTTGTTCTGCAGGCTTAGCCACAACCGTGTTACCCGCAACTAAAGCTGCTGTAATTTGGCCAAGGAAAATCGCTAGAGGGAAGTTCCAAGGGCTAATACAAACGAACACGCCACGACCTTGTCGAGAAGCAATTCGTGTTTGGCCATCAAAACCTTTTAGTTCGAAACCTTGTAGGTTATCCGCTTGTTTTGCGTAGTAACGACAGAAGTCGACAGCTTCACGCACTTCGTCAACGCTGTCGTGAATCGTCTTACCCGCTTCTTGATGACAAATCGCCACCAGCTCAGCTAGGTTGTCTTCCATCAGGTCAGCTAACTTATCAAGCGCTGCCGCTTTGGTTTCAACCGATGTTGCGTTCCAATCAGCGAATGCTGCGTCTGCGCCAGTGATCGCTACGGAAACATGATCAAGGTTAGCAAAAGCCACCTGACCCACATTAATACGACGATCATAAGGTGCAGTCACTTGTTCAACGTTCTGATCAGCCTTGATCATGCTTTCGGCAAGAGATTCACCGTTGATCACAGGGCCCGCAGTCCATTGATTGTTTAAGAAGCCTTTTACTTGCTCTTCAAACTGATGCGCTTCGCTTTCGATATCAATGTTCACACCGTATGAATTTTTACGCTCAGGGAATACCGCTGGAGGCAGAGGAATCTTAGTGTTGTTTAATGTATCGAACGCCAGAAGCATATCGACTGGGTGTTGAGTCAGCTCTGCCACAGGGCAACGTGCATCAACTAGACGGTGTACAAACGAGCTGTTTGCGCCGTTTTCTAGCAAGCGACGTACTAGGTATGGCAGTAGATCTTTGTGGCTGCCAACCGGTGCGTAAATACGTACTGACTGTTGGTAAGCTTCCATCGCATGGTTGTAAAGCGAGTCACCCATGCCGTGTAAGCGTTGGAATTCAAAGTCTTTATGATCGGTCATTACTGCAATAGCAGAAACCGTATGAGCATTGTGGCTCGCAAACTGCGGGAAGATATTGCCACGAACGCTTGGGCTCAATAGGTAACGTGCACATGCAAGGTAAGCTACGTCTGTCGCTTCTTTACGTGTGTAAACTGGGTAATCAGTAAAGCCCGCTTGTTGTGACCATTTGATTTCGCTGTCCCAGTACGCGCCTTTCACTAGGCGAAGCGGGATCAAATCACCCTGCTCTTTTGCTAGGCGGTTTAGCCAAACTAGAACCGGTAACGCACGCTTTGAATACGCTTGAATAACCAGACCAAACTTGCCCCAGCCTTTCACTAGCTCGCTGCGATACAGTTTTTCGAATAACTTAAGCGAAAGCTCTAGGCGATCCGCTTCTTCTGCATCAATCGTGATCGCAACATCAAGCTCAATCGCACGGCGCAGTAACTGCTCTAGCGTGTCGCATAGCTCAGTCAGTACGCGGTCTTCGTTCGCCACTTCGTAACGAGGATGAAGTGCAGAAAGCTTGATAGACACAGATGGCGCTGGGCTAGATTTTGAAGAGACATAAGTGTCTCGACCTACGGCTTCAATCGCCATTAGGTAATCTTTAAAGTACTTATTTGCGTCAGCTGTGGTCAGTGCTGCTTCACCTAGCATGTCGTATGAGTAGGTAAAGCCTTTGTCGCGCATCGACTTACCGTTCTTTTGCGCTTCAGCAATGCTGCGGCCAAGAACAAATTGGTGACCCATCACTTTCATCGCTTGGTGCATCGCTTTACGAATTACCGGCTCAGAAAGCTTGTTCACTAAACGGTTAACCGCTTGTCCAGCACTCTGCTCGTTCGATGAAAGTCCAACCACCTTGCCTGTTAGCATTAAGCCCCAAGTTGAAGCGTTAACAAAAACCGAATCAGAATTCTTTAGGTGAGACTTCCAATCCGCAACGCTTAGCTTGTCGCGAATCAGTGCATCAGCCGTTGCTGAATCAGGAATACGCATCAAGGCTTCCGCCAGACACATCAGCAAGATGCCCTCTTGAGTATCTAAGCTGTATTCAAGCAACAAGGCGTCGATCATCTGAATAGATGTTTTATCCGCACGGATAGACTCAATCAACGACGTCGTTTTGTCTGTAATTTGCTGCTTTTCAGACTCAGAAGGGGTAGCTAGCGGCAGAAGTTGCTCTAGCCATTGGGTTTCATCCACCATATATAATGGTGAGATAAGCGTCCAAAGATCAGCAAGCGACTGCTCATTGAATTCTGGCTTTAACACATCAGTAGCTGTAAACATGCGTTTTCCTTAATCTCACACCCGAAAAGAGTTCGGGATCTCTACAATGGCTGCAGTGTATTTAGAGTATATAAGGATTACTTGTCAAAAACTCCGAGTTTTTTGCTAAAAACTCGCTTTATTAACAAAACAAACACAAGGTCACATATGAAACTTTAAAATAATATGCCGTTTTGTTTCACTATTTAACAGAAATTTTCTTTTTGTATTGGGATGGTGACATGCCTTGAAGGCGTGAAAAGGTGTGAGTAAAGGAAGATTGACCGGAGAAACCAGCCAGTTCAGCGACCTGACCAAGGCTTAGATTACCTTGTTCAATTAAACGACGAGAACGGTCGATGCGCTTGCCAAGAACGTACTGGTGAGGGGTAATGCCCATTTGCTCTTTGAATAACATATGGAACTGGCTTTCACCCAAGAACACACTACCCGCAAGCTGCGCGACGGAGATCTTGTTTGCGAGGTGTTGCTCGATATAACGATCCAGCGCTTCAAGATCAAAACGTGAATCCTTGATTGAGGTTTCAAACGCCGAGATGTGTCTTTGCATCAGTGCGATCACCGTATCATTACAGGCACGGCTTAATAGCAGGTCATCAGGGCTCGCCAGCATCTCTTGTACCAGCATATGAATAAGCTTTTGAATTTGCGCATCTAATTGGAAATAGACGTTCGAAGACTCGAGCTGATTAATCTTCTCTAGCATCAGCGGGTCGTCGTCACTCGGCACGGGCATGTTAAGCACCAAAATATCGGACTGACCGACCACACCACCGAAAGCATGATCAGAGCTCGCCGTCACCACACAACCTTGTCCTGGGCCAACAAGATTCCCCTTACCACTCACTTCAAATTCCGCCTGACCTTTTAAACCAATCACCACCTGAGAATAATGATGATCGTGGCAATCCATATGCGATGGCAAAGTGATGATCTCAGCAGGACGAGGGCCAGTAAGGCCTAGCGGAGAAAGGTCTAGGTTAGGAAAGGGTAAAGGTTTAGACATGACAGAAAAATACTCGGGTCAACATAGTAAGAATAATACTCTTAAATGCGCATAAGATGAATTTGTAAATGCTCATGAGAGTTATTTGCTCGCGAGAATGAAAAGATCATTATCGCGATCATCTTGATCATGCCTCCGGAAGGATGATCAAGAGTGTACAAACTACGGGCATTGTAAAACCAATCGTTCCGGCGAGTTTAGGGACTTCACAAGCAATCACACAAGCACGAAAAACCATGTGGTCAATAAATGCTTTTTCACGCCAACATAATGAATAAATTTTCTTATATAGCTCAAATAATTGGCTATAAGCCTGTAAAAAGTGTATCCGAAGTACCGAAACTTGGCTTTTGAGTAGATTGGATAGCAATAAAACGGTATAAAGACGGGTACTGTGTTAATTGCTAATAACTAGTGACTCACAACTAGGAAGTAGACACTTTATTAACGAGCCAATTTTCAATCTACAAGTTGCAGGGACCTATGACTAACTTTCGAATTTCAGCGCTTTTACTTGCGCTATCCCCACTTTGGGTATCTGCATCGGTATCCGCTGAAGAACTGAATCAAGTCGATCCCGTTTCAGCTATCGATGCAAAGCTAACAGAGAAAAACTCAGATATTGAGCGTATTTCAGCAACCAAAGTATCGGCGACTGAAAACCTAAAACAACTTCAAAACAAGAACAGCAAGTTGTTGCGCGAAGGTGAAGAACTTAAGGCAAAACGTAACAGAGCCAAGTCTGTACTCGACAAACAGTACAGTCGCTTGCTTGAAGATCCAGAAACAGATTTAGTCTCTTTCCAGAAAAGTTACCAAGACGCTTGGGCTGCGGTTAAAGAGAATCAATCGTCTCAGCTAGATAACGAACAAGCGATCAACGAGAGCGAAATTCACCTTTCTCAAATCAAGCAAAAGCAAGCTCGCCTGAATAATGAGCTGGCAAACTTGAGAGAGTCAAAAGTTGAAGCTCGCGTAAAACGTATCGCAACAGAACTGCGTGAAAGTGCGGTGCTTGAAACCAGCTATACCACCACATGTTCATCAACAATGACACTTGGTGAGTGTACTGCACAGGGTAAACACCTGACCAATCAAAAAGCCGTGCAAACGTTCAAGAGCCAATTACTTGAGCAGCTCACAGAAAGCACACTTGCGAAGCAAAACTTACAAGGTGTTCAGCTGAATATCCATGTTCAAGACAGCCAAGCGATCAAGAGCGGCTTCTCTGGTAACAACTCTTACTTCATGCAGATGCAAGCTCAACTTCAAGCAAAACCTGAAGCAGTTGCAGCATGTAACCTATTGAATGTTTCGACTCGCTACTGTTTAACAGGCAGTGACGCAGCAGTCGTTAAGAAGAGTGACAAACAGTGGGCTAACGTGACGGTACGTTCTGATCAGTACAACGACTCAGTAACCATCAACGGCATTAAGTATGGCAGCACCCCTCTTGAGGTTGCGCTACCAAGTGGTCGTCACCAAGTAACCATTTCAAAACAAGGTTACGAGTCTTACAACCGCACAGTTACCATCAACGGCAGCGACACGATTTGGGTTAAGCTTCTTCCTAGCAAAGAAAGCTAAACACCCTTTGTATATAGAGCCTGAGCCAATTCAAAACGCTTAGCTCGATATCAGATAGCCGTGCCTATTTCACAAAGCTGAATGAACACTCGCCATTTTGTTGATAGTTATAAACTGTATGATCGTTACAAATTTGTATGGTCGTTATAACCTTGTTTTATCGTTATAAACAGTAGCTGCAGACGAAATGGCGTTCTCGTTTAGAATATTCGATTAACCTAAATTACGATTGAAGTAGCCCATCATGCGCCAAGGTCTTCCTACTCTATTATTTGCACTTGCTCCATGCTTAATGACGCCAGCTGTTTTTGCTGAGGCAACACCACCAGCGATCGCGTCATCTGTCACCGACATTGAAAGCTCACTTTTTGAAAAGCATGCCGACTTAACGGCTGTTGAAAAGAAATTAGCCGACAAACAAAACGAAGTCGACAATCAGGCGCAGCAAACGGCACGTCTAGCTGAGTTATCAGCTCAAGCAGAGCAAACACTCGCAAAGGCAAAAGCCAGCCTAGAGCAAGATTACACGCGCATGATTGATGATCCCGATTTCGATATCTCGCTTGCTCAAAAACGCTTCCAAGACGCTTGGAAAACCGTAAAAGAAGGCAAACTTGCGATTTCAGACTCAGAGCAAAAGCAGCAAGGCTTGGTGATGGAGCTTGAGGCTATCCAAGCCGAGAAAGCCGCGGCAGAAGCTTCAATCGCAAACCTAAACCAAGACAAGCTAAGAGCAAGAGCAGAGCGACTAAGATACGAGATCACTCAGACGGAAGAGCAAACTGTTAGCTTTACCAACCGTTGCAGCAGCGATATGACACTGGCGCAGTGTTCAGACCAAACGGTGACTTTGGCACTTCAAAAAGCGGTAAAACAATTCCAACACAGCCTAATCGATAACGCGACTGAATCGAAAACAGTGAAAGAGCACCTTGCGTCTGCTTCGCTGAACATTCACGTTCTGCAACACAAAGTGAAATCCTCTGGCTTCTCTGAAGATAACCGTTACCGAGCGGTGATTGCGGCGAACCTAGAAACTCGTCCAGATAAGAACACACCTTGTCGCCTGCTTGGTATTCAGTCATCAAACTGTTTCACACAAAGCGAGCAACAAGCCAACGACCAGCAAAAAGAAGTTGCTTGGGTTAACTTGGTGGTGCGTTCAAATCAATACAACGACAATGTTTCTATCAACGGCGTGAACTATGGCAGTACACCGGTTGAAGTGATGTTACCGACGGGCCAACACATGGTCACGATCGAAAAAGAAGGCTACCTTTCTTTCCATCAAGAGCTGAAGATAGCCCGCGATCACAACCTACGAGCCGTATTGCAAGCGAAACAGAATTCATTAAATATCGGCACCAAGTTTGCCGATCCGATGGGTAACGACATTCAGAGCCCTGAAATGATTGTTGTCGGCTCGGGTCGCTACCTACTGGGTGAAAATAACGCACAACAAGTGACGATCAAACAGCCGTTTGCATTAGCCGCGACCCCGACACGTGTGCAAGATTTTAGAGCGTTCGTTAAGAGTACTGGCTATCAGACAGATGCTGAGCTAATGAACACCTGCGACACCTTCACCAATGCCGAGATTACTTCAGTCTCCGACAATGACTGGCAAAAACCGGGCTTCAAACAAGCTGACAACTCTCCGGTGGTTTGTGTAAGCCAAAACGATGCTCAAGCCTACACTCGCTGGTTATCTGAGAGCACTGGCTTCACGTATCGCCTTCCTACACCACAAGAGTGGGAGGCCGCAGCAAGAGCAGGCCAAGACACCAACTTCTGGTGGGGTAACGAATTCCGCACAGGTAAAGCGAATACAGGCTGGGCTGGTACACCTTGGTCAAACGTCAGTACGTCTCCTGTTAAATCATTCATGCCAACACCAACGGGCTTCTACGACATGGTCGGCAATGTATGGGAGTGGACAACCGTTCAAAAGGGCCTAGCCAAAGGTGGCGCGTGGAGCTTCTCTCCTGAAGAGGCCAAAGTATTTAACGAGCTATACGTTGCGCCTTCAACAGCAGCCAACTACCTCGGCTTTAGAGTGTTACGAGAGCTGTAAGCTCTCGATAGCTCGCCCATTACTTTAAAATATTTACTCTAGGTTCTCAATTATCACATTGAGCAGCATTTATAGGGGAATTCCCCCCTTATGCATAAGCACTCCTAGGAGTAGATTCGTCGATAGAGTAGTAAGTCACTCTGGGTATCAAATTGATGCCTCAGTTTAATTTACCTGACCCTCGTAAATTAGACTGAAAATCTTCTACATGTCGACAAGGCATATCTTGTCTTTAGCCAGCCCCTCTTCAGGCTGGCTTTTTTTTGCCTGATTATCACCCTTTATGCCCATCGATTCTCCGTGATTGACACAGTTAGTCAGCAGTCCGTTTAACTGTCAGTCCCCCCTTATTTTTCGTACTCTAATTGCCATTGCAGCGCTATAAGAAACTGATATTATTGCAACATCGCAACACACGAGATAAAACCTTGCCAGATCCACTCAACTCCATACATCGTTCTTTATTCGAACAACTTCCAGGCTGCTGGGGCTGCAAAGATACTGACTCGGTCTTCGTGTACGCCAACCTTGCTTACAACCAATTGATTGGCTTAAAACCCAATGAGACTTGTACTGGCTTGACCGACTTCGACATGCCCAGTCAAACCACTGAGTGCGCACAAGATTTCAGGGCTCAAGACAAACATGTAATGGATACACGCAGTACCCTTAAGATTCTCGATATTCACCCCTATCCAGACGGACGCTGGCACGCCCATATCTTTACCAAAACCCCTTGGCTTGATGATGACGACAACGTCCAAGGCACCATCTTCTATGGCCAAGAGCTTACCGATACCGCGATCTTAGAGGTCGGTCATTGGGTTTGTCAGGCCACAGGAACAAAAGGCGATCAGGCATCGCTTGCGGGGTCAGAGCCGCGCGTGTCTAAGCTGCAAAAGCGGCTGACTTCGAGAGAATCAGAGGTACTGTTCTTACTGCTTTTCGGCAAGAAACCACAGTACATCGCGTCGACGTTAAACATTTCAATCAAAACGGTCGAAGGTCATGTCGCTAGATTGAAACAGAAGTTTGATGCACGCAGTAAAAGCCAATTGATTGAGTATGCGTTGGATTCAGGATTGGGCTCAGTGATCCCAGAAACTCTGCTCAAAAAACAGATCTCCGTTGTTCTGCACAGTGACTGATTGACTGTTCAGCTGAAAATCCAGACAAAAAAATGCCGTTGATTTGATCAGTCTAATCAACGGCACTTTTGGATCTGTTAAGCAGCTAAGCGATCAAGCAGCCTAAGGCGCTAGACGATCAATATCCCAACTGTTGTCTTGGCGAGAGAACAAGAAACGGTCGTGCAAGCGGTGTTCACCACCCTGCCAGAACTCAATGCTATCAACACGAACTCGGAAGCCACCCCAGAAAGAAGGCACGGGAATCTCGCCTTTGGCAAACTTCTGTTTAAGCTCTAGATACTTACCTTCTAAAATCCCACGCGCTGAGATGCGGCTACTCTGCTTACTTGCAATCGCGGCCAATTGGCTCTCTTTTGGACGTGACGAGAAGTACTTCATATTTTCCATAGCGGTCAGCTTTTCAGCCGTGCCCGTAATATGAACTTGTCGTTCGAGTGGATGCCAAGGGAAGTGCAAACTGATTTTGCTGTTGTGCTCAAGCTGGTGCGCTTTGCGGCTACCTAAGTTGGTGTAAAAAACGAACCCGTCTTTATCAACATTCTTCAGCAGAACAATTCGTTGGAATGGCTGACCATTTTCATCAACCGTAGCAACTGTCATGGCAGTAGGGTCCGTCAACTTCGCTTCAATGGCTTGCTCTAGCCATAGATTGAATTGCTCAATCGGGTCTGCGGCCAAGTCTTTGCGTCTCAATCCACCCTTAGCGTATTCGCGACGAATATCTGTCAGTTCCATTTGGTTGCTCCTTTTAATTTTTTTGTGATTTTGCGCCGTAATCCTTTGAAACACAAGTCTAAGCCATGGTTTTGTCTCACAGAAGGTGCTCTGTGTTAACAAGATCTCGGTACTCTCTCCATCATATTGATAATCTTTATACAAACCGATGACAAGCTGAGATCCGAGTGACCAAAATACTGCCTAACCTAATGACGCCCTTTGTTTTATTCTCATTGTTATTGGGAGCTGCAGGGCTGACCGCAACCCACTTTATGGCAGTACAATTCCAAGAAAAAATCGTCACTCAGCAACTCGATGAAGCGGCGAATAAAGCCAATCTACAAATCGATTCTGAACTGGATAAATTCAAACAGATCCCGGATTTGCTCAGCCATGACCCGCGCTTGCTCTCTTATTTTGACTCATCACAACGAGCAAACAAGATTTCCGCTGCGCAGCTCAATCAATTGCTGTTTGAATGGTCGAATCAAAGCCAAGCCGACACCATCTATATTCATGACCCGAGCGGTACTGTGGTCGCTTCCAGTAATTACCAAAAGCCTCGCACTTTTGTGGGTGAGAACTTCTCGTTTCGTCCCTACTTTGCTTCTGCCATTCAAGGTAACAACACACAATATGTCGCGCTAGGCGCTCGTTCGAACGTACGCGGTTATTTTCTGTCTTCACCGCTGTATGTTGAGAATCACATTGTGGGGGTTATCACCGTAAAAGTGAGTTTAGAAAACCTCGAAAACATCCTGACCAGCGACGACTTTGAGATCGTAGTACTCGACTCGAACCAAGTGGTCTTTCTATCAAGCCAAGCTCCATGGCTTTATCATTCACTGTTGCCATTAACGCAGCAACAACAAACGGATATCGCACTTCAACGCCAATACGGTCAAAGCGAAATTTCGATCATCGAAGCCTTTCGTTCTTCAAGATCTCAGTCAGAAGCTAGCAACGCCAATCAATCTAGCAACCTTCAATCCAATGAAATCCGAAAAGAGCTCACCGCCAACCAGTTATTCAAGCTTGGTGCTTTTAATCTTTACCCCGCTACCATCAGCAACAACCAGTACCAAGTCGTCGCCCTAAAAGAGACCAGAGCTGAACTTATTAAAATCTTTCAAATCGATGTCATCTTCGTAGTGATTTACAGCTTGGTGATGCTCATCGCTTGGTCGTGGCGCCAGACTTATCTCGCGAAAGTGGCGTTGACCCGACTCAACCAAAACCTAGAACAAACCGTAGATAAACGTACCCACTACTTGAAGCAATCCAATCAACAGCTGCAACAAACCCTTTTTCAATACCAAGAGTCGCAATCCAAGTTGAAACAGACAGAGCAAGAGCTGACACAAACCGCGAAATTAGCGGTACTCGGTGAGCTGTCAGCCAGCATTAACCACGAAATCAACCAACCGCTTGCAGCACTGCGAACCTACAGTGAAAACAGCTTAAAGCTACTGGAAATGGAACGAACCGATTTAGTGAAAAGCAATCTTGAGAAAATGATTGGCCTCAACAACACCATTACCGACATCATCGCGCGACTCAAAGTCTTTACTCGCAAGGTCACCAAACAAGAACATCATGTGGCGAACCTGCATCAAGCGGTCAATAACGCCACTAGCATTCTCAGTGCGCTGATGATCAAGCAAGGCATTACGCTAAGGCTAAGCACGGTGCCAGATGACATCAATATTGCGATTCATCCAACCGAACTCGAACAAGTACTAGTGAACCTGATTCACAACGCGATTCAAGCGCTGCAACAACAAGTTCTTGAACAGAAAATCTTGCAGGAGCAACAAAACCTGGAAAGCGTTGACCAACAGGCTAGCCCACAGATAGGCATCGAATGGCAACTTCATCACAACTCTTGTCAGCTGATCATTTGGGATAACGGAATTGGCATGCCAGATGACAAACTAGAACAGCTGTTCGACCCGTTTTTCACCACAAAACCGGAAGGTTTAGGGCTAGGGCTTTCAATATCGAAACGGATTATTGAAGCGTATCACGGCACGATCAGCGCGAACCGGTTAGAGCCTTCAGGCATGGTATTCTCGCTAAACATCCCGTTATATAACGATAAGGGCTAACACGCCGTTGTTATCGCTGATTAGAAAACGAATCTCACATACTGCTAATCTCACCTACTGCTAAGGAATCGGCTTTTGCACTCTATGCCTAAACTCTATTTTGTCGACGATGAACCCGCCATTCGAGACTCGGTAGAACAAGCCATGCTCATTGAAGGTATCGATATCGTCGGCTTTCCCAATGCTATTGAGGCATTAAAGAAAATAGATACCACGCAAGCCGGAATTGTCATCACCGATATTCACATGCCGGTAATGGATGGCATTCAATTAACGCAAAAGTTGCTGAGCCAAAATCCTCATTTTCAGGTCATCGTACTTACCGGACATGGTGACGTGCAAACCGCGGTATCAGCGATGAAAGCCGGTGCTTACGATTTTCTGGAAAAGCCATTTGTGGTCGATGCCCTACTCACTGCCGTTAAAAAAGCCGCAGATAAGCTCGCACTGGTTGAAGAGAACAACCTATTGCGTAAAGAGTTGGCAATGCAAAATCAGGTTGGCCCGAAACTGATTGGTCAATCACCATCAATGCAGGCATTACGCCGAGAATTGATCACCCTAGATACCAAAACTAACCCACTTCTATTATTTGTTGGTGATTTAGGGACGGGGAAAAGAGTCACAGCACAATACACCCATGATTTACACAGTCATCAAACCGCGGAGCTTTGCCCTGTCGCTGCGTTTAATTTGCCACGCAGTGACGAAGCGACATTCCATCAGTTTATTTTGCAACTGTTCTTGAAGCATCAAGGTGGAACACTCTATATCCATGAGACAGAAGCACTAACTCAGGATCAATGGCTGTGGTTAGCGAACCTAAAACCCACTCTACTTCGTGAAAACTCATGCAAGACCAATGCAACTTGTATCATTATCGCAACTACAGTAGTTCCTACTACAATTACAGGTGAACTGCGCCGATTTAATTTACTACCCTTGGCGCAAAGAACGGAAGATATTGGCTCTTTGTTCAAACACTTTGCTCGTGGTGCAGCCAGTCGCTATCAACTGCCGCCACCCGTGATTACAGAAAAAGAGATCCAGAGACTCATTGCAACGCATTGGACGGAGAACATTCGTCAGCTTCGCCAACATGCTGAACTCAGAGTGCTGACTCAAATTAAGCAGCCGTCGCTCGACAACGATACTAATGAGCAAAATGAACTCGATATGAGCATTGAAGAGCAACAACAGTCGTTAAACCAACGCACCGATAGCTTTGAACAAATTATCTTGATTGAGGCACTACATCGCCATCAAGGTCGTTTAAAAGAAGTACAACAAGAGCTGCAGGTATCGCGAAAAACACTGTATGACAAACTAAGAAAGCACCAACTCGATAAAACAGATTTCAAGAACCGATAAGTCTTAAAAAATATATAAATTCAAAGATTTAAATGAGCAAAATCTTAACATTTATCAAAAGTAAGAATACACTCAATAGGCTTGCACTTTTATTTAGCGAACAAGGACTGTTATGAGTCAGAAAAATTTCAGCAAATTGAACGAGACCGAGCTTGAGTATGTCGATGATAAAACAGCGGCACTACTCCTCAATACGCCCACCAGTGCGCGAATTATGTTGTGGGTGATCGTTCTGTTTTTTATTGCTGCTATTGGGTGGTCTGCATGGGCAGAGATCGACAAAGTTACCGTTGGCCAAGGCAAAGTGATCCCCTCCTCTCAGATCCAAGTGGTACAAAACCTTGAAGGTGGCTTGGTTAAAGAAATCTTAGTTAAAGAAGGCCAACGCGTTCAAAAAGGTCAACAACTGCTGTTAATCGATGACACACGATTCCGTTCTGACTTCCGCGAACGTGAACAACAAGTCGCGAACTTGACCGCCAACGTGTTAATGCTTTCCGCTTCCCTGACCAGTGTTGTCATCAATGAAGAATTCTCTGAAAAAGAATGGAAGAAAAGTGTCACTCTCGATTATGGCAAGCTTGCGTTCCCACCTAAATTCTATGAACTTCAACCTCAACTGGTTAATCGTCAAAAAGCAGAATACCGTCAAGATCTCAATAATCTGAGAAACCAGCTTTCCGTTTTTGATCAACAAGTTGAACAGAAACAGCAAGACCTAGTTGAGATTAAAGCGCGTGTTCGAAACCTAAAACAGAGCTACCAGTTTGCTCGCCAAGAACTGGATATCACCAAACCTCTCGCCGATGAAGGGGTGGTACCACGAATTGAATTACTTAAACTGCAAAGACAAGTGAACGACACTCGCCGAGAAATGACTTCGAGCGAGCTAAAAATTCCTCTTTTACGCTCAGCAATCAAAGAATCCATGCTCAGCCGTATTGACGCCGCACTGAACTTCCGCTCCGAACAACAAGAAAAACTCAATCAAGCCCAAGACAAGCTCTCTGCAATGACCGAATCTGCCGTTGGCCTAGAAGACAGAGTAAACCGTACCGTGGTGGTTTCTCCTGTAACAGGCACAGTTAAAACATTGGGTATTAATACTGTCGGCGGGGTTATCCAACCGGGTATGGACATCGTTGAGATTGTACCAACAGAAGACTCTCTATTGGTTGAAGCGAAAATCGCCCCGCAAGATATCGCGTTCCTACGCCCAGAATTGACTGCCATCGTTAAATTCAGTGCTTATGACTTCACTAAGTACGGTGGTCTAGAAGGCGTGTTAGAGCACATCAGTGCCGATACCACTCAAGATGAAGAAGGCAATAGCTTCTATATCGTGCGCGTGCGCACCGAAAAACACAATTTTGGACAGAACGAAGAGTTGCCAATCATTCCGGGCATGACCGCCTCAGTCGATATCATCACAGGCAAAAGAACCGTGCTTGAGTACATGTTGAAGCCACTATTAAGTGCTCAAAACAATGCACTAAAAGAGTAAGGACGTTGGATGTTTGATAACGCCTTTCAGTACGCAGTAAATAGACAAGAGCAGAGGCTATGAAGTCTCGGATTTCGCTATTGCTGCTAGTTCTTACCTCTTTTACCTCTGTGGCGCTCAACAAGAGCGACCAAAGGTGGATAGATGCGGTGACCAAAACCTACGGCGATAGAGCCGGAAAGCGAGTGGCAACGTGGCGTTCAAACATGACGTCATACGACGGATTAAGTGAAAAAGAGAAGCTCAGGTCAGTGAACCAATTCTTCAACCAGATGTACTTTGTCGATGACAACATACTGTGGGGAAAAAACGACTATTGGGCAACACCACTGGAGTTTTTAGGCAGCAATGCTGGTGACTGTGAAGATTTCACTATCGCAAAATATTTCTCTTTGCTTGAACTGGGCGTCCCAGATAAGAAATTGCGATTAGTGTACGTAAAAGCACTGGAGTTAAACCAATTCCATATGGTGTTGGCGTACTACTCAACACCGAGTGCAGAGCCATTAATTTTGGACAACTTAAACCCTGAAATTAAACGCGGTTCCAAACGCCCAGATCTAAGACCAATTTACAGTTTTAACGGTAAAAACCTTTGGTTGATCAAGTCGGCAGCAGGCAGCGGCAAGTTGGCAGGGAAATCTTCAAGATTGAGCTTATGGAACGACTTACGTTCACGTGAGCGCTCTCTAAAATTAAACAAACCCATTATCAATTACGATGAGTAGGTACAATGACTTTATATAAACAGCTTGTGGTCGGGATGGTTGCAGTGTTCATACTGCTGATGACGTCAGTTTTTATGATCGAATTCAATACCACCCGTGGATACTTAGAGGAGCAGCAACGCTCTGAGGTAAGTAATACCATTAATACTGTTGGACTGGCTCTCGCCCCTTACCTAGAAGAAAAGGACAAGGTGGCAGTGGAGTCTGTTATCAACGCCCTGTTTGATGGCAGTTCTTACTCAGTCGTTCGATTGATCTTTCTCGATAGCGGTGAAGACATTCTCCGCTCATACCCTGTAAAGCCAACTGGCGTACCAGAGTGGTTTACCAACCTAAACCTGTTCGAGCCTGTTCATGACCGCCGCGTGATCACCAGTGGCTGGATGCAATTGGCCGAGGTCGAGATAGTAAGTCACCCAGGCCCTGCCTACGATCAACTTTGGCAAGCATTCATCCGCTTACTGAGCATATTTGGCACGATCTTCTTGCTCGGTTTGGTGTCTATCTCTTGGATCCTTAAGCGCGCTTTACGCCCGCTCTCGTTGATCATTACCAAGATGGATCAGATCGCCAAGAATCAGTTTGGCGAACCTCTGGCTCGTCCAAAGACAAAAGATCTCACCTTGGTTGTCGATGGTATCAACCACATGTCGACTCAAGTTGAACTGGCATTTAAAAACCAAGCGAAAGAAGCTCAGAAGTTACGTGAAAGAGCATATATCGACCCTGTATCTCAGCTAGGTAACCGTGCTTACTACATGTCTCAGTTAACTCAATGGTTAGAGGAGTCGAGCTTAGGTGGTTTAGCGGTACTTAAAGCGGAGTTTATCAGTGAAGAGTACGATGAAAAGGGCTATCAAGAAAGTGATGCCTTGGTTCATCAACTGGCTGAACAGCTGCAAGCTTCAATTTCATCTCCAGATATCACCATCGCTCGTATTTCTAGTGACGAGTTCGGTTTCATCATGCCAAACATTGATGAGAGCGAACTGAAACTTGTCGCGAGCAGCATCGTAAACTGTATCCAGAGCCTAGGTTCAGACCCAACAGGCACTGCGAATCCACATATTGCTCTTGGTGTGACCTACAGCAACAAGCGTAAAACCAGTACTGAAATCATGTCGCTGGTGGATAACGCACTCTCAAGTGCCAAGGCGAATCGAGAACTTGCTTACGGCTACGTAACCGCAGACGATCACGGCGCAGTGATGGGCAAACAACAATGGCGTATGTTGGTTGAAGAAGCGATCATCAACGACCTCATTACCTTCCGTTTGCAGGCTGCAAACAATGCCTTTGGTAAAACGTATCACCAAGAGGTGTTCTCTGCGATTGAAAAAGATGGCGTGCGTTACGGTGCTAACCAGTATCTATACGCGCTAGAACAGCTTGAAATGAGCCACATTCTCGACCAATACGTTATTGAGAAGATGGTTGAAAAGCTCAATGCAAAAGAAGTAACCAGCCCAGTCGCTATTAATCTCTCGCCAAGCAGTATATCTCAACCAAGCTTCATCCGTTGGATCGGTAAGACGCTTGAACACAATGCCTCAATCGCTCACCTGTTGCACTTTGAGATTCCAGAAAACTGCTTCATCAACGTTCCGCACTACACGGCACTTTTGTGTAACACCATTCGCAACGCTGAAGCGGTGTTTGGTGTCGATAACTACGGACGTAACTTCCAATCACTGGATTACATCAACGAATACCGTCCAAGCTATGTGAAGCTAGATTACCTGTTCACACATAACCTTGATGACGAAAAACAGAAGTTTACCTTAACGTCGATCTCTAGAACCGCTCACAACCTAGGCGTCACCACCATCGCGTCTCGAATAGAAACTCAGACTCAGCTAGATATTCTGTCTGATAACTACGTAGAAGTGTTCCAAGGCTTCATTGTTGATAAATAGTTGTAAGGGTTATATCACATGCAAGATCCACTATTGAACTCACTGATCTACGTTAGCCGGTATTACGGGTTAGCTAACTCGCCCGAAGCGTTGATCAATGGGCTACCACTATCAGACGGAAAGCTAACCCCTTTCCTATTCCCACGTTCTGCTGAGCGAGCAGGATTGGTGGCGAAAGAAAACCGTTCCGACTTAGAAAAGATTCCTCACCTGATTCTGCCTGCCGTTTTACTGCTTAAACAAGGTGAGGCGTGCGTTCTCAACAGTATCGATTTAGAGAAGCAAGAAGCGGAAATCATTACAGCGGAAAGCGGAATGGTGCCAATCATCATTCCTGTCGAAGAGCTGAAAGAACAATTCATCGGCCGCTACTTCTTGGTAAAGAAGCAGTTTCGCTATGATGAACGTTCACCAGAGGTTCTAAAAACACGTAAAGGGCATTGGTTTTGGAGCACGATTTGGGAATCTAAAAACATCTACCGAGATGTGTTGATCGCCTCCATTCTGATCAACATCTTCGCAATTGCCGCGCCGATGTTCACTCGCTTGGTGTACGACAAAGTAGTCCCTAACCTCGCCTTTGAAACCTTGTGGGTGCTAGCGAGTGGTATCTTCGTCGTATTCCTATTCGATTTGCTGCTCAAATTGATGCGCAGCTACTTCATTGACGTTGCCGGTAAGAAATCCGATATTCTCATTTCCTCCAAGCTGTTCAGTAAAGTACTGGGGATTCGTATGGAAGCGAAGCCTGCTTCCGTCGGTGCTTTCGCTAAAAACTTGCAAGAGTTCGAATCCATTCGTGAATTCTTTACCTCTGCAACCATTGGCTCGTTAATCGACTTACCGTTCGCACTGATGTTCTTAGCGCTAATTTGGCTAATGGCTGGAAACCTTGTATTCGTTCCCGTTGCTGGCGTGGTCATTTTGATCGTCTATGCATTGCTAATCCAAGGCCCACTGCGCCGCACCATTGAAGAAGGCTCTCGTCTTGCTTCGCAGAAGTACGCAAACTTGATTGAGAGTTTGGCAGGGTTAGAGACGGTTAAGCTGTTCAGCGCGCAAAGTCAATTCCAATTCCGTTGGGAAGAAGCTGTTGCTCACATGGCGAATTGGAATATCAAAAGCCGACGCATCACTGACAGCATCCAAAACACCGCCGGCTTTGTTCAGCAAAGTACTAACGTTGGTATGATCATCTTTGGCGTGTATCTAATTGCAGAAGGTGAACTTACGATGGGTGGCTTGATCGCAGCAACCATGTTGAGCGGCCGAGCGATTGGCCCGCTTGTTCAGCTGTCTTTGCTTTCGACTCGTTACAACCAAGCAAAGTCATCAATGACTCTGATTGAGCAAGTGATGTCGATGCCTGATGAACAAGAAGAAGGTAAACGCTACATTCACCGTCCGATTATTCAGGGCCATATCGCGCTAGATAAAGTGACGTTCCACTACCCAGATTCACCAGTGGCTTCAATTAGAGACTTAACCCTCAATATTAGTCCTGGTGAGAAAGTAGCAATCATTGGTCGTATTGGTTCAGGTAAAACCACACTAGAACGTCTGATTATGGGCCTGTACAAGCCCACAGAAGGCCATGTACGTATTGATGAAACGGATATGGAGCAACTGCATCATGTCGACGTACGACGCAATATAGGTTGTGTTCCGCAAGACAGTAACCTGTTCTACGGTTCAGTAAGAGACAACATTACTTTAGGTCGTCCTTTGGTGGATGACCGTGACGTGATGGATGCAGCAAACCGTGCAGGGGTAACCGCGTTTACTCAACAAGATCCTGCAGGTTTGGAACGCCAAGTGGGTGAAGGTGGTGCCTTGCTGTCTGGTGGTCAACGTCAGTCAATTGCCATTGCTAGAGCCTTCCTTGGCCGTCCGCCAGTGTTGTTGATGGATGAGCCGACCAGTGCTATGGATAACCGTTCAGAGATGCACATCAAACACCAACTTAACCAATTGCTACCAAGCGAGACGTTAATTCTGATTACACACAAAACGTCGATGTTGGACATTGTCGATCGAGTGATCGTAATGGAGAAAGGCTGCATCATTGCAGATGGTCCTAAAGCACAGGTTCTTTCAGACCTTAAACAAGGCCGAGTGAGAGCGGTTAGCTAAAACGCGCAATCCACCTAAATAAATCATTATCAGTAGAAAGCAAAAGGGGAGCATCAACTCCCCTTTTTCTATTTGTCAGTATCGACACCTAGACAATACGTCACTTTGTGTTCAGCACAAAAGTCTACAAAGCAATATCCTCTTGCTCCATCTTAAACGAACATTGGATCTCGTATTGGTTGAATGAGAAAACACTTCCGCCGTGGGTCCGCTTGGTTGTGACTGTCTCATCACCAAATTGAATCGTCACTCGGGTATACACTTTTTCGTGTACCTCTACCGTGCATTCAGCAAGATTGGTTTCAAACTCTGCTTCGAGTGTATCTAACTGCGACTTTGTGTTTTCAATTGCGAGGTTGTTCTTCTCACGTTGCTGCTCTATTTCTAGGGCTTGCTCTTCGCTTCTCTCTGCTTTCGGGCGCTTCTTAAATTCTAACTCTTGGCGAATCACACCCATGGTTTGCTCTTGAGTGTATTTATAAGTTTCCTTCAGCTCAGCTATCTTTTGGCGGTAACCATCGTAGCGCGCAAAACCATGTACCTTAGTTGCGGTGTCTCCCTCAACACCTAAGAAGACACATTCTACTTTTCCGCCAACTTTGGCTTCACCACCGCTTAGCGTGCCGTGTTTTTTCAAGCTGTCCATCACGATAAGGTTGTTACCACAGCGAATGTCGTTACTCATACTGTGCACACCAAGTCGAAGGTCATTGGCCGTTTGTAGCTCGGCATTCTGTGCGTAGCTTGCTGTGATAGAGCCTTTACTGAATACCTTACAACTTTTTGGCTCACCCTCTTTGGTCGTGTGGCCGATAATGCCTTTCGCGACTTTGATATCCCCCTGAGCTTGCACTTCGGCCGATTCGATAAAGCCACCAACCGTAACACTTCCGGTCGCCTTGACGATCATCCCCGGCTCGATGTTGCCAGAGACAAAGACATTACCTTTAAATTTAACGTGCCCAGTTGAGACATCGACGTTGCTGACACATAAGGCGTCATCCACTTCGATGGTTCGGTCTTTAATGATGGGCAATCCAGGGTGTGAGGCGAGTAGTAAATTGGGATCTTCAGGGGAGATGTAAGTGCCCTTTCCAGGCTTGATTAAACTGTCTTGTCCAGGAAGCGGTGGGATAATTCGGCCTTGAACGGTAAAGCCAGCGATGCCTTTGGTAGCGGGGGTTCGTTTCATTAAGTGATCATTTTGACCAACGGTAATGGTTTGTCCCAAGTCTCGCATATCAATCTTGCCTTCGTCTTTACTGCGAGGCTTCAATACTTGACGAGTAATATCTTCAACCAAAGCGGCAAACTTAGCGTCTTTACCTTTTACTGGTTGTGTCCCTTTAGCGGCTGGCTGAGTAAACTTTTCGCCGGGCTTAAGTTTGCTACTCATCATCAGAACTTTTCTGAGCGCTAACTTATTTATTCCTTTTGTTATTTGAGCTTGAGATAAACAATGAATGATGTCGCTGCCACGCAGTGGGTGTCCATTGTAGGGACCAGTGACCACGAGGCTCGCCAACATCTCATCATCAGACAGTTCGACCGCAACAGTGGCATTTCGAACTTCGGCAATCAAGATTCCTTCATAAGCTTCACCCTTACCTTCTTTAGCAAGAGTAACGAAACGCAACACCTCTTCTTCGAAAAGAAAATAGTTTGATGCATTCAAAGCTTCCAAGGTTGGTGGCAGCGTCTTGTTATCAAAGCTTGCGTCAACCACAGTCCCGGTTGGCAGACATGCCATTACTTGTTGCTTGTCTTCCGACAATGTAACGATGTTATCCCACATTCGAATTGAGTATCCCTAATGACTCAGTTGTTATTCAGTCTATATAATTCATTCTGCGCTGAGTATCACATTATTAGAATAATCAGCGTCACATCACTTACTTTCGATTCTGCAAACATGACTCATAAATAAGACTTACACATTTTATGATCTGCTTCGCCTTTACAAATACATAGGAAAATTTTTCAGAATATTTCGTGCGATTGAATGTTGATTCGATGTAGGGCTAGATAGTAAAGGCGAATAGCTTTAGAAGATTAAAGGCTGTACTGGAGAGATAAAACAGAAATGATGTAACAGATAATCAGGGTAAAAACGGGTTTCAATATGGAGCTTCAGTTTACAGTGTAAATCCAATATTCTAATTTACACTGTAAATCTAATTTGTTGCGGTCAGTATATTTAAATGATGGCTAGCCTATTTACACTGTAAATTTGCTAACAGAGCATCGACATCTTTACGAAACTGAATCTCTGCTTGTTTACGACCAACAAGATTAAACTGTTCAACAAAAGTCCCCCACTCTTTCTGCTGAACAACCTTTGCGATGAGTAAGTCAGAAATACCTATGTTTCGATCGTTACTGAGTAGAATCAAGTTCAGTACGCTGAAGCTGATCGCATCATAACTGTTGCCACCGTTCACGTAATTTCTAACTAACTGAGTTTCAAACTCACTAACGGTGTGAACACTCTTTGGCAGCAGTGCTCGCACCATATCGGTTTCAAGTGAAACCAAAGAACCTGAAACAAGAAAACAGTAGCTACGCTCGAAGTGATTTTGAACTTGGTTTATCCAGCCTTGAGAGTTTGAGTTAAGCGCCTTAACCATCAGAACCGAGTGACAGCCACTGGCCTGATCTCGCTGGTGGCCGATGTGCACAGCTTCAAATTCACTACCACGCCAAAAAGAAATCAATTCGCTGGTCGCGCCAAAGCTTGTCGCCAGATAATCTGCTTGGCTGGTTTGCTGTGATAACTGAGCCAACATCCAACGGCCAATACCCAAACCTTGATGACGTGCTGAAACAGCAATGCGCATAACTCGAAGGCACCGACTGGTCGCCGCCTGAGTACAGCCAAATTGGTTTGCCAGTAATACAGGGGCAAGGTGACCTTGAGGCCTGCGTTTTCCAAGTTGAATTTGAGTAATCAACTCGCTGTCCAAACCACCCTCTTCCGTCACCAACATACAACCTAAACATTCACCTTGCTGCCAAGCGGCGTATAAACGGATTGCTGGATTGTTGAGAAACTGCATTAAGTCATTAGGCGAGGTCTGATAGTGCGCATCCACAAGAAGAGAAAAACATTGTTGTAGCTGCTCAGGATTAGCCAAGCATTCTGCTTTTGATAACTCGACTAAGTTTAATTTTTTGATTGCGTCAGCAGAAAAGCCATCGAGTTCATCAACCGCCGATTCAGTGACTGATGCGTCATTACCAAGTAGAAAGCAATCAAACAACCAATCCTCTAGCGGATCTTTGTTATTCCAACGAATCGGTTGTTCGAGCTTAAAGCCTTTCCACCCCGGACGATGCTCAGAAAGCCAAGACTCAAACTTAATACCGAACCCTCGTCCACTGCCTTCGTAACCGTGTACCGTGGTCGAAAAAACCATACGGTGATAGATGTCGACCATGGATTTAAGCATCGGAATTGGAATTGTAGCCGCTTCGTCAACAAATAGAAGGTCACAATCGGGCTTGGATTTAAGTAATTCATCTGGCGCGACGAATCTCAAACTTCCCCCTTGATGGCGAATGTGAGTAGCGTTGACCACTTCGCAAGATTCTAACCCTTGGCCAGCATGAGAAAATACCGGCTCTACCGCTTTCACTGAAGGTGCAGTAACAATAATATTAAAACCGTGACGCTCAACTAACAGCTGCGCTGCGGCAATACCCAATGTCGAGCTTTTACCACGCCCTCTATCCGCAGTGAGAATCAAAGGACGTTTACGATGTCCAGACACCACTTTTTTGACTAATTCAACAGCCGTGTTTTGCTGTTCAAATTTATCCAATCCGTTTTGGGCGCTTTGCATCTGAGGAAGAGCGTGAGTTGCTTGAACTACATCGCCGGCTTCATTGTGTTGTGAAACAGAAATCAGTTTATCGAAATGACGTTTTAACCAACGTTGGCCAAAGCTTTCACTATCTTCAGAGGCATTAACTTTTGGCGGCAACACCAACAACAACCCACCACCAACTAACGAACCCAACGCGGCACTAAAACCATTCGCATCGAACTGCTCTCTAAAATCACAAACAAGAACTTGGCACTCACGACCAAGCAGTTGTTGGCCTTTTTTTACTGGAGCATGAATCACACCTTCAAATGGCGTACCGCCAATCTGGAAGATGCTCGGACTGTGTGAGTCTTGAAGGAAAGTAAAAACAGCTGAGTTTTGCCAATCAAATTCGCCATCAAAGACCACGCCGTAACGGTGATCGTTATGTTGAGCAATATTAGAAAGTGTATGCAGAAAAGTGTTGGTTGGGTTTGTCATAGTTAGCGTCCAGATTCATCTAAACACAGTTTATCACAGCCAAATAAAAAGCCGCATTAAGCGGCTTTAGAGGAGTAATGAAAAGTCGTCGACTTAGTCGAGCTTCGATTGAACGAAGGCGAGGATTTCTTCCATTGTTGCATCATCAACTTTCTTAAGGTTCAACGCCAAGTTTGAACCCTTGCGGCTGTATGATGCGCGGCCCTTAATAAGCTCAACTTTTGGAGAAGCTTTCTTCGCTGGCGCTGGCGCCAATTCAAGAATCCAACCTTCCAAAGTTTCTGTCACGTCTTTGGTTAGACGAGTTACGCCTTGAGCTTCGCTACGCTGCCATACAAAACCTTCAGAAGCATCACACTTAGTCAGCAGTGTTTGCTGCTGTTCACTCGTCAATCCACCAAACTGCTTGTGTAGTTTAACAATGGTTGGACGACCAAGGTCGCTCACATTTGGGTAAGCTTGTAGCAATTCAAGTGGTAAAGCGGCTGCTTTCAATGCACCACTCACCAAAGCTTCACTGCACTGGAACATTTTCGCCAGTGCTTTCTGGTCTTCAGCTTCGCCTTTATCTAGCTTCGCTTGCATCTCTTTGCCCTTCTCATAAAGAGAAAGCGGTTTATGAGCGTTAGCTACGTCTGATAGGAATTTAGCGTGTTCGCCGTTAATGTTTTCAGCAACATAGATTAGGAACTCTTTGTCAGCCAAAATACATGACATACGACGACGGCTACCATCAAGAACTTCAATCTTACCGTCTTTGTTCTTACGACCAACTGCTGGGTATTGCTGACCACGTTCTTTCAATGTTGTAAGAACATCAGAAAGCGCATGCTCGTTTAAGAAAGATTGCTCACGAGCGTTCTCTTCAAAAACAACCGTTCGAGTAGCCACTTCAGCCGCAGGAATTCGAACCAATTCAAATGAAACCAAATCTTCGCCAGCAACAGAAAGCTCAATCACTTGAGCCTGCTCTTTTGCCGCTGTTTGCGCTTCTTGTGGTGTTGCTACGCGACGTTTGTTTGCTTTACCAAATAGCTTTGCATTTAAGTCAGATGTTTTAATTGCCATTGTTGTTATCCCTGATTAAGTGAAGGCCAGTTGCTATGTAATACGCGCTCTAATTCTAGAGCACTTTTTTGTACTGCGTCTTGAGCAACAGCTAGAGTTTTCTTACCGCCCTCAAAGTCGCTCACCGTTAGATCGAAAACCGTGCTGTAAGTGTCGGCACAGGTTTCAAAAGCACGGCTTCTTGGAATGGTTGCCATCATTACTTGGTCATTCAACAGGTAGTTCATTTCAGTCAGAACTGACACCTGTTTCTTGTTGTCGTCTTCAAACATGGTTGGCATTAGACGAACAAATTCGAGCCCTTTCCAGTCATCCGGGAACATTTCGTAAACCGTTGGTAAGTGCTGGAAGAAGTTAACCGTTGAAGCCCAATCCAAACGCTTAGCTGCACATGGAATCAGAAGTGCGTTCGACGCGTACATTGCATTCCATACTAGAGGGTCAACGTGCGGGCCGGTATCAATCATAATCACATCGAAGTCATCGGCGATTTTGTCGATAAGCTTCTCTTTTAACAGACGAACAATATCAAGTGACTGATCTTGTGAAAGGCTTTGCCACGCTTCAGCGTTAAACATCGCATCTTCTGGGAAAGCAGAAATTGTCTTCAGGTTTGGATACTGAGTTGGCAATAGTACGTTCTTACGAAGAAACTCTAGATCGACATCTTGGCCTTCAGGCACGTTGTCCAACATGATATCGACGGCAGAATAGATGCTGTCGTGCTCTGCCCCACTAATTTGTGGATTTAGGAACAGACGCAAAGAGCCCTGTGGGTCCAAGTCAATCAGACAGATACGGTAGCGCTTATCCAAATTCAGAGACAAACAAGCGGCTAAGTGAACTGCTGTCATTGATTTACCCGTACCACCCTTCTGGTTTTGTACGTTGATAATCCATGGCTTATTGTCAGCGTGCTGCTTACGTTCATGGAACTTCGGCACTTCTGCCGCGTCCATCAACATGTGAGCTTCTGTCAATGAAATCGAGTAATGATTAGCGTTGTTCTTTGTGAACTGATGGCCATCAGCTTCAAGTTTAGTGATCGCTTCATCGAGCTTACGACGCGTTAAACCAGAACGAGTCTCCATCATAGCTTTAGACATTGGAGGGAAATGTTCATCACTTCGCTCTTCCAAAATAATCTCAATTCGGTCAGCCTGAACTTGTTGAGTTTGTTCGGCTAGCTGATAAAGCTTATCAATCGTTTGTTCTCTTTTCATTGCCAGTTTCCGTAATGATTAACTAAGTACAAAATTGTACAGCGATTAACAACAAACACAACAAAAACATGAACATACATTTATGAGTAAAATCACATAAAATAGACCGCGTTTTTACAATTTGATGAAACATCGCCTTAGACAAACACAAAAATGACTGTTTCTATCATGTATAACCATGCTATTTCTAGTCTACATTTTAAATGTTACAGCATCACTTATTTACAATGTAAATGGAATTTCAACGAAAAACCTTCGGAACGATTGAAATACAACCGTAGATTACGGTTGGTGTGATTTGCATTCGAATTTATAGATTTTCAATCCAATAAAAATTAAAAAACACTCAATGACCAAAAAATTCAAAACAGAAGAGAAGATGGGGTGTCAAAAAACAACAGAGGATTGGAACCTAACCGGAAGAATGATCATGGAGCACATCCAGTGTAAGATAATTGATAACGCCAAATTATGAAGCATGATCAAGGCGTAAACTGAGCAATATTGATCCGAACAACTGCACATTGAAAATGATCAACCTCCGGAAAAATGATCAAGTAAACATAGTTCCGGAAGCATGTAATTTATGAACTAAGTTACGGACAAATGCTTTTGGAATGGGGATTCAACGCCTATAAGGGCTCAATGATTGAAAATTCAATCGACACAGACCAAGAATACACAAACATGACAATTTCATGATCATGCTTCCTAGTTAAGACCCACCCGCTCTAAATACATCAAAGCAATCCATTTCCGCCGGATACAGACTAAATTTTGCACTCAATAGGGTAGGAACGATAAAAAAGTATGCTCTCTTGATCATTGTTCCGATAGATTGGCCACCACAAGTGTCCACTTAGACAAGTCAAAAGCGACTTAGAAACCGATGTTGAATTCCGATCTGTGGATAAGCTGTATAAGTATAATGATCATGCTTTCGAACCGATAATGATCATGCTTACAATGACTTAATGATCATCGTTCTGATGTTCTGTGATCATGCTTTCTTAAGTTTAATGATCATAGTTTCGGAACCTTTATGATCATGCTTTCCAAGGCGATTTATTTTAATGCTTTAAATTCAGCCACTTATAAGCAAAGTTACGTCCAGATCATTAGATCACTTAATCATTTAAGATCATATTAATCAAAAAGATCAGTTATTTAAAAGCCAATAAATTCTCTTTATTTATGATCATTCTTTCTTTATCATTCAGGAACTATAGTGAAATTACGGTTAGTGTGATACGGATCAAAAATGAAACCAGAAGAGAAATTGTTAATTAAGGCACGAAGCCACAAAGATGGTCATTTATTTGAGGTATCTGAAACAGCCGTTGAATGGATAGAACAATATCAACACTTCAAAGGTGTCACCAAAAGCATAGTTGAGCTTCTTAACCTAATTTCACTTCGTGGGTTTAGCAGTAAAGACGGGTACGTTTCCACCACTGAGATTATTGAATCAACCGATGGTCAAGTCACTCGCGCAGCCTTACAGCAAAGGCTGAGAGCTGCAGTTAATATCGGATTGTTCAAACAAATCCCCGTTCGCTTTGAAGAAGGCCTTGCTGGTAAAACCATGTTGCATCGCTTTGTGAACCCAAACCAATTGATATCGGTGCTGGGTGCCACCAGCTTAGTGACAGAAAGCGTGAAGCAAAATGAAAAGCAAAAGCGCTCTAAAGCCCTAGCTCAAACCAAAGTAAACAAGCGCTTACTGAATGAACATGGGTTGAATACCCCACCAACGATGAAAGATGAAGCGGATCAATTCATTGTTTCGCCAACCAATTGGGCGGGGATTATTGATCAAGCGTTAGCGCCACCTAGAACTCGTAAGAGCTACCAGAAATCCATGGTTTCGATCTCTGGCACTCGAGCTGTGATCGAGACACGATCTTCTAAAAATATCATGACCGTTGACGATCTGATGACGTTATTCGCGTTATTCACTCTCACCGTTCAATATCATGATCATCACCAAGATGATTACCATCTAGACGCGAAACACACGCCAAACAAAACACCACTCTACATCACTGATATTTTGTCTTTACGTGGCAAGAAAGACAGCGGCCCTGCACGTGATTCTATCCGCGACAGTATTGATCGTATCGAATTCACGGATTTCCAACTGCACGAGCTTACAGGCCGTTGGCTTAGTGAGAACATGCCAGAAGGCTTTAAGAGTGATCGTTTCCGATTCTTAGCTAGAACCATTACCGCATCGGAAGAAGCGCCTACAGAAGGCTCTGACGGCGAAATTCGCATTAAACCGAACCTATACATCCTGGTTTGGGAGCCTTCGTTCTACGAAGAGCTGCTGACGCGTGACTATTTCTTCCTATTTCCGCCAGAAATCCTGAAGCAACATACCTTGGTCTTCCAAATGTATTCGTACTTTAGAAGCCGCATGGCACGTCGCCATTCAGATAGCATGTTGCTCAGTGAGCTCAACCAGAAATTGGCGCGTAACATCGATTGGCGTCGTTTCTCGATGGATCTGATCCGCGAGCTCAGAAAATTGGGTGAAGTCGGGGATCAAGAAGATACCTTCCTGGTTAATCTATGGGGTTATCACTTGACGATCACCGCGTTGATCGAAAAAGGGAAAACGACCGATTATCAGGTAGATATCAAATGTAATGTGGAAGAAGTATTACGTTACTCAAGAGCGCGTACCACTAACGCAGGTAAGCGTAATATGGCACCAACGCTGCCGAACCCACTTCGTAACGAAATGGTGTCTAAGCAGAAACTGGAAGAGCTGTCTGAGATTATCGATGGTGAGTTTGAACCCATTCAGCGTAAAGCACCGTCGCCAAGAGGCAAATTGGGACGTCGAGTTAAGCAGCGTAAACACTCTGTTGAGATCAACGCTGACGAGATCATGATTACTCTCTCTAAATATACCTCTGCAGAGGCTCTAGAACGCAGCATAACGGCTTTATCTGCTATGACAGGGCACTCACATGCCTCAATCAAAGAAGAGTGCTCAGAGCTCATTGAGAAGCTTGATTGGTTGAGAGTAGGGGAGGACGTTATCCCATACGAAACACTGAGTCGCTTGATTGAGCTATATAACGACCGAGATAGCACCAGCAATCGACATCTGTCCATTGAACGTTTGATCTCTGGTTTAGCGGTGCGTCGTAAAGTGTGTAAACAAGTTCATGAAGGTCATTTAGACGAAAATGTGTTCCTTGCGCTCGATGAAATGGCGATTGGCCACTAGTCATTATCCTATCGCGATAAGCCTGTTTTACCGCCGCTGAATGGATAGTTTTGAACACATTAGGTGCTGATTAAAATCGCACCTAACGCTGACAAAGTGATGACAAAGTAGCGCATCTAGTTGATTATTATTTATCCCGAATAGACAACCTTTGTCCTTTCTTATGATTAATAGATTGGCTCATATTTTGTTACATCATACTGAATAGATTTTTGCGAGTTCCCAAGGGACTCGCTTTTTTTTGCCTAAAATTCAGTCAATCATTAAAATTCAATAGCTTACAGAGTTAAACGCCGAAGCATGATCAAGGCTCGATCATGCTTTCTACGGATCTAGCTCTGGTGAGATTCTGATTTGATGCTTGATCGAGAAGGGCTTGATCAGTGGAGATGGCGTTGAATAATTCCTTGATCATCGTTTCGGGGATGGGTTGCCATAAAGCGTACATGCGACTCGATCAATTTTTCAGACTCTGCTTTCCAACGTGGTTCTTGCTGTTGGTTCGTAAACTCCAAAGCCAATACACACAAGTGTTGTAGCCGCTGTGTACACCACTCTTGCAATCCTGCTTCTGATTTTGGGTCACATGACACCGCTTGCATCTTACTGTAGGCAAACATTAGGTATTGGTAGGCTTTATCTTGATGGCTTGAGCTGTTGGCCTCCTGCGAAGCCAAGTCCGGATTCGATGAATCCGCGAGGTGGCGATAGAAAGTAAAGATTCTCAGGCATCCGTCTAGCCAACATGCGATGCCTTTGCTCTGCTCATCCGTGATCAATGGCCCCCAGAGCGCATCTGGAGGCGTTAAGATCAAAGGTTCTAACCGGTCCACTTGATCATGCTTTCGGTCTTTGTACCAATCTCCGATCCGCTCTAACCAAGTGTCTAGTTCATTCATGCAACGTTATCCCACTGTTTTACAAAGTGATTATCAGAAACTTGTTTGATTTCATGCTGTATTTCACTGCTCTGCTCTCGAATACGATCAGCGTCTATTGAATAGTTTGGCTCATTTTTGACGAGTTCGCCAAATGGCAGATCGGGATCTGGTACCGCAGAGATCAACAACTTAGTGTACGGGTGTTGTGGATTGGTCAAGATCGACTGGGTTGATCCCCACTCGACGATCTGCCCTTTGTACATCACCGCCGTCTCTTCAGCGATGTAATGTGCCGTGGCAAGGTCGTGGGTTATGTACAAAAAGCCTATGCCTAACTCTTTCTTCATTTTTTGCATCAAGTTCAACACGCCAAGTCGAATCGAAACGTCCAACATCGAGGTGGGTTCGTCAGCAAGAATAACCTCAGCGCCAACGGCCAGTGCTCTGGCTAGGTTAACCCTCTGTCTTTGGCCCCCACTGAGCTCGTGCGGGTATTTGGCTAGCGTTTCGATGGGTAACTCCACCAGCGCTAATAACTCTTTGAGGCGCTCTGTGAGAGCCTGTTTAGTGGCTACCTGTTTATGGATCTTAAGTGGGCGCGTTAAATGGTGATCAATAGTGTGAGTGGGATTGAGTGAACCAAAGGGGTCTTGAAAAACCATTTGCACACGGCTGCGATAATCCAAGATATCTTTACGGCTTTTCAGAGTAGAGATGTCTCTGCCTTTGAACAGTATCTCTCCCTCTGTCGCAGGGTAAACCTTGGTCATCAATCGTGCGCAGGTGCTTTTCCCGCAGCCAGATTCTCCGGCTAAGCCGAAAATCTCGCCTTAGCCTATGTGAAAGCTAACGGATTTGATTGCATTGAAAGAGGGGAAAATGAGAGTTGGATCAAACCACATTTCTTATGGGGAATCTTTTAAATATAATTGCAGAAAATGGCTTTGGCAAAGTTTAAATGAGGCATTTATTAATTAGCTTTGTGAAGCGTCGGAATCATCACACTTCAGTACAGAATTTCTTAACAAGCGAAAAAGCATTTGCTACAGATTACCTGTCCATTACATGGTGCTTTTCGGAGGAAAACATGTCCATTAATTCTATCAACCATGATGAAATGACAAATATTGCAAACAAGTGGGATGCTGAAGAAGAAGTATCTTTCAAACCAGAAAAGAAAATGAAGTCTGCTGAAGCTCGTCGTCGTATCGAGACTCTAAGAGAAATTAGAGAAAGCGGTTTGAGTCTGGAAGAAGCGAGGGAGCTAGGTCTTATTCACTAATAATCCCCATTGCATTTAGAAGGGTGGCACAACGCCACCCTTTGATTTATAAGTGTTTTTTCATGTTTCCTATCCAGATTTAATCAACTCCTTGATTCTTTGGCTCACTGTTCCGTTTATCCTATCCCTTGTGATATTACGCTTTTCAGATGAAAAACACGCACATGGCATACTCTTGAACTAAGTTGTTTGACAGTCATATTCAACGCCACTAATTTTAAAGTTAAAGCAAAAATATGCGATGTCGTTGGTAAGGAGAAGGGTATGTCTAATTCTGTGGCTCAAGCTAAAGAAGTGCTGTTTTACGAACCCGAAGATCCGAACGGATACCTGTCAAATTTTGCCGCTTGTCCTATCAAGGTAGGTGATCAAGTTTGGGCAACCAGCGAACATTATTATCAAGCGATGAAGTTTGCCTCCGAAGCGCTACGTAATACCATTTTGGAAGCCAGTACACCTGCTGAAGCGTTCTCTTTAAGTCGTGACTACGAAGACCAAGTTCGCGAAGATTGGTATGACATTCGTGTTGAAGTGATGCAGTTCATCGTCACCGAGAAGTTCAGACAGAATCCACAGTTTGCGCTGTTTCTTACCAATACCGGAGATTCGGTGATCAAAGAACATTCGCACAAAGACCACTTCTGGGGCGATGGCGGCGATGGAACCGGCGAGAACCATTTGGGTAAGATTCTGATGGCAGTGCGTCACCAGCTTCGCACTCAGCAACTGCATTTAATTGCTTCGCACTGATTCGTCGATTCAGATAGCGGCATGCTTATCATTACTCCTTAGACGCATTTAAAAGGCCGCCCTGCTATCTAGTATGAAGCAGGGCGGCCTTTTCGGTTTTAGAGAGTCAGGCATCAACGAGAGTTAACGTACGTGACTAAGCTATGCGTTGATAAGTTCTACGTTACGCTGGTGCTATAAGTAACTCTGTACGATGTCGTCAAGCTGTCCATCGTCTTTCATTTGGTCTAGGCGTTGGTTGATGAAGCTTTGCAGCTTAGGATCCATCTCAGGGTCAAACGCCAAATGGATAGGGTAGTTATTGATGACAGAACCAAACTCATGCATCTGGTAATCATCAATACTCAGTTTTTGCTCGTTTAGGTTGTATTTGATTCGTGATTCCATTTCCACAAACACGGTGTCGCCAGGTGCTCGGTTCAGGACACGAAACGCAGCAGTGTAATCTTTTACTCGAATCTCGTTGAGCTTGCCCTGTTGGATATAAGGTTCCAAGTTCGGATACTCAAATCCTTTCAGCAATACCACGGCTTTCCCATCGAGATCATCGATTGTATTGAACTCAAATGGCTTTTTACCGCTGCTGAGTAATACGTGTTTTACATTGTAAATCGGGTCTTCAGATAGGTTCGCAGATTGAATATTCCCCCAACTAGGGCTGCCATAGGTAACCCAGTTTGGATTCTCTCTCGCATCGAGCTTGTCGATCATTCGATTAAAAGGGTAGGTGTGGTAGTTGATCTCATATTGGCTGTCATCAAACACGGCTTCCACAATATCTGAAACAATTCCTCTGTGAGATGACCCGTCAGTTTCGATTTGAAAAGGTTGCGCTTGGCTCGCAATAATGTAGTAGTGAAGAGGTTCGCTTGCAGAAGCATAACTGCTTGAAAACAAACTGACTATGGATGCAACGATAAGATGTTTTTTCATAACCTTCCCTAGTTATTTGATGAATGACTACTATTATACTAGTTGAGTAATTGTAGTTTGCTAGGATAACAATAATGGTAATTTGTGTATGGTGACAAAAGGAAAACGCTACGTTGGACTCTCCCGACAGTTGATCGGGATGATAATAGCGATCAGTACCTTATTCACAGTTATAGTGACAGGTCTCGGGTTGTATGTAGAGTACCAAAGTCGAGTTTCTTTTATCAGCTCTCAGATCGAGCAGGTCAAGGCTGGCTACCTTTCTGGTTTAACGGCAAGTTTGTGGGTTGAAGATCGAGAGCAATTGTTTGTGCAAGCCGAAGGCATCTCTCGCCTCCCTTCGGTCAGTTACCTTCTTATCGAAAGTCCCGATGAAAAAATTCTAGAGTTAGGTCAAAAGACCGAAGGCCAATCTTATTCTCAGTCTTGGGAAATGGTGCACCAGATGGGCGGCACAGACTTCCCGTTGGCGACGCTCACGGTGCAATCAGACTTGAGCATGATCCTAGATGACTTTGAAGAACGAGTGTTATTGTTGCTCGCCTTCGAAGCCGTTAAAATCTTCTTGTTGTCTCTCGTATGTTTAACCATCGTCTATCGTCTTGTCGTAAAACGTTTGATGACTATGTCTTCCCAAATCAACCAACAACAGGTCGAAGACAACAAACCGCGCTTTATAACGCCAACTCACTCTACTTACAAAGATGAGATATCGACTCTAGAGAGTAGCTATAACCGATCGGTAGAACGTATTCGTCAACAATATCAAGAGCTGGAAAAAGCTAAAGATGTTGCTGAGGTGGCCAACCGTAATAAAAGTGAATTCCTTGCCAATATGAGTCACGAAATCCGTACACCAATGAATGGGATTATCGGGTTGTCGTCTTTGCTCTCTGAAATGGATATGCCGAAAGAGCAAAAAGAGTACATCAACATGCTCAACACCTCTTCGCTTACGTTGCTCGACTTAATCAACGACATTCTCGATTACTCGAAGATCGAAGCGGGGCGACTAGAGCTTCAGCAAGAGCCGATGAAAATGATGGGCATTGCGGCCGACGTTGAATCAACCTTTCGAGTGAAAGCCGAACAGAAAGGGCTTCGATTCCAATTAGCGATCGACCCTAAGATCCCAACCATGGTGATTGGCGACGGTACTCAACTAAGACAAGTCCTAAATAACTTAGTAGGCAACGCGATTAAATTTACCGAGCATGGCCACGTCACGCTCTCGCTTCGTTTGGAAGAGGTGGTTGAGCCTGAGCAAAAACTCAGAGTGAGGTTCGAGGTTGTCGACAGCGGTATCGGTATTGCAGAAGACAAACAGAAATCGGTGTTCGATAAGTTTCAACAAGCCGACGGCAGTACCACACGTATTTATGGAGGCACAGGGCTTGGTCTAACAATATGCGAGAAGATAGTGACATTGATGGGCAGCAAGCTTGAACTCACCAGTGTTGAAGGTAAAGGCAGTACCTTCTATTTTACGGCTGACTTTGACCCGTGTTTAGAAGCCGATGAAAGCAATATCGATTTCAATAAGGTTTCGGTTCTGCTTGTGGATGATAGCCAGCTGAACATGCGTATAACGTCTACACAGCTTCAATCCTTTGGCGTTAAGTCTGAGTGCTGTGAAACGGCAAACCAAGCGTTAGAGTTGGTTTCAGAGTCTGTGGCTAAGTCATCACCTTATGATCTCGTTCTGATAGACAAAGTAATGCCGTCCGTTGATGGCTTTCAACTGGCGAGAAGCTTAGTTGAACGCTTTGGTAGCGAGTGTCCCAAGTTAGTGATGATCTCTGCTGACCCTAGAAAGCAAGATGAAGCTCGTGCTAAACAAGTCGGTTTTGTTGCCTACATTGCGCGTCCTTACCAAGATAATCAGCTTAAATGGACCATCAGTGAGGTACTCGCGAGAGCGGCTGATACTTCAGTCTTTACCTATCCGAACAGAGGAGAGGTTGCGTTTAAAGACAATGAACCTGTGCCGTTAAGTAAACCTGCAGCGGTTGTTAAAGATGCTCCCATTGTCTCTGTAAACGCCACACCAGCCGATAAACAAGCTCCAATTCAAGCAGAGTCAAAACCTGTCGCAGTTGCCGGAGAATTTAGTGGTACAGTTTTAGTTGTTGAAGACTCGCGAGTAAACCAACAAGTCGCCAAGATGATGCTCAAGAAGCTTGGCTTTGAGGTTGATATTGCCGACAACGGTGAAATTGGTGTCGAGAAATTCAAAGCCAACGAATACGAGATGATTTTTATGGATTGTCAGATGCCGGTTCTCGATGGCTTCGAAGCGACCAAGCAGATCCGAGCGCTCGAAGAAGGGGCTGCAAAGCATATTCCAATCATTGCGCTGACGGCCAACGTCGTGCAGCGAGACAAGCATTTGTGCTTCGATGTAGGCATGGATGAGTTTTTACCTAAACCGGTTAACCAAGGCAAACTGAGAGAGATCGTAGCGAGTTTCTTGTCGAAAGAGACGGAATCAAACAAAGAACATGAGCAGCAAATTGTTTAGTTGAGTATCTCTAATCTTACTTTCATTAAAAGAGTAATGAGGCGAATTAGACATAGTCTTTTATGCCGTTGGTTATATTTGAAGTATCGTGTGAAAGAAATGATAAAGGTGGCCTGAAAAGACCACCTTTTTTGTATGTGTCGGTTTGAACTTAATCTCTATCGATTGCGAACGCAGACCATGCTTGACGTGTCGGCATCACTTCGACTCGGTTAATGTTGATGTGATCTGGCAAGGTTGCGATATAAAACATCTGCTCGGCAATATCCTCTGCTGACAACGGTGTAGTGCCTTGGTAAAGGTTGTCTGAAGCCGTCTGGTTACCTTTAGTTCTTACAAGAGTAAATTCCGTTTCTGCAATACCAGGGGAGAGGTCAGTCACTCGTACCCCTGTGCCTTGTAAGTCACAACGTAGGTTGTAACTGAACTGCTTTACGAACGCTTTGCTGGCACCATACACATGGCTTCCTGGGTAAGGCCACTGTCCGGCGATTGACCCAACATTGATGATTGAGCTTCCTGCGCCTTTTTTAATTAACGTAGGCAACAGCGCATGAGTAACATTAACCAAGCCTGTGACATTGGTATCGATCATAGTGTGCCAGTCTTTCAAGTCCACATCAGGCGCGCCTTCTGGTGCCAAAGCTAACCCAGCATTATTGACCAATGCGGTAATCGATGAAAATTCAGCGGGTAATGAATCAATGGCTTGTTTTACGGCGTCTGCGTCTCGAACGTCGAGTTGAATTACATGCACAGGCACCGTTAATTCTTCCTTTAGGTCGAGTAGCCTTTCGATTCGACGACCAGACAGCACTAACGACCAGTTATCTTCTGCGAAACGTTTTGCTGCCGCTTTGCCGAAACCAGAGGTTGCCCCTGTAATGAACGCTATCTTATCCATAAATACATCCTTCTAATTTGAAATTAACATAAGTAGTGCCATGCCGATCAAAATCGGCGCGGTCGTTGTTTTTGCAGACAAGTTCGGTGCTGATAGATACAGTTTTTGCCCCAGTACATTGCCAATCAAAGCTGCCGGTAATAGCCATAAACCTGTGATGAACGATTCTTGGTTAAATGCGCCAATCCATATGAAGCCGATCAGTGAAATCGCTGAACTCAGCAGAAAAAACACAATCGCGGTGGCTCTCTGTTCACTGGTTTTAATGGTCAGGTTCATCAAATACGTCACTAATGGCGGACCTCCTGAAGAAGCGGTGGTCATGCTAAACCCCGAAATGGCTCCCGCCCAAAACGCGTGTCGTTGGTGCAACCAAGTGAGGCGTAAGTCCAAAATAATCAGCGTGCTAGCGACCAAAGACATCATCGCGATAAAGGCCTTCAAGCCTGATTCCGATATCGTGCTAATGAAATACAGCGAGAAAGGCACCGCAACCAACATGCCAATACACAGCGGCGCAATAAGCCGGATATTGATGGTGGTTTTACTTCGCTTGAGCAGAGGAAAGGCACTTAAAAAGTCCAACAAGATAGCGATGGTTACCGCTTGCAATGGTGGAACAATAAAGCTGAGGGAAAGCGCTACGATAATCGCAAACCCAAATCCTGAATAGCCTCGAACTACTCCTGCAAACAGAATCAATGTCATCGCTAATCCTAATTCCACTCTTGCTCACCTCTTTGCTTTTGATATTGCTGCTGCGTTAATTAGCGTTCGATGAGACCTGTCTCGTCTGCCTTTCAATCTATTCACACCTAAGAGTTTTGAATAGAGCCAGATCGACGATTGGATTGGGTCAGGCTGTTTGTTGGATCGGGGATGAGACTTGGGCTGATGTACTGGCCCAATGTTTTGTTGAAACTGACACTATGACCTCCGCCCTGTTTGGGATGAAGATTATTCCATCCGATAGCGCAGCCTTTTCAATGTCGTGTTTTGTGTCTTTCATTCTCGAAGACGAGCCAAGCACGAGCGGCTGTGAATCTAGTGTTGTTAATGGAGACGATGAAATGGAAGTATCAACAGAACAGCTTGTGAACCAAGATATTATCGACCTCGACAAGAGCGTATTTCATTCTTGGTCGATTCAAGAAGCAGCGGAGCCTATCGCCATTGCGGGTGGGCAAGGATGCAAAATGTGGGACTACGAAGGTAAAGAATACCTTGATTTTAGTAGCCAACTGGTTAACACCAACATTGGTCATCAGCATCCACAAGTTATCAAAGCGATTAAAGATCAGGCTGATTCATTAGTGACCGTTGCCCCTGCGACCGCCAACCTCACTCGTGGTTTGGCGGCTAAGCGTATCTTGTCGAAAGCGCCAAGCTCGTTTAAGAAGGTGTTCTTTACCAATGCAGGGGCAGATGCCAACGAAAATGCGATTCGCATGGCGCGACAATTCACAGGGCGCGACAAGGTGCTATCTGCTTACCGTTCTTACCATGGCAATACAGGTACTGCTATTGCTGCGACGGGGGATTTTCGTCGAATTCCAAACGAGTATAGCCGTGGGCACGTTCACTTCTTCAATCCATTTCTCTATCGAAGCGAATTCAACGCGGCGACTGAGGCAGAAGAGAGTGAGCGTGCCCTGCAGCATTTAGAGCGAGTGATTGAATGCGAAGGACCAACGGCGATTGCGGCGATTATCCTAGAGACGATTCCGGGAACGGCTGGTTTTCTCATTCCGCCCAAAGATTACCTTATCGGCGTGCGTGAGCTGGCAACCAAACATGGCATTCAGTTGATATTCGATGAAGTCATGGTCGGCTTTGGTCGCACGGGTAAGTGGTTTGCGTTTGAGCACTTTAATGTCGTGCCAGATCTGATTACTTTCGCGAAAGGGGTGAACTCGGGTTATGTGCCGGCTGGTGGCGTGGTGGTCAGCGAACCGATCGTTGAGCACTTTAAGTCAAACTTCTTTATGGGCGGCTTAACGTACTCTGGTCACCCTTTGGCGATGGCTTCTATCGTTGCAACGCTCGATGTGATGGAGCAAGAGGGCATTGTCACACATGCTGATAACGTCGGTAACAGCGTTCTAGGGCCGCTCCTACTGAGCCTTCAAGAGTTGCACCCTATGATTGGTGATGTGCGCGGTAAAGGGATGTTCTGGGCGGTTGAGCTGGTGGAAGATCGTGAAAGTAAAACACCTTTAAGCAATGAAAAAATGGGGCAATTGAAAGCGCAATTGACCAAGCGAGGCCTGTTGACCTTCATTGTGAATAACCGCATTCACGTTGCGCCACCTTTGGTTATTCAGCCAAGCGATATAAAGAAAGGCGTTAAGATCATTGATGAAGTGTTGTTTGAACTCGCTTCTTAAGTCTCCAATAAGATAGCCAGCACAGCAACCAAGGCACTTTGACAAAGAATTCCCCGTTCTTTTCAACGTGCCAAACCTAACCTTCAGAAACGACAAAAGAGCATCGATTGATGCTCTTTTGTCGTTCTTTCACTAAATCAGTCTGGTCAAACTGCTCTTAAGTGATGCTAGATCTTCATCACCTCTGACAGCTCTTTGATACCGGGTGCGATCAGATCTTTGTCGATGGCGTGAAAGCCCAATCGAAAATAGGAATTGGGGTCATATTCTGACAATGCTTCACAGCCCGATTCCGTTTCGGTATTCGTCATAAAGTGTGAATAGCCTGTCTCAATCAATATGCCCTTTTGGGCGGCTCGTGAAGCTAAACGCTGGCTATTGATGTGGCTGGGCGTTTGTAGCCACAGAGAGTTGGCCTGCTCGCTTTGAGCCAGTCGCTTGCAGTCAGGTAAGTACTTCAAGACAGCATCGTTGATCAGCTTCCAGCGCTGGCGAGTGTTTTCTCTAAAGCGCCTCACAAAGCTGTCGTAGTAGCCTTGTTCAATAAAGTGCGCTACTTCCATCTGAACACGGCTTGGCGCATGTCGGTACATCAAGCGACGCAGTATTCTAAGGTCGTAGATTAACTCTTCAGGTGCCACGATGTAGCCTAACCTCAAGCCGGGTGCCAGTAGCTTAGAGAAGCTGCTGACGTAGATGACTCTCCCTTCCTTGTCATTGGCTTTTAGCGCGGGTTTAGGATTCCACTCCACGTTGCACTCGGCGTCATAGTCATCTTCGATAATTACCGCGTCATTGGCTTTGGCCATTTCAAGTAACTGAGTTCGACGCTCATCACTCATGGTGACGCCGGTTGGAGCTTGATGGCTAGGCGTGACATAGAAGTGATCACACAGTGAAGAGTGCTCATTGAATCTCAATCCTTGTTCATCCACTTGATGCGGGTGTAACTGCGCGCCAGAGAGATTGAAGATGTGATTCGCTTCTTTGTAGCCGGGGTTCTCGACTCCGACTCGACTCTGATGGTTCATGAGCAAAGTCGAAATCAAATACAGCGCATTCTGCGAACCTAAGGTTATGAGGATCTCATCACTTTGGGCATGAATACCGCGCTGTGGGAGCACCCTTGTGCGTATCTGTTCGACCAGCATGTCGACGTCTTTATCGACCTTGTCGCAAAGCCAGCGGTGATCATGTGGGTCTGAGGTGACCTTTCTTGTCGCTTCTCGCCATTGAGCTAATGGGAAGTCATTGATAGAGGGTTGGCCAAAAATAAATGGGTATTGGTAACAACTCCAATGCGAGGGTTTGACGATGCGTGGGTATTGGCCCAATTGCAGCTTAACGCGTTTGCTCCAATCCGGTGCATTGTCGCTGTCGGCTGATTCAAAATGATCCAAACTCGCGTCGATAGTATCACTCGGGTTTTCATACTTTTCTGAAAGGTAATAACCACTGCGAGGCTTACTGATGAGGTAGCCATCGTCGAGCAAACTGTCGTACACCAAGGAGACAGTATTGCGTGAAACACCCAATTGGCTAGACAGCTTACGACAAGACGGAAGCGCTTGTTCAGCCGGAAAAATACCATTCAATATCGCCGTCACCAAATAGCTACGTACTTGTTCTTGCAGGCTTCTTTTGGAATCAAACTCGATGAAACAATTGTGATTTATCGCCATGAGATACAGTCCTTATTCTCAGTGAACCTCAGTCCAATTTGTATAAAAGAGCAAGAAATGCGCCAGAGTTCATATTGATGTTTTAAGAGTGTGTTTTGCTCTCTCTCAACCCCGAAAATTACGTTGTCCCAAACTAGAAAATCGTTCTGTCCCAACCTGAAAATTAAATTGGCTCTACGTCTCCGATGCATTCCGTTCATAAAGTAAAGGCAGGCAAATAATCTCGATAAGGAAAGCGTATGAAACAGGGAATGACGATGAAGGCATGGGTTTCAACAGCGGCAGCGACAGTTGTACTGGGTTGTTTTGGAGTCGCACAAGCATCGGAGCTTGCAGCCATCGAAAAGCAAGGCTTCATGAAAGTGGCGACAGAAGACAACTACTCTCCATTCAACTATATCGACCGCGGTAAGCCTGCGGGGATTAACAAAGATTTGCTTGATGAGTTACGTGAATATTCGAAGTTCGATATCGAACAAGAGATCTTACCTTGGACAGGACTACTCGCTTCGGTATCTGCGGGTCAATATGATGTGGCGTTAACTGGCGCGATCATTACCGATGCTCGCTTGAAGGCCTTTGATTTCACTCCACCTATCGCTTCAGCGCAGCATTACTTCTTAACCAGAGCTGACGCGGAAGATATTAATACGGTAGCCGATTTAGATGGAAAAACAGTGGGCTTACAAGCGGGCAGTGCTTTGCTAGAAAGGCTTCCAGAGCTCGAAGTGATGCTCGAAGCACAAGGCAAATCTTTGGGTAAAGTGGTGCAGTATCAATCCTACCCAGAAGCGTATTCCGACTTGGCAATCGGCCGAATAGACTATGTGATCAACAGTGTGGTTTCAGTTAACGAGGTAGTGAAATCCAAGTCAAAGGTATTCAAAAAAGGCGAGGCGGTGTCTGGTCCTGGTTTCGTGAGCTGGCCTGTTCCTAAAGAGAACCCTGAGCTTTTGGCATACCTAACGGAGTTTTTCCTGCACCTAGAGCAAACAGGAAAAATGGCGGAGTTGCAGAAGAAGTGGTTCGGTGAGTCGTTCGACCAACTCCCTTCAGAAGCCATCACTTCGGTTGAGCAGTATCACAAGCTAACAGCCGTTCAATAGATGAATAAGCATGCGCCGACACAAACAGTTAGCGGCTGTTTGTGTCCATGCCAATGGGTTCAAAGCGGTTTAACCCATGAGTCTTTGGCGCACAATCTATCGAAAGAAGTCGCTGATCAAAGAGGTCGTTTATGGATTATTACGCTTGGGAACAGTTACTACAGGGCGCGTGGGCAACGGCATGGATATCGGCAGTATCGATTGTATTAGGTGTCGTCATCGGCTTAATGATTGCCTTGGTTAGAATGATGAAAATCCCGTTTGTGGATCAAATGTTGGGCATTTATGTTAGTTGGGCACGAGCAACGCCTTTGGTTACGTTGGCTCTGTTTATTTTCCTTTCTTTTCCGTCATTTGGCATCAATTTAGATAAACACGTTTCTGCCATTTTAGCTCTCACACTCAATACATCGGCATTCAATGCAGAGATTTGGCGCAACGCCTTTCTTAACTTTTCAAAAGGGCAAATGGAAGCGGCTGAAGCCATTGGTATGAGACGCATCACTTACTTTCGCCGCATCATGTTCCCGCAAATGGTGATCATGAGCCTACCAGCGCTAGTCAATGAGATGTCGTTCTTAATCAAAGGCAGCCCAGCGATTGCGGTGATCGGCATCGTCGACCTAACTCGTGTCACCAATCGAATCTCTGCGGTTACCTATGAACCACTTGGGCCGATTCTATGTGCCGGTGCCATTTACATGTTGATTATTGGCGTGTTGGTGAAGTTGCAAGCGGTGGCTGAAAACCGAGCTACTTATCTGCAGTAGTAAGTGTGGCTATCAGTAATCTACCTCAGTCACAGCTAACAACAACAACCACAGTTTAGCCGTCATGGCTACTTGGTCAGAAACACCATTTACCTGCTTGTGATGCGTTATTGAGCGGGTAAGTTTAAGGAGTAAATATGGAAGAATGGAATATTATCTGGCAACAAAAAGAGCTGTTTGCTTCAGGGTTTGTGACCACATTTTATCTTTTTGTTTCGTCTTCAATCTTGAGTTTCATCATTGGCATCGGTTTGTTGTATTGCCTCGAAAACTCAAAACTTGGTGTGAAGTACACCATCAATAGTTTGATAGGCATGATGCGCACCTTGCCGTTTCTTATCTTAGCGTACCTGCTCTATTACGGGTTGCCGCAGGTTGGTATTCGACTCGATGCGATTACAGCGGGAATCATCGCGCTAAGTCTCTATCACGGTACCTATTTTTGTGAGATTTTCCGAGGTGTTCGTAAAGGATTAGAGCCAGGTTACATCGAAGCGGCGCACGCTTATGGCTTCTCTAAATTCAAAACATTTACCCGAGTTATTACCCCAAATGTGTTGTTTAAGTCGGTTCCACTGATCACGAACCAACTCATCATCTGCTTAAAAGACACTGCGTTTCTTAGCATCATCACCGTCGCAGAAATTACCGCGGCCGCCAACAGCATTCAATCAACGTACTTCATCCCATTGAATGCGTTCATCATTGCTATCGCGCTCTACTGGGCCGTGAGTATTGCACTTGAAACCATCACCAAACGAATCCAAACCAAAGTTGAACTTAGAGGGCTTAGCCATGCTTAAACAATCAGAGATTATTGAAACGGAAGCACCGATTAACCCTTCTTTGGGCGTGAATTTGGAAGTGATTGAGTGCGAACCACTATTGGAAGAACGAGAGACGATCATCAAGGTTGAAAACCTGTCGAAACAGTTTGATGGCATCGAAGTACTGCGAGACATCAACCTCAACATCAACAAAGGCGATGTGGTGAGTATTCTCGGCTCGTCAGGTTCGGGGAAATCGACGCTACTGCGTTGCATGAACTGGTTAGAGCAGCCAGAGCGCGGCACGATTTTTATGGGTGATGAGCGTATTGGTATCAACTCTGAAACGGGTAAGCCACTCAAATACAAAGAGTTGGCGAAACTTCGAGAGCGTCTTGGAATGGTTTTCCAAAGCTTCAACTTATGGCCGCATCTCACCGTGTTGCAAAACGTCATGGAAGCGCTGGTTCATGTTAAGAAGATAGCGAAATCAGACGCCGAGGAGATGGCTCGTAAGCAACTCGACAAGGTTGGGATGTCACACAAACTAGAGAGTTACCCAAGCATGTTATCGGGTGGGCAAAAGCAACGTGTCGCGATTGCCAGAGCTCTCGCGATGGAACCGGATGTATTGCTGTTTGATGAGCCAACCTCCGCGCTCGACCCTGAATTGGTCGAAGAGGTGTTACTGGTAATGAAGAAGCTATCGCAAGAGGGTTACACCATGGTGGTGGTGACTCATGAGATGGAATTCGCGCGTCAGGTGTCGGATCAGGTGGTATTCCTTGAGAAGGGCATCTTGATTGAGAAATCCAACCCTGAGAAGTTCTTCACTAACCCAGATTCAACAAGGGTAAGGAAGTTCCTCAAGCTTGATTCATGAGCTAGATGATTCGCGCACCTTAATGTTTGATTGTTAAAAAACTCCGACTGAATCAGTCGGAGTTTTTGTATTTGTGTTGCTACCGCATTAAGAGGATGTGGTACTAGCCAATGCTATCAATGTGGATCACTACTGAGTCTGGTCGCCAGTATTCCAGTTCGCAGTCCATCAACTCGCCATCTTGCTTGTAGTTCACACGGCAGATCTTCAGCACCGGTTGACCCTCAGCCAAATTTAGCGCCTTAGCGACATAGGCTGGGGCTGAAGTGGGAATTACATCAAAACGCGAGCGTTGGGTCTCGTAGCCGTATTTTTCTCGGTAGATGCCTGTTAGTGACATGGTGAGGTTTTCCGACAAGACACCATCAAATAAGGGCGCTTTCAGTACATTTTCAACAAACAGCACTGCTCTACCATCAATAAAACGCAAGCGCTCAATCACGTGTATTGGCGTTATCTGCTCTATCTCTAATGCTTTGGCGTAATCGCCTGTCGCCATCTCTGTACGGGTGCTGAGCAGTCTGGTTTCTGCTATGCGGTGTTGTTCACGAATCATTTGATGAAAGTGAGAACGTGATAATGGGTTATAGCGAACACGTTCGGGTGACACATACCAGCCTCGGCGCTCTTCTCGGTATATCAAACCTTCGGTTTCCAGAGACACCAACGCATCTTTGAGCGTGATTCGTGTGGTGGAAAACAGTTCGCTAAGGTTTCTTTCTGATGGCAGTTTTTGCCCTTCAATGAAGATACCTGATTGAAGCTGCTCTCGAATACTCGCCTTAATTCTTCCTAACTGTGTCCCTGATTGCCCGGTGCCCAATGTTCTCATTACTGATCTAGTCCATAAGTTCGTGTGCTTAATAAGGTAAACCATGGAGTTAACAGGAATGTGACAGTAAACAATGGCTTATTGTCATATGAGTGAAATATAACTGCCACGTAAATGCACTCGAACTGTCAAATAACTTACGGCAAACCGTCACATTCCGGCTATAGCATACAAAACGAACTTACTGACCTAGTCCAGAAGGATAGAGACAATGAAAACTTTGCTTAGCCGTTCAACTGTATCGCCAGCTAAATTAATCGGTTCACCTGCAAAATTGATAGGCACAACCGCTAAATTGATTGGTGTAACAGGACTTACGGCAACACTTTCAATGCCAGCGATGGCGAAGGATGCTGATCTTGAGTCACTGATTGAAGCCGCTCAAAAAGAGGGTGCAGTTTACAGTGTGGGTATGCCAGACAGTTGGGCAAACTGGAAAGGCACATGGACTGATCTGAAAGCAAACTACGGTTTGAAGCATCAGGATACCGATATGAGCTCGGCTCAAGAGATCTCGAAATTTGAAGCAGAGAAAAGAAACGCAACTGCAGATATCGGTGATGTTGGTTTCGCCTTTGCACGTGTCGCTGTGCAGAAAGACGTAACGCAGCCATACAAGCCAACGACTTGGGATGACATTCCAGATTGGGCGAAAGACAAAGATGGTCACTGGGCTCTGGCTTACACAGGTACTATCTCGTTCATTTCAAACAATAATCTTGTTGAAGATGCCCCAAAATCTTGGAGTGACCTACTAGAAGGCGACTACAAAGTCACTGTTGGTGACGTAGGCGTAGCAGCACAAGCAAACAACGCGATTCTAGCGGCTGCATTTGCTAACGGTGGTGATGAGTCGAACCTAAAACCAGCGATTAAATTCTTTGGTGAACTAGCGAAGCAAGGCCGTCTATCTTACACAGATCCAAGCATTGCGAACCTTGAAAAAGGCGAAGTGGAAGTCGCGATCATGTGGGACTTCAACGCATTGAACTACCGCGACAAGATCGACCGTGAGCGCTTTACGGTAAGCATTCCACAAGATGGCTCAGTGATTTCTGGTTACACCACCATCATTAACAAATACGCACAAAACCCGAACGCGGCGAAGTTGGCTCGTGAATACATCTTCAGCGACCAAGGCCAAATCAACCTAGCAGAAGGTTACGCACGCCCAATCCGCAGCAACATTACGCTACCTCAATCAGTACAAGACAAGCTGATCTCAAACGATGAATACAGCAATGTTCACCCAGTGACTGACTTCTCAGCATGGGAAAAATCAGCACGTCGCCTGCCACGTCAATGGCAAGAAAGCGTATTGATTCACCAGCAATAACCCCGCTTAACACACCACCTGTAACGGGTGGCTTATAGAAACAAGCAATAGAGATTAGACCATGAGCAATAAGGTTATCCTTGTTGTTCTAGATGGACTGAACTATCAGGTAGCCCGTGATTGCATGGGCTACCTGAACGGTCTTCTAGAACTAAGTGATATGCAGATAAAACAGGGCGATTCGCACAATGAACAGAGCGATTCGTACAATAAACAGAGCACTTCGCAGAGCACGCAAAAAAATAAGCTGCGCGCCACGCTTTACCCTGTGCAGTGCGAACTGCCATCTATGTCACGCCCACTGTATGAGTGCATTCTGACCGGTGTTCGCCCTGTCGAGAGTGGTATCGTCAACAATCAAATCGTGCGTTTATCGAATCACGAGTCGGTATTTAGCTTGGCGAAGTCGCAGAACAAAGTGACGGCAGCTGCGGCTTACCATTGGGTGAGCGAGTTATATAACCGAGCGCCATTTGATGCAGTACGCGACCGTTTCACCAACGATGAGACCATGAACATCCAACATGGTTGTTTCTACCACTGGGATCACTACCCAGACGAAGCCTTGTTCTTGGATGCAGAGCATCTGCGCGTCACTCATCAACCTGATTTCTTATTGATTCACCCAATGAACATTGACGACATGGGACACAAGCATGGGCTGGATTCTCGCCAGTACCGTAATAGTGCTCGTGGCGCGGATATCTACCTATCGAACTACCTTGAGAAATGGGTAGATGATGGTTATCAAGTGATCATCACCAGTGACCATGGCATGAACAATGACCTGTCTCATGGTGGCATTCTGCCTGAAGAGCGTGAAGTGCCTTTCTTTGTGATTGGCGATAAGTTTACACACCAAGCTTGTGCATTGAAACAGACCGACATCTGCGGCAGCGTGTGTCAGCTACTCAACTTAGATCACGATAAATCGTACACTCAGGAATTGTTGGCCCTATGAGCAGTTCTGTAATCACGCAGAGCGATGGCTCTGCGCTTAAACCCAAAACCAAATCTTTGTTTCAACGCTTCAAGCCCGCTTTGTGGCTTGCGCCTTTCGCATTGTTTTTCTATCTGTTCCAACTGGCACCTATGGTTTGGGTGCTGATCAACAGCTTCTTCTATGACGACGAACTCTCTCTCGAAAACTACGCTGAAGTGTTCGATTCTGCCTTTATGATGCAGGCTTTTGGCAACAGTTTATGGTTGTCGATTTGGTCGAGCATTGTTGGCTTAGCGATTGCGACTCTGCTCGTTTCTTCACTGCGCCGCGTTGATTCTAAAATCCGCGATGCGGTGATTGCTTTCACCAACATGAGCAGTAATTTTTCTGGCGTTCCGTTGTCTTTCGCTTTCATCATCATCCTTGGGACCAACGGTGCGATTACCTTGTTGCTCAAGCAGTATGGATTGCTGGGTGATTTCGACCTTTACGGCAAGTGGGGCTTGCTGGCGATTTACATCTACTTCCAGATCCCATTGGCGGTGTTGTTGCTCTATCCAGCGTTTGATGCTCTGAGTGACGACTGGCAAGCCGCTTCTGCATTGCTTGGCGCGAAAACTTGGCAATACTGGACCAAAATAGCGCTGCCTGTGTTATCTCCGGCTTTGTTCGGCACCTTCATCATCTTGATTGCCAATGCGATTGGCGCCTATGCGAGCGTGTATGCCTTGACCTCGGGCAACTACAACGTGATTACGATTCGAATCGCGAGCTTGGTATCGGGCGACTTGTTCTTAGAACCAAACCTAGCCGCCGCAATTTCTGTGATTCTGATGGCGATGCTGGCCTTCATCACCGTGATTAACCAATGGCTGATCAGCAAAAGCTACGCAGGGAAGAGAAAGTAATGAATACCGTAAATACTCGCTTTCATAAAACGGTTGTCTATTCGATTGTCGGCATCATGGTGATCCCGATCTTAGCGACCTTTATCTACTCGATCTCTTCTCGATGGGGCGCGACGATCCTGCCGGATGGCTTCACGTTAGATTGGTATATCAACCTGCTGACCGATCTTCGCTTCTTACAAGCCTTTGGTCGTTCGCTATTTATCTGTGTGGCGGCGCTGTCATTGAGTGTGGTGTTGGTTCTGCCTGCGATTTTCGTGGTGTTTTACTATTTTCCGAAGCTCGACAAGGTGATGAATATCCTGATCTTATTGCCATTTGCTGTGCCACCTGTGGTGTCGTCGGTTGGCTTGCTTCAGTTGTATGCCGATAGCGAAATATCACTGATTGGCACACCGTGGATCTTGATTGGTACTTATTTCACCATCGCGCTGCCATTCATGTACCGCGCGATTGCCAACAGCTTTGAAGCGATCAACCTGCAAGACTTGATGGACGCGGCACACCTGCTCGGCGCGAGTACTACTAAAGCATTCTTGTTGATTATTCTGCCAAACCTTAAGAAAGGCTTAATGGCGTCACTGTTCTTGTCGTTCTCGTTCCTATTGGGCGAGTTCGTGTTTGCCAATATCTTGGTGGGTACACGTTACGAGACACTGCAAATCTACCTATACAACATGCGTCAAACCAGCGGCCACTTCACGTCAGCCCTTGTGATGACGTACTTCCTGTTTATTTTCTTACTGACTTGGTTGGCAAGTCGTTTCAGCCAGGGAACAAAATAATGAGCTATGTAAATGCAAAAAACCTCACCAAGAGCTTTGGTGACAACACGGTGTTTGAAGATATTGAATTTTCCATCGAGAAGGGCGAATTCATTACTCTGCTTGGCCCAAGTGGCTGTGGTAAATCGACTCTACTGCGCAGCTTGGCTGGCCTGAATCCTGTTGATGGTGGCGAGATCTGGGTCAACGGTGAAGAGATTACTCACCAAGTGCCGCAACAACGTGGCATCGGCATGGTGTTTCAATCTTATGCGCTGTTCCCGAACATGACGGTTGAAGGCAACATTGCGTTTGGACTCAAGATGAAAAAGCTTGCTGCTGACGAGATTAAACGTGAAGTCGCGAAAGTGATTGGGCTGGTGGACTTAACGGGCAAAGAAAAGTTCTATCCGTATCAGTTATCGGGCGGTCAGCGTCAGCGTGTGGCTTTGGCAAGAGCCTTGGTGGTGAAGCCACGTATTTTGCTGTTGGATGAGCCGCTTTCAGCGCTGGATGCGAAGATCCGTAAACATCTGCGCCAACAGATCCGAGACATCCAAAAAGAGATGAACCTGACCACGATCTTCGTGACCCACGATCAGGAAGAAGCGATGATCATGTCTGACCGTATCTTCCTGATGAACAAAGGCGAGATCGTCCAAGCCGGTACGCCTGAAGAGATCTACACTCAACCTGCCAATGAGTTCGTGGCAGGGTTCATGGGGCACTACAATCTGGTGCAAGCAAACAAGGCTAAGCAGTTGTTCAATATTGAAACCGAATGGAAAGTGGCGATTCGACCTGAATCTATCTATGTTAAGGAGCAAGGTCGACAGTATGGCGAGCATATCTCCGCGCCGAAAACGGGCACCATTCGTAACCACCAGCTCTTGGGTAACGTGATTCGCTACCAAGTGGACGTTGATGAGTGCGAATTAACGGTCGACCTACTTAACCGTTCCTCTGAACGACTGTTGGCAAATGGCAGCCAACTTGAACTCCTGTTTAACCTTAACGAAATTCAACCTGTGAGAGCCTAAGATGTTCAAACCTTTGTATGTATTTGATATGGATGAAACGCTGATCAATGCCGATGCAGCGATGCTCTGGAATGAGTTCTTGGTTGAAAAGGGCATTGCCACAGCGCCCAACTTTATTGAAGAAGATAAGCGCTTAATGGGCTTGTATTCGGAAGGCAAACTGAACATGGAAGATTACCTCACGTTTTCCATGCAGCCTTTGGCCGATATGCCAACAGAGCAAGTCACCGCATTGGTGGAAGAGTGTGTTGAACAGCATATTTTGCCTAGACAGTTCAAACAGTCGAAACCTTTGATTGAGCAGCTTGAGAATGATGATATCGACATGTTGATCATCTCAGCCAGCGTCACTTTCCTAGTAGAAGCGGTCGGCCGCAAGATTGGTATCGAGAACGCCCTCGGTATTGATTTGATTGAAAACCAAGGTCGTTTCACGTCTCAAATATCAGGCGTTCCAAGTTACCGAGAAGGTAAAGTGACGCGTTTGAAAGAGTGGTTAGACAATCAAGAAACTAACTACTCAGACATTCACTTTTATACGGATTCAATCAACGACTTACCTTTGTGTGAACACGCTGATTTTGCTTACCTAGTAAACCCATGCCCGCGTTTGAAAGCACTGGCTGATCAACCGAATTGGTCGATTCTCAACTGGGATTAACGCGAACCTTATATTCGATTTAGGTTCGTTCTAGAACTCATCAAGCCGCTGACTACAGCGGCTTTTTGATTCGTATTATTCTATTTCTAGTTTGTAACCTATCCCGTAAATGGATTTAATGTAGTCACATTTTTCATTTATCGAGACCATTTTTTTGCGTAAGTTTTTAATATGGCTATCGATAGTGCGATCACTGACCACTCTTCTATCGTCGTAGATTTTATCAATCAATTGATCGCGACTATAAATGCGGCCAACATTTTGATAGAGAAGGTGCAAAAGCCGAAACTCAGCTGGCGTTAAACTTAGCTTAATACCACATAGGACGGCGGTCATACTCAATTCATCAATATCAATGGCGTTCGTTGTTGACGTGGCTTGGGGCTTGTTGGAACGGCGCAAAATATTTTTCACCCTCACAACCACTTCTCTCGGGCTGTACGGCTTACATATATAATCATCTGCACCCAGTTCAAGCCCAACGAGTCGATCAATCTCTTCGACCTTGGCTGTCGCCATAACCACTGGGATGTCACTGAACGTTCTCAGCTCTCGATAAATATCCAACCCGTCTCGATTGGGTAGCATGAGGTCGAGAATAATGAGTTTAGGCGATGCTTGCTTTACCCAGTCAATGACAAGGTTACCATCGATAATATGATGACTTTCAAGGCCAGAGTGCTCTAAGTACTCACACAGTACACTTGCTAATGCAGGCTCATCTTCGACGACTAAAATCACGATTTTATTTCCTTTGGTAACGCTATGATGATTCGTAGTCCACCCAATTCTGAGTGGTCGGCAGTAATGTGTCCTTGGTGCGCTTCAACGATATTTTTACAGATAGATAAGCCAAGTCCAGAACCGCCACTTGAGCGACTGCGCGATTTATCAACGCGGTAAAGCCTCTCAAATAAACGTGGAAGTGATGCATCAGGTACACCTGGATCACTGTCTTCAACGTTGATAATAATACTATCACTAATGTCGGTAACATCTATCGATACATGCCCATTATCGCTAGTGTATCGTGCGCTATTTTCCAACAGATTCACAAACAGTTGTGTCAGTAATCTCTCATCACACGAGGTAAACAGTGGCGCCGAATGGTCATAGTGCTTTGTTAATGTGATGTTTTTTTGTTCTAAACGGATCGAGTTTTGAACGATCACAGAATCAATCAGTTTATGTATATCAACGTTGTTTTTAACATTGAGGTTAAATCCGATGTCATACAGGGAGAGTTGGTGAAGATCCTCAACGAGTTGACCCAGTGTGATGATTTGTTGATGTAACGAGTCGATGTATTTTGGTTCAGGTGATCGAATACCGTCTTGTAGCGCCTCTAGTTCACTTCTAAGCACGGTGATAGGCGTTCTAAGTTCATGTGAAATATCTGATAACCACTGTTCTCTAAGTGTTTTCTGTTTTCTTAGTGTCTCGACAACACCGTTGAATATTCCGATGAGATCGGACAATTCATCATTGCCGCTTTTTTTAATGTAGAAATCGAGATCGCCATTTTCGATAGATTTGGCACCTTTCGACAAAGCACGCAATGGTTTCAAAAATCGCCTAACAAGAAACAAAGAGATAAGGAATGAAAGCAACACGGTAATCGATGCGATAGTGCTTACATGCGTCGTTTGTTGTTTGAAAAAGCTTTCTGCTAAAGGCCCTGATATTTCATCCATCTGGACGATGGAGATATACCCAATAACTTGATCATCCAGTGTTATTTCGACTAGCGCTTGATGCTGACCATCTTCAAGGTGATGTAGGTTTTCAGGCGGTCCAATTATGGCTCGCCCGTCTTGATCTAAAATGTTGAGTCGTTGCCAAATAGGTTGAAGGCCTGGCGCTTCCGGCTCTCTTAATGGTGGTGGCGATGGGTGTCTGTCACGAGGATGTGGTCGTGAGGGGCCGCCAATGCTACTGGCGATTAAATGTGGTTCACGCTCTAGCCGCCTCCATTTTTCGGAAGGTGAGTAATATTGCTTTAAGTTATTGGCGAGTTCTTGAGCTAGGGCAATCTCATTATTATTTGTGAAATCTTGGAGCCCTCTTTGAAAACTGGAGTTAATAAAATAGGTCAGTACAAAGAGCATGGTCACGCACACCATTAGTATTGAAACAAACAGTTTGGTGAAAATTGATATGCGCACGTTCTCTCCAGAAATTAAAGTGAATTAAGACGATAGAGTGAGTTAAGACAATAAAATGAGATAAACCAATATTAGCTCTCGATCGTGTGGGAAATATGGACATTGATTTCTTTATTCATCTTAGGCCATGTATAAGCACTCTTTTGTTAGAAATGAATAGCGAGCTGACAGGGTGCTATACCCCATCAGCTCGCATTGAATTATCACTATTTTAGGATAACCCTCTAACCATTATTGACGTCTTGGTGGTGGTGGCGGAACTTCCTCTTCCGATAGACCACCGCTTCCATCTGCGTCTAGTTTATCAAAGTCATCGGCGAGTGGACCTCTGAGCTCTTCTAATTGTAATTCGCCATCACCGTTTGCATCCATTTCTTCAAAGCTTGGCATTTCTCTTGGGCCTTCACGGCTTTCAGCACACGCTTGAAGCGCGAATGTCGATGTCAGTAAAAGTAATGCTGTCGTGATTTTGTTCATAATTTAATTCCTATTCGTAACCAAATATAAGTGTATTTCTTTGACGCAAATAGGTTAGCGATCAAATTAGCAGAGAAAATGGATAAATCTAGGAGATGAAAGTTAGCGTTTAACTTTAATAGGGCATCAGATCATCAGCCCATCAAGTCAGGTTGTTTAAACCTCCATTGTTTCTACATAGTTTCCACATTTTCTATTTTTATCCTAGTCCACTATTGAACTCATGAATTTAATGCCTTTAGCAATAAAGGCAGAAAGCTATCGTTGGTATTGAAATGGATTATTTTTTAGGAGCCGTAGAATGAAGGCAATGGTAAAAAAATCAGTCGTTGTCTCTTCTACGTTGTTGGTTGCTTCTTATAGTAACGCTGCGCTTTATAGGGTGGTTTTGGAGGAATCACCAGTAGAAACTGAATCGGTGTATGGGGTCGCAGTTGAACCAGAGCTTGGTACAACGGATTGCTTTAGTACCAGTTGTGGTGACACCGACTACGCATTCGCAGGGGAAGCTCAAAATGCAGAACCAGGTTTTTCCTTTAAAGAGGAGGTCCCCTTTGGTATCGATAACACGTTCTACTATTTGGATTATGACGATATCTATAGCTACTGCACGAGCGAACTTGGCTACGCGACTTGTGAAGCTTGGAGTTCTTTATTGTGGTATGGCGATGATGATGCGGGCATTGGAGGCTTGAAAAATGAGCGTGATGCGTATTACGGGCTGAGCTATCAGACCAATTCCACGGCTTTTTATGATTCTTCTTCGCTAAGCGAGATCCCAGATGTTGGCAGCAACCCACCTGATGTGAGCAGTTATAGTTATTCCTTTGTTGATGGAACAGAGGAGAAGGTCATCACTAAAGTTGACGAGAATGGTTTTGTTCTTGGTAACACCAGCAGTGGTTACTACAGTTATAACAACCAATATATTCAGTTGTATAGGCAGCGTGGTTACTACGATACAGGCACTGAATTTACGGTTCTCCAACCTGAAGCCGATACCAGCATTACGATCAGCGATGCTGACGGCGAAGCGAATATAATATCCCAAATGGGAAGAACGATGGCTTTTGACTCTTTCAGTTATGGAGGGGAAAGCTATGTGGTCGGAAGCGCGTCCGTTGCGACTTTTTATTACAGTGATGGATACAAAGATTATGACTCTCCGTACACATCCGACAGTGATGCTGAGGATCTAGATAATTGTATCGATGAAGATATTGAGCCTGCTTTATATCCAGAGTGTCAGAACTTTGCTTTTGCTAATCGAGCTTTTGTCTGGAATATAACCGATGCGAATGGTCCCAATGATGATGGAAACCGTTTTGCAGTATCCGATTGGGAAACCAGTTCGACCTATTACTCTTACAACGATGATGAAGCTTCAGCACAAGCGAGTGTGAGGGCTGCAACGATTTCGTCTAGAGGGACATATAGCTCTTATCCTGTTTTAGTTGGTTACAATACGGAACTAGATGATTCAGATAACTTTCTTATGCAGGCTGCTGTGTTTAGGCCAAGCAGTACGTCAAATTTCAGCGTTTCGGAAAATGCTTGGACGACGACATTTATCGCTAATGCGACGGTAGAAGTTAGTGATTCATACATTCACAGTAATTCTGTCGCAACAGACATTAATGAAAACATGATGGTTATTGGTTATGCAAAACGAGATGGTGATTATCCGTCGGATCGTGTGTCTGATAATCGTATGTTCGTCGCTGATGCGAATGACACAACGCCAACAGCCACATTCTTCGCAAGTTTAGGTGAAGACATTTTCTTTGACAGTGCAGAGGGAAAAGCAAGTGAGATCAACAGCTACAATGAAATCGTTGGCTATGTTGACGCCGAAACTCACGCTGAAGTAGACGGACATGAAAGAAGGCATCGCGGCTTCATTTTCCCTTATAACGACACTGGTACCGATGCTGATAGACGTGCAAGATATAATGATCAAGCTTGGTGGTTAGACGACCTAACTAACGGTGGTGACGACAGTGATGCCAACAACCACTTTAGAATATTGGACGCAACCGACATTAATGACGCGGGTGTTATCTCAGGGACGGCAATACAATGTTTTGCGAGTGAAAGTAGCTCCTCTTCTATGGCTTATGATTCAACCGCACACTTTGCTTATTGTAATGATGGAGTAGGTGACGAGAGGGTAGTGGCTGTAAAACTTATCCCGATATCTGGAGCAACAAGTGAAGACATTGCTGAAAGAAGTGATGATAGCGCTGAAGATGTTGAACGTAGTGGTGCCGGTACCGGGCTATTGGTGCTTATCAGTTTAATGTCCGTGCTTTCAGTTCGCTTGAAAAAGTCTCGTTCTGTGATTGCCTAAATTGATGATGGGCTCACGAGAGAAACAACCTCTATTTGACCGTCAACCATTAAAGTAATGGGTTAGGTTTGATACTTCGTCCCATAAGAATACCGCTGGGATATGAAGCTTTTTAAAAGAGCATCACCTGTTTTGTGATGCTCTTTTTACGTTCAACATACACTTATCTCTTTCTGCTTTAGCCAAAAAAACAATTGTAACAATTAAGTAACATCTCTTGCTTTGCTGTAAATCAAACCACCACTCTTCAATCCCTTGGTAGCACTCACTTTGTTGTTGTGAGGGTTTGTGTGTAACAAATATTTTACAATTTGACGTGTTTTTAGCGTTATTGCCCATTTCCTTCGATGCATTCCAATCTTTCCGCTTGTGGGCCAAATTTAATTAAGGACAAAAAACACGTAATACAAAACCAATAGGTACAAGGAGAAAGTTCATGGTGGATACATACAACCCGCTTGGCACGGATGGATTCGAGTTTGTTGAATACACGGCCATTGACCACAAGGGAATTGAGCAACTTAAAGCACTGTTTGTGTCACTTGGTTTTGCTGAGGTCGCCAAGCATCGCTCAAAAGAGGCTTGGCTGTATCGACAAGGTGACATCAACTTCATCGTTAATGAACAACCGCACAGCCAAGCGGAAGCGTTCGCTAAAGTGCATGGGCCATCGGTCTGTGGCATGGCTTTTCGTGTCAACGAAGCGACAGCTGCAATGGAACAAGCGTTTAAGGGCGGCGGTGAAGAGTACAAAACAGAAATAGGGCCGATGGAGCTGAGTATTCCTGCCATTTACGGCATCGGTGAAAGCCTGCTCTATTTTGTGGATCGTTATGGCAAGCAGAGCATCTATGACGTCGATTTCCGATTCTATGACGATGCGGAACAGCGCATGGCCGAAGCCAATGTTGGCTTGTATGAAATCGACCATCTCACGCACAACGTGAAACAAGGCAATATGGATGTTTGGTCTGGGTTTTATGAGCGCATCGGTAACTTCCGCGAGATTCGCTACTTCGACATTGAAGGCAAGCTGACAGGCCTTGTGAGCAGAGCCATGACCTCGCCATGTGGCAAAATCCGCATCCCTATCAATGAGTCTTCAGACGACAAATCACAAATCGAAGAGTTCATTCGTGAATACAACGGCGAAGGTATCCAACACATCGCACTTGCTACGGATGATATCTACAAAACGGTGAAAACCTTGCGTGATCGCGGCATGGACTTTATGCCAACCCCAGACACCTATTATGAGAAAGTTGACGATCGTGTGAAGGGCCACGGTGAAGACACCGATCTGCTACGTGACCTACGTGTGCTGATTGATGGTGCGCCGACTAAAGACGGCATCTTGCTGCAAATTTTCACGCAGACAGTAATCGGGCCTGTGTTCTTTGAAATCATTCAGCGTAAAGGCAACGAAGGTTTTGGCGAAGGCAACTTCAAGGCGCTGTTTGAATCGATTGAAGAGGACCAGATTCGTCGAGGAGTATTAGACGATGCATAAATGGATCTCGTTTCCTCATCGGGAGGGGGTGTGTTCTAAACAAGCGCATGCCGACTTCCCTGAAGAGGCAATCTATGAGCGAGAGGCGGGTCGAAGTGGTTTCTTCGGCCCTGCCGCTCACTTCCATCACCAACATGCCCCAACAGGTTGGTCGGAGTGGGAAGGTGATTTACGCCCTCGCGCTTTTGATTTTACGCTGGTGGAAAAAGCCAGCCAGATAACCCCTTGGGCGGTGCCTCATCTTTTGCACAACGCTGACTGCAAAATCCGAGTGTGGCGCATGGACGAGAAGATGGATTTCTTGGTGCGTAATTCCGATGGTGATGAGCTGTTGTTTATTCACCAAGGCAGTGCAAATCTCTATTGCGACTATGGTCATTTAGAAGTGAGTGAAGGGGATTACGTGATGATCCCGCGCTCAACCAACTGGCGCTTGGAGCCAAGCGAGCCGATGTTTATCTTGATGATTGAGAACACAGACGCCGCTTACTCATTGCCAGAGAAAGGCATGGTCGGCAATCACGCGGTGTTTGATCCTGCTGTGCTCGACATCCCTTCTATCAATGATCAATTTCGCGCTCAGTATTCAGAAAACCAGACTCAGGTTCAGGTAAAACGTCACGACAAAGTCAGCGTGATCACCTATCCGTTCAATCCATTGGATGCGATTGGCTGGCATGGCGACTTAGCGGTGGTGAAAGTGAATTGGCGCGATATCAGACCGCTGATGTCACATCGCTACCACTTGCCCCCTTCTGCGCACACCACCTTTGTGGGTGCAGGCTTTGTGGTGTGTACCTTTGTGCCGCGTCCGATTGAGAGCGACCCCGGTGCATTGAAAGTGCCGTTCTATCACAACAATGACGACTACGATGAAGTGCTGTTCTATCACGCTGGTGACTTTTTTAGCCGCGACAACATTGAAGCGGGCATGGTGACCTTTCACCCGGCGGGGTTTACGCACGGGCCTCATCCAAAGGCTTTTAAAACGGGTCAGGCGCATAAGAAGAAATTCACCGACGAAGTGGCGGTGATGATTGATACTCGCCACGCGCTGCAGTTCTCTGACGAACTCGATAACGTTGAGAACAAAGAATATGTCTACAGTTGGCAAGACACGGGTTTGCAAGAGACAGGTTCTCAAACCATGGCTGACGATAAGAAGTAAGGGGCAAGGATGAAATTAGCAACCAAGAAAAATGGCACTCGCGACGGTCTATTGATGGTCGTAAGTAAAGATCTTAAACAATGTGTAGCTGCCACCGAAATTTTCCATGCGATGCATCTAGCGCCAACCATGCAGGTAGCATTGGATAACTGGGACAGCGTGGCTTCTCAGTTAGAAGAGTTATACACCTCGTTAAACAACGGGCATGTGACTGGCAGTGAAGTGTTTGCATCTCAGTATTGTGAATCACCTCTGCCACGCGCATATCAATGGGCTGATGGCAGTGCTTATGTAAACCATGTTGAACTGGTGCGTAAGGCGCGTGGTGCTGAAATGCCAGAAAGCTTCTGGGTTGATCCATTAATGTATCAAGGAGGCTCAGATGCGTTTATCGGCCCTCGTGACAATATCGAATTTGCCAGCGACGAGTGGGGCATCGATTTCGAGGGTGAAGTCGCGGTTGTCACCGGAGATGTGCCAATGGGTGCTAGTGCTAAGCAAGCGCACGATTCGATTCGTCTGCTGATGTTGGTGAACGATGTGTCGCTGCGTGGCTTGATTCCAGCAGAGCTCGCCAAGGGCTTTGGTTTCTTCCAGTCTAAGCCCTCTTCAGCGTTTTCCCCGGTTGCCGTTACGCCTGATGAGCTAGGTGAACAGTGGAAAGGCAGTAAGGTGCATTTACCGCTGATATCGACCTACAACGACCAGCCTTTTGGTTGCCCGAATGCGGGCGTCGATATGACTTTCAACTTTGCTGAACTAGTAGTCCATGCTGCGAAGACTCGTCCACTGTCGGCGGGGGCTATTATCGGTTCAGGCACGGTATCGAATAAGCAAGGCACTGACCACGGCACCTCAATTGCCGAGGGCGGCGTGGGCTATTCATGCATTGCCGAGGTGCGCATGATTGAGACGATTCGCGATGGCAAACCTTCGACTCAATTCATGTCGTTTGGCGACTCGATTCGCCTAGAGATGTTTGATACGGCGGGTGATTCCATTTTTGGTGCGATTGACCAAAAAGTTAGCCAATATCGAGCGTTATAACCCATATTATAAAGATTCAGCTCGAGCGAGATCATTGTATGAATCAGAACATGACACTTTACGGTTATTGGCGCTCTTCGGCCGCCTATCGGGTGCGTATTGGATTGAACCTAAAGCAACTCGACTATGAGTCTAAATCGGTGCATTTGGTGCGTAATGGCGGCGAGCAGCATGATCCACAATATCGTGAGCTCAACGCCAGTGAGTTAGTGCCTGTGCTGGTGGATGGTGAAGTTAAACTCAATCAGTCGCTGACTATTTTGCAATACTTGGATGAAAGATATTTATGTGAGAGCAGCCCAGACTCCTTGTTGATTCCCGAGCAAACACCATTGCGCTATCAAGCGTTGGCAATGGCGCAGGATATTGCGATAGAAACTCACCCTCTCAATAACCTTCGTGTGTTGCAGTATTTGGAGCGAGAGTTGTCGTGTGAGCAAGAGGCGAAAATAGACTGGCTTCACTATTGGATGAGCCAAGGTTTTTCGGCATTAGAAGAGAAGCTTTCTAAGCATCGTCAAACATACGCTGATTCAGTTTATAGCCTCACCGATTCACCATGCATTGTCGATATTTGCTTGGTGCCACAGGTGTATAATGCGCTGCGCTTTGGCGTTGATATGTCGCCTTATCCGCTGATTAACTCGATAGCTGAAGCGTGTAACAAATTGCCCGCGTTTATTGGTGCGATGCCAGAGAATCAAGGAGATGCAAATGAGCCCATGTAGAATAACTGATGTAAACGAAAATACTCGTCCCTTACACTACCAAAACCGTTTCTTGAAAGAAGCGGTTTCCAAAATTAAATATTAGCTATTATTGAATAAATACAGGTATGGAAAGTTATTCTTTTAGTACTCAAAACTGCCAAATGTGGAGCACAAAACTCGTTTTTATAATGTTAATTAAATATATGAAATTCAGTAAGTGTATGAATATTTATCCCGTTTAGCACTAATATGTTTATAAGAAAAAGCCTCGTTATTAAATAAGAGGCTTTAATCAAAGGTTTTTATATTGGTGGTGATTATCATTCGAGAATATTAGTAATAAACAATACCTTCACCTTTCGTAATCAGAGTACCAGCTTCATTGGTAATTATTTTATCTAAATCAAATAATGAACCAATCGCCGCATTACCCAATCCAGCTTCAACGAATTTACAAACGGCATCAATTTTTGGCCCCATAGAACCTGCAGGGAATGAAAATTCAGCTAAACCAGCAGGCGTTGCTTGCTTCATTTCTGCTTGGTCTTCTTTACCATAGTTACGGAAAATCGAGCCATCGGTTAAGATAATAAATAAGTCGGCATGGATTTTTTCAGCCAGTAATTCAGCTGTAAGATCTTTGTCAATTACGCACTCTACACCAGTACTCTTACCCTGTTCAATACTCACGGGAACACCGCCGCCGCCACAAGCGATAACAAGGTTTTCTGTATCTAGAAGAGTTTCAATCTGCTGAATTTCAACAATGTTTTTTGGCATAGGAGAAGGCACAACGCGACGGTAGTACTCGCCATCAGCTTTAAACTGCATTGTGCTTTGAGCCATCAACTCTTTAGCTCGTTGCTCCGTATATACAGGGCCAACAAATTTAGTCGGGTTAGCAAACGCAGGGTCTTTTTTGCATACTTCAGTTTGCGTGACTAGAGTAGCTACGTCTAATTCAGGGTCAATGTTTCTTAGCTCTTGTTGTAACATGTAGCCCACCATGCCACAGGTTTGAGAGCCTAGTACATCCATTGGGTACGGGGTCGTCTCTGGCGAATATTCGTTATAAGCCGCGTTTTGTTCCATCAATAAACCTACTTGTGGGCCATTACCATGAACGATAACAATCTCATGCTCGCGTGCGATCGCGGCAATACTCGCTGCTGATTTGATTATATTTTCACGTTGATTCTCAGCCGTTAATGCTTGGCCTCTTGCTAAAAGAGCGTTACCGCCTAAAGCTAATACTATTCGCATGATAATGTCTCCGATCATTTAATAATGATTTTATTTATTTTAAGTAGAGATTAACTGCTTGTTTCTAATTAAATTCAAGCTTATTAATAACAATGATTAGATTTTTTAATTACTCTTAAGTAATTAACATGCCGAGATAGTATGTGAAAATAACAGTTCTAAATGTGATAGCTATCAAATTATCATTTTACTAGAGATGGAGCTGTGGAAGTGGGAATTATTACAATTCGATTAAATATCCATAAGCTTGGATACAATCCAGCGGTGGACTCTTTTTTTGTATAAATGATTCGCCTTTAGTGAATATTATCTCAAGCTATAAAATGATTAATTGTCTATTTTTGTTTCAAATATGATGAGCAGATCGCATTAAGAGTTTTAGATAAGGTACGGGGCCATACTGAAGCGAGGATTCACGAGCTTAAATAGTAGTTTAGATTCGGTTTTCAATCGGCTGCCTTTACTCCAGATGTTATCTGACAGCCAAGTGAAAATTGGAGATAGTTAGCCACTTTCTAAGGCTCTACGTTAAAGCGAAACAGCGCGTTTTATCTCTTCCAAAACCTCGGCGTTAGCGATAGCCCCGAGGTTTTCTACATTTTTGCCATTGATCACCTGTTTCACAGCCAACTCCACCAGTTTGCCAGAGCGTGTTTTTGGCACGTCGCTGATCGCAAATATCTGGCTTGGCACGTGTCTTGGCGAACAAGAGGATTTGAGTTTGCTTTTGATGGCTGTCAGTAACTTTTCATCTAAACTCACACCTTGCTGCAGCTGAACAAACAGCCATACCTGTTCATTGCGGTCGATGTTTTTACCGACTGCTATCGAATCGATGATGCCGTCAATGGTGTTCACTTGCTGATAGATTTCGGCCGTACCAATTCGCACGCCACCGGGGTTGAGTGTGGTGTCGCCTCGCCCGTAGAACAGGTAGCCGCCATGTTCGCTCTGTGCGACTTCATCACCGTGATGCCACACATTGTCGAACCTATCCCAATAGGTGCTGTGATAGCGCTCTCCGGTGTCATTCCAAAAGCCAGCGGGGAAGTTGGGTAGGGAGTTGGTGCATACTAATTCGCCACGTTCGTGATCGACCTTTTGACCAGACGAATTGAACACCTTGATGTCGACGCCGAGCCCGGCCTGTTGGCACTCACCGCGATACACAGGCGAGATTGGGTTACCCAAAACAAAGCAGCCACAAATATCCGTGCCGCCAGAAATCGACGCTAAATGCAGGTCTTGCTTGATGTGCTTGTAAACGTAATCGAACTGCTCTGGGTAAAGCACAGAACCCGTCGAGCACAGTGTTCTTAATTGAGGCAGAGAGTGGCTGTCGATTGGTGAGAGTTCGGCTTTCTCAATCGCTTCTATGTACTTGGCTGAGGTGCCAAATGTCGATACGTCAGCACGCTGCGCTAAATCCCATAGAACGTTAGGTTGCGGGTAAACCGGGCTACCATCAAAGATAACCAAACAAGCACCGCTGGCGAGCGCAGATACGTGCCAGTTCCACATCATCCAACCACAAGTGGTGTAGTAGAACACGCGATCTCTTGGTTTAATATCGCAATGAAGCTGATGCTCTTTTAGGTGGTTGATGGTAGTGCCACCGACAGAATGCACTATACATTTGGGTTTGCCTGTGGTGCCGGAAGAGTAGAGTACAAACAACGGTTCATTGAAGCCGACACGAGTAAATCGAAGAGGTTTTGTCTGATAGTGATTAATGATGCTGTGCCAGCTTAGAATCGACACATCATGTTCAACTTTTTTCTTCTCTAAATCGCTCTTCTCTAAGTCATTACTCGGTTTCAAATAACCGATCTCACACACCTGTTTTAATTCGTTTAAGTGTTCGATGGTTTCACGGTTCTTGCCCGCCATATCGAACGTTTTGCCATTGAAGGTGTAACCGTCACAGGTGAACAGCACCTTAGGTTTCACCTGTCCGAATCGCTCAATCACACTCTCTACTCCAAAATCAGGCGAGGTCGATGTCCAAATCGCGCCTAAGCTGGTGGCGGCTAGCATGGCTATCACGGTTTGTGGCAGATAGGGAGTATACGCAGCAACTATATCACCTTGTTTCACTCCGCTATCGACAAGCCATTGCTGAACACTAGAGACAGCTTCACACAGGGTTTCCCATGTATAACTCTGTTGTTCGCCACGTTCATTCTCAAACCAAATCGCAAGCTCATCAGGCATGGTGTGTGCCAAACGCAGCAAGTTCTCGGCGTAGTTTACTTGTGCATTGGGAAACCAAACCGCATCACGGTTCGATTTAGGCTGCTGCCAGCGGCTCCCACCTTGAGCTTTGATGGTCTCGCTTTCTGCCTTGTTAATAGAGTCTTGTGAGCCGACTACTCCACAAAACTGCCACACGTTTTGCCAAAACGATTCCGGCTGAACTACAGACCATTGGTGGAGTTCGGCATAGTTTTTTACGTCCCTATCTAGGTTTAACCAAGACTGTTCAAGGCTATCGATGAATCGGGTTAAGTTGGCATTGGCGATACGCTGCTCGCTTGGCTGCCAAATGGGCTTATTGCTTTCGTGCATTCCTTTACCTTTAACAAAAAGTTAACGTTTTCAGTCTGGTATTTAGGTTTTACAAAGTCAAAAGTTCAGCAAAATAAGCGCTTGGTGGAATTGTGTAAATAAAATGTTACACGATCGCTTGTTTCGAAAAATCGCGCAAATTGGCGCTTATAAGGAGTGGAGATAGGCTTAAAGTGAGACATTCGAAAGGAGGAGTGTAATGACTCAATATCATTCTAAGCCCGTGAGCCAAGAGGGATGGGTTGAGTGGAGCCTCGAAGAAGACGCTATTTGGCACGACTTAGTGAAAAGGCAACTGGACGTGATTAATGACCGCGCATGCGATGCTTATTTGCACGGTTTGACCTTGCTGGATCTACCATTAGACAGAGTTCCCCAGCTGCCAGAGATAAATAAAGTGCTAATGGAAACAACCGGTTGGCAAGTTCAGCCTGTGCCTGCATTGATCGATTTCGACCGATTCTTTGATTTGCTCGCCAATAAGAAATTCCCAGTTGCGACATTTCTGAGAACGCGAGACGAGTTCGATTACTTACAAGAACCTGATTTCTTTCATGAAATTTTCGGCCATTGTGCCATGCTCACTAATGCCGATTTCGCGGCTTTCACTGAGCATTATGGAAAACTAGGCCAAGCCGCCACATCTAAACAGCGCGCTTATCTTGCCCGTTTGTATTGGTTTACGGTTGAGTTCGGTTTAGTAAAAGAAGGCCAACAACTGAAAATCTATGGCGGTGGCATTCTTTCGTCTCCAGCGGAAACTATGTATGCGTTGGGAGGGGATTTGGCCGTTCGCGAGCGGTTCGATCTGCAAACGGTTTTAAGAACGCCTTATCGTATCGACATCATGCAGCCGAAATATTACGTGATCGACGAGCTATCTGAGCTCTTTAAAATCAGTCAGGAAAACCTATTACAGCAAGCTGATCTCGCCATCGATGCGGGGTTACTACCACCACTTTTTGAACCCAAGGAACCAACACATGTTGAATGAACAAAAATGCGAAGCCTGCAGTATCGACGCGATTGCCCTAAGTGAAGATGAACAACAATCTTTACTGTTGGAGTTGTCAGACTGGCAGATCATCGAAAGAGACGGCATCCCGCAGCTTGAGAAGGTGTTCAAGTTTAAGAACTACAAGCAAGCATGGGCATTCAGCAACATAGTGTCAGAACTGGCAGAAGAAGAGTTCCACCATCCTTCGATCTTATTGGAGTGGGGCAAAGTCACCGTCACTTGGTGGAGCCACTCAATCAAAGGCCTGCACAAAAATGACTTCATCTGCGCCTCACGCTGCGATGTGTTCGCGGTGAGTGAATAGTTTTGTAGGTTAGGAGTTACTCTTGCAACCTCTGTGATGCGATTAACTCATTATTCGGCTCATAATGTGAGTTGAATAATTGCCTTAAACAGCTCATAGTATGAGTTGAATAAGTGATACTTTCGCATCATGGGGTGTAATATGTGGATTTGGCAGCAAGATAATTGGCCAAACTTTGTTTGGGATAATCAGAAAATAGGCGTGAGGTTAAGAGAAGTACGGCTTAATCAGGGCATTCTATTGGGCAAGATTACCTCACAGTCGGCAGATCAATCCCAAACCATGCTCGACACCTTATTAGCGAACATAGTCCATTCCAGTGCGATTGAGGGAGAAAAGCTTAATGCTTTCTCGGTCCGGTCTTCTTTAGCCAATAAACTCGGTGTCAGTGAAGATCGACCTTTTCCAACGACAGAACAAACCGATGGCTTAGCTGAAATTATGTTGGATGCGGTGCAGAACCTAACAGAGCCACTAGCGCTTGATAGGATCTTACATTGGCACGATAGACTGTTTCTTCAAGGCTACACCATGTTTAATCCTGTAGTCGGAGGTCAGCTACGAGGTGAAGCTCCGATGCAAGTGGTATCAGGAAGAATTGATCGTCCAACCGTGCACTTTGAAGCACCTAGCCGATACATTCTTGATGCTGAGCTAGATACATTTATCACATGGTTTAATGATTCACTTACCGACGCTACACTCGATCCCTTACTTAGAGCTGCGATAACTCACCTTTGGTTTATCACCTTACACCCGTTAGATGATGGTAATGGTCGTATTACTCGATTGTTGACCGACTTGGCATTAGCACAGGCCGAGCAGCAGTCGGTACGTTTCTATGCGATGTCGGTGGGAATTCTCGCTAACCGCAAGCATTACTACGAGATATTGGAGCGAACCCAGAAAGGGGGACTCGATATTAGCGAATGGTTGATGTGGTTCTTAGATACGTTAGACGAGACGTTTACAGGCGTTTTCGCTGAGGTCGATCAAACCGTTTATAAGACCAACTATTGGCGAAGCATCGACCAAACGAAGCTTACAACAGAGCAAGTAAAAGTGCTGAATAGGATGCTCGATGGTGATTTTTCAGAAGGTATCAATGCCAGCCAATATCAGAAAGTAGCAAAGGTGAGTAGTGCCACAGCAACACGTCATTTGAACGCTTTGATTGAGCATGGCTGCTTAGTTAAATCTGGTTCTGGTGGCAGAAGCACGCGCTATCTGTTGCCGGAGTAGGGTTTATGCCTTTGATGTATCTCAGGGTAAGTTTGACCTAGCTATTAGCGACCACATACCCCTGCTCTGCTTTCAATTTAGCGTATCAAAAACTCATAAATCTCAAAAGAATAATATTATGCAACTGCAGTTCTATATTGGTATTATGATACTTTGATAAGCGTGATGAATCGAGTTAAATGATGCAGTTAGATGAGTATATTAAAGAGACGTTAGTACAGATAGTAAAAGGCGTGAATGATGCTGCTCAAGAGGTTTCTTCGTTAGGTGGCACTGTTAATCCTCATGCAACGTTTATTGATGTTGGTTTTGATGTACACCCTGAAAAGCCACCAAAGCAAACTATTAAATTTGATATAGCAATCCAAGTAAAAGAAAGCACTGATGTTGATGCTAGCGCAAAAGCCAAATTATCAGTTTTCTCTATCGGAGGCGGTATTAAAAACTTAGATGAATCAAACATTGCTCATAGAGTCACTTTTGAAGTTCCTTTAGACCTCCCTTGCCAAGCTTTTACTAATATAGAGTAAGCGTGTTAGTTATGCTGCTGCTTTTCTCGAAATGCAGCAGCATTGGCCATACAAAGATAACATTTACCCCCCCCTACTTTTTATCTTGTAACGGCTCTTTAGCCAAACGCACTTTTCCAAACTAGCTTGACCTGCATCAGCGACTTGCTGCTTTCTCGTCCTACAACCCCCACTATTGCTCATAGTATTGGTTTTATGAGGCTGCTCTATGATATATTTCTCGGCCAAGTGTATTACAGACGAAGGCTAGCAATGTCTATCAACCTTTCACTCCTTCCACCCAGCGAGAAAAATAAAATCGAACTGGATAAGCAAGCATCGTTTCTTGTATGGAAACTGAAGCAAGCGAAATGTGGCCCTGAAGCCATTGTTGAAGAAGCAATGAAGCTAGGTGACCCAGAAGAAAAGGCTTGGTTTGATCAGTCTGTAGAAAAATACAAACGGGTAATGGGTGTCGCATAAACGCAGACAAACCTTGCCCAGCAGTGCTGTAGAATTGAAATGACACAGTAATTTGCTAGAATTTGCACCGTTAATTGAATCAGAGAGAAGATCCCGATGGGAAGAAGTTTTGAAGTGCGCAAGGCCTCAATGGCGAAAACTGCAGGCGCAAAAATTAAAGTTTATTCTAAATACGGTAAAGAGATTTACGTACTGGCTAAGAACGGCAGCTCTGACCCAGACATGAACCTACCTCTTAAGCACCTGATTGCTAAAGCGAAGAAAGACCAAGTACCAGCACACGTTATCGAAAAAGCGATCGATAAAGCGAACGGCGGCGGCGGTGAAGACTTCCAACCAGCTCGCTACGAAGGTTTTGGCCCAGGTGGCACAAGCGTAATCGTTGACTGTCTAACTGACAACGGCAACCGTACTTTCCAAGACGTTCGCCAATGTTTCGTTAAGACTGGCGCGAAAATCGGTGTTGAAGGTACTGTTTCTCACATGTTCGCTCACCAAGCTGTATTCCAGTTCAAAGGCGAAGATGACGAGATCATCCTAGAAACGCTTATGATGGAAGACGTAGACGTGACTGACGTTGAGCTAGAAGACGGTGTAATCACTGTATTCGCTCCAACGACTGAGTTCTTCAAAACGAAGACTGCACTAAACACTGCGTTCCCAGAGCTAACGCTAGACGTTGAGGAAATCACTTTCGTTCCTCAAACAACTACGCCAGTAGCTGAAGAAGATTCTGAGAAATTCCAGAAGTTCTTAGACATGCTTGACGACTGTGATGACGTTCAGCAGGTTTACCACAACGCTGAGCTGTAATCTTTACAGTAACAAAAGTTATTAAAAAACCGAGCCTAGTGCTCGGTTTTTTTATGAACGTTATACCTGATTTTCCTTGATCATCGTTCCATAATGTACGGCTGACAAAGCGTTCTCTGGTCGCGATTTATCGCTGAACTTCATTATATTGTTCGTCTTATCCCGACATGAATCTGATTTAAGTACTCCCTGAGTATCATCGGGGTGATCGCCAAGCGTATTTAGTGTACAAAGAAAGAAAATATCAGCCAAAGGCTTTGACCCTGCTTATTGATGCACTGATTGAGAGTGTTCGATCTTTTCATAGCGATGGTTTGGTCAAATAAAAGGAGAAAGAAATGAAAGTAAGTTTTATCGGGCTAGGCGTTATGGGTTTCCCAATGGCAGGCCATCTAGTCAAAGCCGGTTTTGAAGTAACGGTATTTAACCGCACTCACAGTAAAGCGCTAGACTGGGCTGATAAACACCAAGGTAAAGCGGCAGAATCTGTGGCTGAATGTGTAGCGGAAGCTAACGTGGTATTGGTTTGTGTGGGCAACGATGACGACGTACGCAGCATGACAACCAGCGAAACAGGCGCATTGGCAGCGATGAAGCCAAACGCGATTCTTGTCGATCACACTACAACGTCTGCAGTTCTGTCTGAAGAGCTTGAAGTGGCAGCGAAGCAAGCCGGTATTCGCTTTATGGATGCACCTGTATCTGGTGGCCAAGCGGGCGCAGAAAATGGCGTGCTAACCATCATGTGTGGTGGCGAACAAGCGCTTTTCAACGACCTTCAACCTGTGTTCGAAGCTTACGGTAAGTCGTCAGTTCTTATGGGTAAAGTCGGCCAAGGCCAACGCGCGAAAATGGTTAACCAGATCTGCATTGCAGGAGTGTTGAATGGCTTATCTGAAGGCTTAGTGCTTGCTGAAAAATCAGGTTTGGATATCCCAACTCTGGTTGATTGCCTTAAAAACGGCGCTGCTGGCTCATGGCAGATGGAGAACCGCGCTACCACAATGGCACAAGACAAGTTCGATTTTGGCTTTGCAATTGATTGGATGATCAAAGACTTAGGTTTCTGTCTAGATGAAGCTGAGCGCCAAGGCATCCAGCTTCCACTGACTGAAAAGACCAACAACGCCTACAAGGCACTGTCTGCCGAAGGACAAGGCCGCATGGATACATCAGTATTGATGAAAGCCGTGGTTGAAGAGACAAAGAAGTAGAAAGATCGAAGTAATAGGAACTTCGTTTAGATAACTAAAAATAGCCGCGGATTAGCGGCTATTTTTTTGGTTTGAGCTCTGCCGAGTGCGTTAATCCAAAATAAATCCCCTCCTAGCCTCCCCTTGATTCATATGTAGATCCCTTGCTGATCGTGGAGAGGGGAGGAATAGAACATCGATCGTTAAAAGTGTCGATATATGTTCAGTGCTAAAGAAAGTTCTCCCCCTCTGCTAAAGATCTAGAGATATTGATGAACCCAGATTGAGGGGGAGTTAGAGGGGGAGGTAACTATGGCTAATTATGCGAATAGTGTTCGTCTAGTTCCTATAAGGTTGAGACCCCACTCACACCGCCTCTCAACCATTCACTCCTTATAATTACCATTCGTCGCATTGGTAAAACTGCACGACAAATTCTAGTTAACCTTTCAACGTCAACATTTGAAAGGGATTAGAAATCATGACTACTTCACACTCATTTAATTCAGGCTCTACAACTTCTGTGCTTAAGCGTTCATTGCTGATTGCTCTTGTTTCGTTTGCACCGTCGTTAGCTTTAGCGAACCCGAGTTCAGACGTGCTCGATATCTACAACCAAGCGGCGCAAGGCAATGAAGACTTGGTTGAGGTGGCTTATGAACGCCTTAATGACACGCTGCAACAAGACGGCGCTACGCCACTGACTTTAGTTTATTTAGGAAGCACAGAAACCCTGATGGGGCGTGATGCGTTCTTACCTTGGAACAAGATGAAGTATGTGGAGAGAGGCTTATCAACCATTGATAAATCACTGGTGCTGCTGAAAGACGAAGACCAACCAATTCATGAACAACCCCGTGTTCAAGGGCTGCCAGATTCTTACCTAACTCGCGCAATGGCCGCCGTTACTTACACCTCTCTGCCAGACATGTTTAATCATTTCGATCGTGGTTATGACCTGTTCCTCTCGCTATTGGCTGAAGATGCTTTCCAGCAACAGCATTTCGCTGTGACATCGTGGATTTACCGTTATGCGATTGAGGCATCGATTCGTGCTGAAGACCTAACGCAAGCACAAGCGTGGCTAGAGCAAATGGAAACGGCCGATGCCGACAACATCGAAACGATGACTGCGAAGGCCCTAATAGCGAAAGCGAAATAAAGGGCATGGAAGCTAAACAGTTGGTTAGTAATCAGAGGAAAACGGGATGATTGAATTTAAAGATATCGGCAAAGCATATGTCACAGGCGGTCAACGTGTTGATGCATTAAACGGGGTCGATGGCCATATCCAGCGCGGTGAAATGGTGGCGTTGTGTGGCCCGTCGGGTTCTGGAAAAAGCACACTTTTGAATATTCTTGGTTTGTTGGATATGAGCTATCGAGGACAGATCAATATTGATGGCCAACCGTATCCGACAGAGCAAATCGCCGCTGCACGCTTTCGACGTCAGTCGTTGGGTTTTGTATTTCAGCGCTTCAATCTGGTTCCAGTGATGACGGCACTTGAGAACGTGGCCTACCCATTGATGTTGAACCAATGTTCGAAACAAGAACAGCAGACCAGAGCACAAGAGATGTTGGAGCGTGTTGGGCTAGGCGAATATGTACATCATCGCCCAGACAATCTTTCAGGCGGCCAGCAGCAACGTGTCGCGATAGCCAGAGCGCTAATCCACAACCCAAGCTTAGTCATTGCCGATGAGCCGACCGCTAGCTTAGACAGTCACACCGCCAACCTTGTGATCGACATTATGAAAGAGCTCGGCCATGAAATGGGCACCACCTTTATTGTCGCAACGCATGACCCAAGAATGGCGCAGCGTTGTGACCGAGTCATTGAACTTATCGATGGTCAACTGGCACTACAAGCCACAGCAATGGAGGCAATCTCATGGGCAAGTTAACACAAAGAATGAGCACTTTTTTGCTTCCTACCTCGGTGCGTTTGGCGTGGCTTAATTTATTGAGAAACGGTCGCCGTAGTCTGCTTTCGGTATTGATCATCGCAATTGCCGTATTTGCGCTGACCTCGGCTGGAGGTTATGGGCTTTATACCTATGAATCTCTGCGTGAATCGACCGCGCGCGATACTGGTCATCTTACTTTGAGTACGCCGGGATATTTTGAGCAAGATGAAGACATGCCGCTGAGCAATGGTCTAGACAATGTTCAAGCCCTAACCAAGAGCATTATTGGCGACAGCGACGTGCGTGGTGTGCAGCCTAGGGTCTATTTTAGCGGCTTGGTTTCTAACGGCAGCAAGTCGACCATCTTTATGGGAACGGGTGTTAATGAGCGTGAGTTAGACATGAAAGGTCCATTCCTTGATGTGCGCAGTGGTCAAACTCTCTCAGATGTGAAATCTCCCAGATACGACAGCCAAGAGCCACAAGTGATGCTGGGAACTGACCTTGCTCGCAACCTCAAAGTTGCGGTTGGTGATTGGGTGACACTGCTCGCGACTACCAGTGACGGCGCATTGAACGCTTTTGATTTTAAGGTGCAGGGTATTTACTCGACAGGAGTGCCTGAGCTGGATAAGCGTCAGCTTTACGTTCATATCACCACCGCTCAAGAGCTTTTGGCTTCAGACAAAGTCAGTACCTTGTCGGTGTTCTTATTTGAGACAAGCAAGACCTCGACCGTTCAACAGCGTATCCAAACAGCTTTAGATCGAAATAGTGCGAGCCAAAGCGATCAAGGCACAGAGATCGAGATCACCCCGTGGCAAGATCGCGCGTTTTTCTACACCAAGGTTAAAGATCTTTACGACCGGATCTTCGGCATCATGGGCGCAGTGATGGCGTTGGTGGTGTTTGTGTCGCTGTTTAATACTATGACCATGTCGGTGACGGAACGCACTCGTGAAATTGGAACCTTGTCGGCACTAGGCAGTTACCCGTCTGAAATCGTCGCAGGTTTCTTAAAAGAGGCGGGATTGTTGGCTGTGATTGGCAGCGCGATCGGCGCGTTAGTGAGTGGCTTCGTGTCGGTGTTATTGCTGGTGATTGATGTGCAAATGCCACCACCTCCGGGAAGAACCGAAGGTTACCCACTCAATATTTACTTCTCATTGGAATTGGTTGGTTACGCCACCTTGGGTGTACTGACGATCTGTTTGCTAGCCGCTTATTTCTCTGCTCGCAAAGGCGTAAATAAGCCAATCACGGAGGCGCTGGTTTATGTATAAATTTACTCGTTCACTCACTATTTTAGGTTCTGCGTTGGCTCTAGCATCGGCACCAAGCTGGGCTATCGATTCACAGCAAGTTACCGAGATGATCGCCAAGGCGGATAGCTATCGCTTGAACAGCGAACAGGCGTCTAAAGTGGTTTCTCTGGTGGCGCTATATCAAGACGAGCAACTGGACAAAACCCGTGAATACAACGTCTACACAAGACCAAATCGAGAGTCATTAGTGGTCTTTAAATCAGCCGTTGAGGCAGGTCAAAAGATGCTGATGATTGAAGATAACTATTGGCTGTTGATGCCGAAATCTCGTCGACCAATTCGTATTACACCGATGCAAAAGCTATTGGGTGAAGCCTCGGTAGGCGATATTTCAACGCTGACGTGGAGTGAAGATTACCAAGGTGAGTGGGTTGCCGAGCAACAAGTTGAGATGCCGACTGGCGAGACACTCGATACCCATCACTTAAAGCTCGCGGCGAAAACCAAGGGGGCGAGTTACCAGTCGATTGATCTGTGGTTAACAGCAGACCGTGCATTCCCAGTTAAAGCGGATCTGTATCTGCGTTCTGGAAAACTGGCGAAACAAGCTTGGTTTACTGAAGGCGTGCGTGATGGATTACCAACAGTGGTGTCGATGACCTTGCTCGATAAGATTCAACCAAGTAAGAAAACCGTGATTGAGTACCGCGAAGTGATTGAACAAGCCTTGGCTGACAAATACTACAACCCTGCTTACTTATCGCGTAACAGCGTGTCTGGGCTGTAGGTGAGCGTCATGAAAGCTTCCAATTGCCGATTCCACATAAAGCCTTCAATCGCTACTTTGCTTGCTTTGTCTTGTGTGAGTAACACGATTCAAGCGGACGACCTGAGCTTGGCGTGGGATTGGCAACTCAGTGCAGAAGTGATTGAATCGAGAGAGTCACCATTTAGCCCTTTAGCGTCTGATAATCGTCAGTCTTTAAATGGCTTGCTGGATCTAGAGGTTGGATATAACAATTGGCTTGGTCTGTTCGCAGTTAAAGCCAACGATATTTTGAGCAACGATCCACAGGGGAATGAGGCGAGCTTTGAATCGGAATTCATTGTGCGCGAGCTGTTTTGGCAAGGTGGTGTTGAACTGTCTAATTCAGCGTTCGGTGACCACTATCTTGATGTCACGCTTGGCAAGGTTCGTTTGGATTGGGGCGTGGGCTATGGCTATCGACCGTTAGACATCATCAAACCTTATCGACAAAACCCAGTGGGCATTGTCGCAGAAGAGGGCGCAGGTGTTGCCTCGGCGTCACTGTTCGATATGACGGGCGAATGGACACTGCTTTACAGCGATTCGTCATGGACTTCCCAAGACGTAAATGAATTCGAAAAGCAGAATCAGCAACAAGGCTTTGGGATACGTCGTTACAATCTGGTTGGCGACCACGAATATCAGTGGGTCGCTTATTACGACGATGTACGCCATGGCTTACTTGGGGCGAGTTTAGTGTCGGTATTAAATCTCGCGTGGGAGTTTCACGGTTCGATGGTTTATCAGCGACAAAGTTTGGGTTACAGCCAGCCTAACTCACTGCATAAACCGGTTTATCTAGAAGAGCAGGGCGAGGCTTACCAAGCCTTACTCGGACTGATATGGGTCAACGAGACGGGCCACAATGTGGTACTGGAATACTGGTTTGATAGCCGCGCTTGGAGTGACTCTGAGTGGCAAAGCGCTTTAGAGAATGCGGAATCTTTGTCTCTTAATCCCATGACAATATCGTTGGCGGGCTCTTACGCTCAAGGCTATCAACACGCCAATTTGGTTCAACACAACCTCATGTTTCACTGGTCTTTGGACTCGACACATGGCTGGCTTGAAGATATCACGCCAACATTTGATGTCATGCTGTCTCCACAAGACGGTGGCTTTATTGCTACGCAGTGGCTCAATTATCAGGCTTTCGATAATGGCGATTCATCGTTGGAATTGGAACTTGCTGCACGCTTTCTAGGCGGTAAAAGTGATTCTGCTTACGCCAACTTACCGGATAGTCATATGATTCTTTTAAATATCAAAGGACGATTTTAATGGACACTTCTTCAAACAGTCGCTTTTCATGGATTAAAAGCTTCGCGTTCACCACGCTATTTTGTGTTCTTATTGCGATTACAACCCATACGATTTGGGGCGGCGGATTAACGGTTAACCTGGCAATCAGTTTTGGCTTTGGCTACAGCGCCGTGGGTTCTTCTTTCATCTTGGTGAAGTTGTTTAAGAGGACATCTCGAACGCTTGAGGTGGGTATCTCAATGGTGATCGCGATGACCTTTGGTACCTTGAACGCACACTATTGGTTGAACGGGTATTTCGGGGCTAATATCTCGGACCTTAAATCTGTAGTCTTGCTCGGTGTGATCTTCTGTTCGGTTTGCTATTACTATTTCTATACTCGGGAGCAGCAGTTACGTGCCGATAACGAATTGGAAGTGGCCAAGCGTCGTCAGGCCGACCAAGAAAAGGTGGTGGTGCTAAGCCAGCTTAAACAACTGCAAAGCCAAATTGAACCGCACTTCTTGTTCAACACGCTTGCGACCATCAATGTATTGATTGAGAGTGACAGCGCGAAAGCCAAGTTGATGCTCGAAAAACTGACTGACTTATTACGTGTAACTCTGAAAAACAGCCGCACCGAGCAATCGACCATCGCACAAGAGGTCGACTTGTTAGACGCTTATCTTAATATCCAAAAGATACGCTTGGGTGAGCGCTTAACGTTCTCGATTGAAATACACGAGATTAGCGATTTGCAGGTGATTCCACCGTTCTTGATTCAACCTTTGGTCGAGAACGCACTCACGCACGGCATCGAGCCCAAAGCCGCTGGTGGCCAAGTGAATATTCGTATTACTCAACAAGCACAGCAGCTAAAAATTGAAGTGGCTGATAATGGCGCTGGGTTGAAAACGCCTTCTGCGAATACGGGTCACGGTGTTGGGTTAAGCAATATTCGTCAAAGAATCGAAACCCTGTATGGTGATAAGGCGAGCCTAACGATTACTGAACACGCTGAAGGCGGGGTAGTCTCGACGATCTTGTTACCGTTGACTGAGGCAGCCGCCTAGAATTACAGATCAGAAAACACCGAACAGTGACGCAAAATAGACGATTTACAGTGTGAATTTAAAGGACTAACCATGAACAACCCAACAGTACAGCCGAGCGTAACGGCGATAATCGCAGACGATGAAGCACTGTTAAGGCACCACTTAGACAAGAGCCTTGCTGAGGTTTGGCCGGAGTTAGAAATCGTCAGTAAAGCACAAAACGGTTTGGAGGCGATGGAGAGTATTCAGCAGCTTAAGCCCGACGTGGCTTTTCTCGATATTCGTATGCCGGAACTGGATGGTATCTCTCTGGCGAAACAACTCAACAAGTTAGATTCACCGCCATTGATTGTGTTTATCACGGCTTATGACGAATACGCGGTCAAAGCTTTTGATCACAATGCGATGGACTACCTGCTTAAGCCAATCAATGAAGAGCGTTTACTGGCCACATGTCAGAAAGTGCAAGCGCGTCTGTCGAGCAATCAAACACAAACAGGTACCACGCCAGAACAGCCCGATATCACGGCGTTAATGGCTCAGCTTCAACAACTATCCCAGTCGACGTCACAGCAAACGCAGCCTCCTTATCTATCGGAGAAAAAGTATCTCACATGGCTCAAAGCCAGTGTAGGGGAAGACATTCACCTAATCGCCGTCGATGATGTCGCTTACTTCAAAGCAGAAGACAAGTACGTGTCTATATTTAAGAAGGGTCAAGGGGGATCGCTAGAGGAGTATATTCTTCGCGTGTCACTAAAAGAGTTGATAGCGCAACTCAATCCTGATGAGTTTTGGCAAATCCACCGTTCAGTGGTAGTGAAAGTTTCCGCCATTGATAAGGTGAAGAAAGGGCTCTCAGGTCAGATGTCGGCGTATGTGTCAGGGGAAAAGCTACCGATCAGCCGTGCCTCGCAAGCGTTGTTTAAGGGTATGTAGAGAACTGGCTGAAATTTATGTAGCTTATTGATTTTAAATAGATGTAGTTAGCGAGTCTAAAATCGATTTAATAGGCTCTTATCTAAATGCCTATTTAAATGAGCACAGCGATCTTACATAACGATTGGTGATTTATAAAATAAAGATCCAGATCACAAAGATACTCATCAGGTTCAATATTAAATAATAATCGTTAGCTCAATCTGTATATTGTCGATGAATGACATTAAGAGGTTGTTATGAAAACATATTATTTAGCGACGGCTCTATGCCTCACCTTAGTTGGCTGTAGCTCAACATCAAAAACTACCGAAACGCCAATCCAGCCGGATCCGGCATGGACTTCAGGCCAACTAGAAAATGGCCTTACTTATCATGTTTATCCAGATCATGAAGAATCCGTATCTGTTCGTTTAGTCGTGCACGCCGGTTCGATTCAAGAGACTTCTCAACAAGAAGGCTACGCGCACTTCTTGGAACACATGGCATTCAATGGCAGTAAAAACTTCTCTCAGAACGATGTGATTCGTCTATTCGAAGACGCAGGCGCTAGCTTTGGTGCTGATATTAATGCCTACACTTCTTATGAAGAGACGGTCTACCAGTTAGATTTGCCAGATAACATCCAATTGCAGTCTGCTTTGACGTGGATGCGTGACATTGGTGATGGCCTGGATCTATCAAGTTCAGAAGTCGAAAAAGAAAAAGGCGTGGTTCTTGGTGAGTTCCGTATGGCTCGCCTCGATGATAAGTCATTCGGAGAGAAATTCTTTGACCACTTCATTGAAGGCGGCCCGTACCAATCGCAAGATGCATTAGGGACTAAATCGTCGATCGTGAATGCTACTCCTCAAGGCATCAGCAACTTTTATCAGACTTGGTATCAACCTCAAATAGTTGAGCTGGTCGTTTCTGGTGATGTGGACATCAAAACTGTGATTCCACTTATTGAAGAAAAGTTTTCTAGCTGGGAGCGTGGCGATACGCCGAGACCAGAGAAACAGAAAATGACCTCATTCAATGAAGATGATTATGTTGAGTACGCAGGAAGAGAAGCGCCAAGCATCACTCTGACGTTTAACCGAGGTTTAAATAGAGTTGAAAATCATGCTCAGCAGCATCAACGTTGGTTAGATGAAACCTCTCAACAGTTGATTCGACAACGATTAGAAGCAGTATTTAATGATGCCGCGCTGCCGACTCAATGGATAGCGTCTGATGGCTATCGAATGGGTGCTCTGCACTATTCGGCAATAAGTGTTGGGTTTCCGGCTGGAGACCGTGAAGTAATCCAACAAGATCTGCTTTCTACATTGGCGTCATTGCGTGATTTTGGTGTTTCGGAAACGGATATTGTTGGCGAACAGCACTACTATCAAGACTTACTCGACAACATCGAGCATGACTGGGATAAAATGGATAGCGTTGAACACGCGAACTACAAAGCGAGTGCGTTAGTCAATGATCGAATAGTCCAATCACAGAAAGATTATCAAGCAAGCTTGGAAGCTTTCATCGCTAACTTGAGCCTTGAAGTGATTAACGACAACATCAAGAATCTACTTTCTGATGATTACTTTATTGTTATTGGGATGGATGACTCCGAAGACAGAACAGCGATCATCAACTCTCTCGATAGTTTAAAAGCCACGTATCGCGAGGCGGGAGTTCCGCCGCTTGCGATTGGAACAGCGAGTGCTTTTGCTGTACCTAGCTCGCAAGGCGAGGTTGTACTTGCTGAACAAATGTCTATTGACCCATACATCCAAAAGTGGACGTTAAGCAATGGCATCGACATGTGGTACCTGCGTGATTATGAGGCAGGTGATGATGTTGGGGTGATGTACATGAGCCTCGGCGGAAAAGCCGCTTTGGATCCGAGCTTGTACCCAGCTGTTGAGGTTGCGTTACCTACCTTCGCTCGAAGTGGTGTCGGTGAGTTTACGGGCTCTGAGCTTTTAGCGTACTTTGATCGTGAAAATATTAGCGCCGATTCTTTCATTGGCAACACTCGCCATGGTGTTGAATTTAGTATTAACAAAGATGGGCTCAAAGATACGTTTGCTGCGCTTTATACCTTCATAACTGCGCCTAAAATTGTTCCCGAGCAGTTAGAGGCAGTGAAACAGGAGTTTGTACAAGGTCAAGAATCTTTCTTGAGCAGCCCTGTCGGTCAGTTTGAGCGCGCAAGAAACCAGAATATCTATCGTCAAGACAGTGGCCACCTCTTTGTTGATAAAGAACGTGTTGAAGCGGTTTCTGTGGAAGACGTCGCTAATCTTCATCAGCAATTGTTTGGTCAAATGAGGCATAACCAATTGGTGATCGTGGGTGACATCGACCCAAGTGAATTAAAGCCTTTGGTTGAGCAATACTTGGCTTCGATTCCATTAGAAAAAGCTGAGGTTCCTGAATTTAAGGTGGCTTACAAGCAGCCATCTGAATCACGCATTGATTTAGCGATCAACAATGTGAATAGTGCAGAGTACATCTTACGAGTCATCTCTGAACCTGAAGCCGAAACCGACCAAGGCGTAACGGCAAAAGATATCTTCACGGAAAACTTGCTAGAACGACTGCTGGCGGCTCGTTTAGATGCTTATATTCGTGAAGAGTTGAGCTTAGATTACTCGCCATATACGTATTCATCATCCGCAGATAGTGAGCTGAGTGGTGAGCGGGTTATCGGGGCGATGGTAGCGCCGGAGAACGTTGACCAAGTTGAAGTGGCGATCGATAAAGTGATTGCAGACCTTTTACAAGGCGTCTCTGAAAAGGAAATGCACGCAGTCGTGAAACAGTTTGAAGCGGACTTCACGCCTCTCGAGACGAGCTCTATTGACCAAGCATGGTATCTGTCTCGTTATTTACTTCATGGTTACGATATCGAAGCTTTGTCTCAAGTTGAGCGAGTGGCGAGGTCGATTACTGCGGAAGACATGAATCAACTTGTCCAACGCATCTTTGGTGAAGATAGCCGTAAGGTTAAGAACATCATGCGTCCTAAAGCCTAAAGCCTAAAGCCTAAAGCCTAAAGCTTGAAACCAACAGAAAGAGACAACTCAAAGCCAAGCGAGCACCGCTTGGCTTTCTTGTTTTCCCACCATTCATAACGTCTATGCCTCACCTGTTGTTAAGCCGTTTTAGATCTATGTAAATCTAAATTTTGAGATCGCTTAATCGGTTGCATCGTATCATTTTCTAAAAAAATGTTTTAAATCAAGACAGCGTTTCATTTGTATTGTAGATTGACGATCTACGAGAATGTTGTTTGGATATTAGATTGCTTAAACTGGGTACCCGATTAGTCTTAATGTTGTTTTTACTGAGCTTTGGCTTAGTGAATTCTAACGGCTATTCGTTTCCTTCTAAGCCATTTCAAATATACTCGGCTCAAGAGCAATCTTCACAGAATGATCTTTGTAAACAAGCTGATACGGATAATCCGTCGAGCTACTTAGAGTGCGATAAGGCTCAGTTTGGCACCGTGCCTTCTGGTGACAGTTCTAACTATCACGACACCGAATCAAGCCTTCAAGCAGCAAACTTCAGACGTATGCTCAGTAACGAGCAAGAAAGCGTGGCCGATCTTGAGCCTGCTTATCATCTACTGATTGACTTCTCTCCCCCCTCAATACTGGCTTCCCTGCTCTTCAACACGCCGTTGTTGGATTCCAAGCTGCACTGGACCAGTATTGTGAGTTCTCCGTCCTCCCGGCTTTCTGGGTGGAAAGAGGGCAACATCCAATACTCGCATTTCCGAGAACTTCTTAGCTAATCGTTTGACCCTAAATTGGTCGTATCGATGGTCAATTGTGCCGTTGAACTCACCAGTTAATCAAATATAGCGACACATAATTTTAGCCTCACTATCGTTCAATCAGCTTGTTCTGGTTGTGATTAGCCATCGCTCGTGTTCGCAAAACATTAGACATACCAATCGTAGTAAATAACTGAACACCCTAGCTGGTTAAAATGCTCGATAACTGCGTTAGAATTTTTGATTGTAGAATAGCTACTTATCGAAAAATCCTGCCTTGTTCTCAAGCCTTTTTCCTTCGCTAGTGTCGATCATTTATTCACCGTGATTGGTAAAAAGAAGAGATCTTGACTGTGAAAAAACGCATTCCAAGAAAACAAATTAACCACTACTCAAAGTGGAAATACGTGGTGCTTATCGCCACTATCATCATCATGGTTCTGAGTGCTTTACCTTCTTGGTATGGCGAGAATGCGTCGGTTCAAATTAACAACCGTTCTGAACAGACCATCGATGCTAGCCAAATTACCCAATACCTTGCGAGCGAAGGCATCCAAGCTAAATCGGCATTTCAAAAAGACCAACGTTTAGTCGTGATCTTGGAAGACGCAGAACAACAAGCGAAGGCTAAAGAGGTGCTGAATGAGCGCCTATTGGATAACGCGACGGTTGCGCTAGCGATGGAGCCAGCAGCACCGAAATGGTTGACTGACATGGGCTTCGCACCGATTCAGCTAGGCCTTGATTTACGTGGTGGCGTGCAGTTCCTGTTAGAAGTGGACATGGAACCGGTTTACCACGCACAAGCGCAATCTGTAGTCGATGAAATCACCAGCCAAGTGCGTTATGCACGCGGTAAAGTGGTGAACAACCAAGTTGAGTTTAACTTCCGTACTGATGCCGATTTCGAGAAAGCACAGAAACTGATTCGCGAAGAGTTCCCACAATGGCAACGTGACCGTTCAGATAAATCGCTAACGTTAACTCAGTCTGAAGAAGAGCAAAGAACGCTACGTAATCTAACGGTTCAACAAAACCTGCAGATCATGCGCAGCCGTATTGAAGAGCTAGGCATCACTGAGGCATCGATTCAACGCCAAGGTGAAAGCCGTATCCGTATCGAATTACCGGGTGTACAAGACCCTGCAGCTGCGAAAGACGTGATTGGTGCTACGGCTTCATTAGCGTTCTACTCTGTGTACGACAACGCAACGCGCAATACTCAAACTCTGAAAGATTCAGATGGTAATCGCGTAGTGGTTGCTCGCAAAGCAGTGCTGAGCGGTGAACACATTATCGATGCACGCAGTGGCATTGGTGAAATGGGCAGTGCAGAAGTAAACATCACGCTTGATTCTTCTGGTGGTAAGAAAATGTCTGAGTTTTCTCGCCATAACATCGGCAAGCCAATGGCGACCGTTTACAGCGAATACAGCCGTGACAGAGCCGGTAACAGCGAAAAAACCAGTGAAGTGATCAGTGTGGCGAACATCCAATCTCAACTGGGTAGCCGTTTCAGAATCACAGGTGCAGGCAGCATGGCAGAAGCACAAGAGCTTGCTCTACTGCTACGTGCAGGTTCATTAACTGCGCCTGTTACCATCATTGAAGAGCGTACCATTGGCCCATCTCTGGGTGCTGAAAACGTAACGAATGGCTTTGCTGCTTTGGCTCTTGGCCTTGGTCTTACTCTAACGTTTATGGCGCTATGGTACCGCCGTCTTGGCTGGGTCGCGAACTGTGCATTGGTGGTTAACATGACCACGTTGTTTGGTTTGATTGCCTTGCTACCGGGTGCGGTGTTAACTCTGCCGGGTATTGCGGGCTTGGTACTGACCGTCGGTATGGCGGTAGACACTAACGTGCTTATCTTCGAGCGTATTCGAGACAAGATGAAAGAAGGGCGCAGCTTTGCTAGCTCTATCGATCGTGGTTTCGATAGCGCATTCTCGTCAATTTTCGATGCTAACGTCACCACCATGATCGTTGCTGTGGCTCTATACACCATTGGTAATGGACCGATTCAGGGCTTCGCTCTGACTCTAGGCTTAGGTCTTCTAACCAGTATGTTCACGGGCATTTTTGCTTCACGAGCGATCATCAATTTGGTTTGGGGGCGTGACCAACGCCACGATGTAAGGATTTAAGCATGAGTACTTCAAAAATGACTATTTCAGACCGCTATTTTTCAAATAGCTATATTTCGGATAAGAATATGACTCGCCTTCGTAAGGTGATGTCTGCGATATCTATTGTGCTGTTCATGAGCTCTGTGATGCTGGTGGCGGTGAAAGGTTTTAACTGGGGCTTGGACTTCACAGGTGGTGTGGTTGCCGAGGTTCAGCTCTCTGATCAAGTCACCAAAGATGCGTTAAAAACAAAACTTGATACAGCTTTCCAACAAGACGTGCAAGTGGTTGGTATGGCAGAACAGGATCGCTGGACAATCCGTTATAGCCAACTGACAGACGCTCCACAGCCAAACTTAGTGGATGCTTTGTCTTCTGTCAGCGACCAAGTAAAAGTGCTTAACAGCAGCGTGGTTGGCCCTCAAGTTGGTCAAGACATGGTTGACCAAGGTGGCTTAGCGGTATTGGTGTGTTTCCTAATGATCATGCTGTACCTGAGTGTACGTTTTGAATGGCGTTTAGCACTCGGCGCCCTTGCCGCGATCATCTATGACGTGACGCTTATCTTGGGTCTGTTCGCTTTTACTCAGTTCGAGTTCAACCTGACTGTGTTAGCGGCTGTGTTGGCGATTTTGGGTTATTCATTGAATGACTCGATCATCATTGCCGACCGTGTCCGTGAGATGCTGCGTGGTAATCCAAATGGTGACACTGACAACCTGCTTAACGAATCGGTTAAAGCGACCTTCTCACGCACCATGGTGACCTCAGGTACAACGCTAATCACCGTATCTGCACTTTGGCTACTTGGTGGCGCTGCGCTGCAAGGTTTCGCGATTGCACTGGTTGTAGGTATTGTCAGCGGTACGTGGTCTTCAGTTTCAGTAGGTATCACACTGCCTAAGTTACTTGGTCTACAGCCTTGTCACTACCAAGTGAAAGCGCCGGTAGAAGTTGAGGGTGAGTACCCTTAGGCTCTCTATTGGTTAACAGTACGACTTAGTCAGTAACGTCAACAAAGCCCTTCGTTTATAACAAAACGAGGGGCTTTATTTTTTATAAGAGTCAGACAGTTACAGAAAAGAGAGCCTATTTCAAAAAACGATGGATTGAGCAGGCAAGCCCTCATGATATGAAGTATGTTTAGATGACGTTCGTAGAAATGAGGCAAGGGAATGGAATATCGACATCAATGTCATGTAGGCGACCATGGTGATGCGCTAAAGCATCCAGTATTGAGTGCACTTGTTCAGTCATTAATGCAGCAACATTCACGCCTCAATGTTATCGACACCCACTCTGGTACAGGGTGTTATGACCTCAACACTGCACCAAGTAATCATGCTGGTGAGTTTGCTGAAGGGGTTGGGTACTTGTGGCGAAACAAGGCTTATCTTCCTCCGGCATTCGCTTCTTTTATGTCGGTGCTGGAATACTACAATCCGAACCAACTTATCTCTCTCTATCCGGGTTCTGCAGCCATCACCTACCAACAAGGCCGCAGCCAAGATAGCTTCTATTTTTCAGACATTCAGCAAGATGAAGCCGACTTATTACAAACCAACATTGAGAAGCTGCAACGCGATCTTGATGTTTCAAGTAAGCTCACCATTACCGCTGGCGATGGCTTGAAAGCACTGCCTGACGACATAGCAAAACACGACAACCATCACCTGATTGTTATCGACCCGCCCTATGAAACCGATTCTGAATATCTCGCGGTGATCGATGCCTTGGTTAAGGCGTATCAGCAGTCTGAGGAGGTATCAGCATTAATTTGGTATCCGCTTTACACGGATGATAAGAGCTCACTGATTCTGAATCACTGCGTGACAGCGGTAAAAGATGGCTTGCTACCAAGTCCGATCAAGTCGGAGCTTCGCCTTCGTGATCCTAAGGGGGATGATCGCCTGATCGGTAGTGGTTTACTGTTGTTCAATCCTCCCCAAGGCATTGCGGGAACGGTCGCGGATACGCTTGATTATTTACACAGCCAACTCGCAACAAATGGTGAAGGGTATTGGCAAATGAGAATTCTATAAATCTGATTTCTATGGATTTTATGATGATTTTCTAGACGTCGTTCACTAAATCACTGTTATTTATGTGGTTTAAATTGACCAAACGCTAACTTTTATCGATTGATTAATTGCAGTGAATCATTTAAAAATAGTACATCAATGCGCACAGGTGCATACTGGCTCATAAGTTAAATAATTACCCCTAATTAATATCAGATTGTGGTTTACCCCCTAAACTGCATAAGGCTCGCACTAGTCATGCGAGCCTTTCTTTTGCCTGTCGGAAAATCTAAGGCAGTTCTATCAATTTAAGATTCACTACAACACTGGATAATCGATGTAGCCTTTTTCGTTGCCGCCGAACAGAGTGGCGCCATCAAGTTCTGATAGTTCGCTGCCGTTTTGTAGGCGTGATACGAGATCTGGGTTAGCAACGAATGGGCGACCAAATGCGACGAGATCGGCGTAGCCTTTGCTTAGTACTTCTTCGGCGCGTTGTGGTGTGTAACTGCCAGCGACGATGATGGTGTTAGAGAACAAGGCTCTTAGCTCTATACGGAAGCTTTCAGGTATCACAGGCGCGTCATCCCAATCGGCTTCTGATAGGTGCAGATAAGCGATATTACGAGCTTGCAGTTCCTTTGACGCTTCTAAAATCGTTGGCACGATGTCTGGGCAGTTCATGTCTTTGAAGGTGATGAACGGGGCTAAACGTACACCCACTTTATCGGCACCAATCGCATCAATGACTGCATCCACTACTTCGATTAGAAAACGAAGTCGGTTCTCGCGGCTGCCGCCATAGTTGTCGGTGCGCTTGTTTGAGTTGGTTCTTAGGAACTGGTCAATCAGGTAACCATTGCCACCGTGGATTTCCACGCCATTGAACCCTGCCTCGACCGCTTTCTTCGCTGACTTAGCAAAATCTTGAACCACACGATCAATATCGGCTTGGGTCATTTCTCTTGGTTGAATGCAATCCACCATGTTGCCATTACCATTCTCATCAGAAATCCAAACCTGAGTTTCTACCGGAGCCAGTGCCGAAGGTGCGATTGGTAGTTCACCTTTTTGGAAGGTTGGATGAGACACGCGACCCACATGCCATAGTTGGCAGAATATCGCAGCACCTTGTTCTTTAGCAGCAGAGGTGACACCTTGCCAGCCTGTTACTTGTTCACTTGTGTAAACGCCGGGTGTGAATGAGTACCCTTGAGAGTCGTCTGAGATTTGTGTCGCTTCAGTGATGATTAGCCCAGCACTGGCACGTTGTTGGTAGTAAGTTGCCATCATTTCATTTGGCACGTTTCCAGGTTGGCTTGTACGAGCGCGTGTCATGGGGGCCATAACCACACGGTTTTGTAGTTCTAGGCCTTTCAGTTCTGCTGTTTCGAATAATTTGCTCATGGTATTTACCTTGTTTTAATGCTGTGATCTTTCGTTTTTTATTGGGGCGATAAGTCGCGTTATTTGCTTTCTGCTGGGCTGAAAATAGAGTTGCTCTGTGGCTTTTCAGATCGGTTGGCTTTTGCAATAAGCAACAAACCAATCACTGGGACAACAACGGCTGCGAACGGAATCATTCCTGCGCCTAGTTGGCTGTCGAGTACCATGCCGCCAAGGAATCCACCAAAGGCATTGGCTAAGTTAAACGCTGAGATATTCGCAGTTGCTGCTAGCTCTTGCCCTTCGCCACCGTGGTTCATTACTCGAAGTTGCATGGCAGGGACGTTCGCAAATGATGCAATACCAAAGATAAATGCAGCTGCAACGAATAGGATTTTGTTGTCTACCACAAGGCCAACCACCACCAATGACACGATCATTGCGACAGCCCAAAACATTGAAGCTTTGCCTAGGTTTTTATCTGAAGAGCGTCCGCCCAAGGTGTTACCGATGATTAAGCCAACACCTACAATCACTAAGATCCAAGTCACTGATTCTTGACTGTAACCCGTGATGTGCATGGCGATTGGCGCAAGGTAACCGTAAAGCGTCATGAAGCCAGACCAAGCAAAAGCGGTGATTGCTAAGCTGATCAGTAACATTGGATTTTTGAACGCTAGAAGCTGAGTTTTGATGTCTTTCGCTTCACTGTGACCTGTCGATTTAATCGATATCAAAATGGCAAGCATCGCGATAGTGCCAAGTGCTGCCACGGTAAAGAAAGTAGTGTGCCAGCCGAATTGCAAGCTGACCCATGTACCAGCTGGAACGCCAAGAACGTTAGCGAGTGTTAAGCCTGCGAACATTTGGCCAACGGCACGACCTGCCATTTTTTCAGACACTAAGTTGGTTGCAACAACCGCACCGATACCATAAAAAGGGCCTTGCACTAAGCCTGCGATAACACGGCTGGCAAGTAGAAGTGGGTAGCTAGGAGCAAGGGCTGATAAGACATTACCGATGATGAACAGTGCCATTAAGCCAATCAGTACCATCTTCTTGTTAAAACGTGCGAGGTAGATGGTTAAGATCGGGCCACCAATAACGATAGCCAATGCGTAAGCACTGATTAGGTATCCGGCTTGACCTTCGGTGATCGAAAGGGATGTGGCAATTTGTGGAAGGATGCCTGCAATAACAAACTCAGCGGTGCCGATGGCAAAAGCTGCGAGTGTCAGTATCCAAACTTGGAATGGGATCTTTTCTTTATGGATCGCTTCTGATTTCATAGTGAAGTACCTGTGTTAATTCTTGTTTGTTAGGACGTGAGATACACGCCCTAACGATTGTTCTTTATGTCTTTGCTTCTTTGCTTCTTTGCGGAGTGTTAGCCGAGTAGAGCGCCGCCATCGATATCGATGATTGACCCTGTGACGTATGGGTTATTAATTACGAACAGGTAACCCATGGCTATCTCTGAAGGCTCGCCAACCTTGCCTGCGGGTAGGTTGTTTTTGGCGTTGTCGTACATGCTTGTACGAGCGGAATCGTCCATGTTTTTGTAGGCTTCCGTCATGGTTAAACCCGGGCTAACGGCATTGACTCGAATAGGTGATAGCTCTTTCGCCAGTATTTTGGTTACGCTTTCTAGTGCGGCGTTGATGGCGGTTTTTACGTAAGTACCAGCAACAACTTTGCGTGACAACATGCCAGTTGTGAACGTGATAGACCCGTTTGGTGTCATGTAACGAGCGGCATGTTTGGCTACGTTTAAGCTGCCCCAAAACTTAGTGTCAAAAGCTGTCTTGGCGTCTGCGGTTGCTACGTCTGTTACTTTTCCTGCGGGAGCGGATGAGCCAGCCGTTACGATTAAGTGGTCAAACACGCCAATCGATTCAAAGTATTCACAAATTGATTTTTCATTGCTGATATCAAGTCCTGTATGTCGGCTAGCGATGTGCACTGTGTTGTTTTCGTTTCTCAATTTCATCGCGAGTGCCTTGCCGATACCTGATGTGCCACCAATGATGACGAAAGTGTGTTTCTCTTGTTTAGTCGATTCGTTAGTCATGCTCTGAATTCCTGCGTTGTTCTGTTGATGTTTGCCATTATATTTATTCGACTAAATTTGATAATTGGTTAAAATATAAATTCATTATTCGGTTAACCTGAATAGTGTGACTGAGTATTCAAATCGAGCATTAAGATCGAGAAGTAAGACAAAGAGGTGGAAGCGAGAATCGTATGGATAAGTTTTCAGATATGGCGATGTTCGTCAGTATTGTTAAGCATCACGGGTTAGCGGCGGCGGGGCGAGAGTTAGGGCTTTCTCCTGCGACCATGACAGCAAGGCTGCAGGCGCTTGAAGAACGATATGGTGTGAAGTTGTTGAATCGAAGCACGCGTCATGTGTCTTTGACCGACTCAGGGGAGCTGTATCACAAGGCATGTTTGGAGATTTTAGACAACGTCAGTGAGGCCGAAAACCTGATTCAAAATGGCGTAAAAGAAGTCAAAGGCTCGCTAAAAATCGCCGCGCCTAAAGACATCGGAAAGCAGTACATTCTTCCGATTCTCTCTGAGTTCTGTCAGCAATATCCCGACGTGATCCCTTACCTCTACTTGAACGATAACCTCTCGAACATTGCTGAATCTGGCATGGATATCGTGGTCCGTTATGGTGAACTGGTCGACAGCAGTTTGATATCCAGACGCTTGTCACCAAGCCGACGTGTGCTGTGTGCTTCTCCTGAATATCTTGCCAAGCATGGAACACCGTTAACACCACAAGATTTGATTGATCACGATTGTTTAGCCATGCTGCGCAGCAATGAAGAGCTCAAGATATGGCACTTCCAAGATCATGATATGAAGAAGTCGATTACGGTTGTTCCAAAGCGATTTTCAGACGATGGCGAAGTTATTCGCTACTGGGCATTAAAAGGCGAGGGCATTGCTCTTAAATCGGTACTGGATGTGCAAGGCGACATCAATAACCAGCGCCTTGTGACGCTGCTTAATGGCTACATGAAGAACTTCAACACCGCGATGTCGGTGTCGAGTGCCGATTTGAATGTGGTGTACATCAGCAAGAAATATCAGCCCAAGCGTATCCGGTTGTTTCTTGATTTCTTGTTTGAGCGGTTTGGCGATTTGGTTGAAAAGTCTAGTTAGATTAGCCGAGAAGCAGCGCATGACAGATCTCTCGAACTCAACACCCGGGTACGGACAGAGAACATTGAACTGGTTATGATACGACCAACATAAGGATGTGATTGGAGAGAAAAATGAAAGTCGTCGGAGATACGGTTATCCAACCTTTTCACAAGGCAACCTGCCATTGCGGTGCGGTTGAACTAGAGCTCAGTTTACCTAACGGGATAGAAAAACCACGCCGCTGTGATTGCTCGATCTGTCGTCGCAGGGGAGCGATTGTGGGCTCTGTTGCGCTGGATGGCATCAAGATCCTTAAAGGTGCAGAGCATCTCAAGCTTTACCAATTCAATACCAATACCGCGAAGCATTACTTCTGCTCAAACTGCGGTATCTATACCCATCATCAGCGCCGTTCTAGCCCAAACGAATACGGTTTTAACATCGGCTGTTTGGAAGGGGTGAATCCTTTTGATATTGGTGATGTGGTGACCAACGATGGTGTCAATCATCCAGCTGATCGTTAATTTATTGAGCTTTAAAAAGGGAAGAAATTATGTCTGAATATGGAGCGGTCATTCGCTGGAAAAAAGCAGAAGATGAAGTCTTTAGCGACAATCAATACAGTCGAGGTCATACGTGGGAGTTCGATGGTGGTGTCACTGTGCCTGCTTCGTCCTCTCCACATGTTGTGCCACTGCCGTTTTCGGTGGAAGCGAATGTTGATCCAGAAGAAGCGTTTATCGCGGCACTTTCTAGCTGCCATATGCTGACGTTTTTGGGCATTGCCGCAAAGCAGAAGTACGTGATCGACTCCTATGTCGATGATGCGATTGGTGTGCTGGAAGAAGATGAATCTGGCCGCTCATCGGTCACTAAGGTGACTCTGCGCCCTAAAATTGTGTTTTTAGGTACCAAAAAGCCCACCGCCAAGCAGCTCGACAAACTGCACCACTTGGCGCACAAAAACTGCTTTATCGCGAACTCGGTAAAAACGGACATTGTGGTAGAAACTAAAGCGTAAACCACACACGTTAACATCCAAAAACCGCGAGGTTGCTTAGTGCATCACTGGCGGTTTTTTTGTGTCTGTGTAATCCTACGTACGGTTTTAATTGAGTGACAGTTAGAAAGTTTTGAGAGATAGGTAGAGAGCTCTTGAATGGTAGGAATAGATTGATTAGCAGAGAGTTATGTTTAGCGTCCCATTGAATAGTTTTGTACATCGTGTGAGTGATAAAAGCCAAGTGATGGTGAATGCTGCGGAATGTGGATGTCAGTTGAAACGAGTTCGTCGTTCGCGTAATTGGCTGTTGGTCGCTCAAGAGTATCAACTCGTTGAATTTAAAACGATGTTAACCCATGAAAAAGACGGTTGGATAGCAATTGCAATCGACAAAGTGCTGCCTAAACCCGTGGTGTGTTTGGCATCTCTGTTGGCCGCTACACCTTCAATGACTGTGGCTCAGCTGGTGATGGAATCTGGATGTTCAATGGCCGAAGCAAGACGTGCTATTGATGAACATGAAGGTCTGTAGGCGTATTCAAATCGTGTGAAAAGAGAATTGCGAGCAGCAAAAAGCCCGTAACGATATTGCGCTGGAAAACGTCATATCGTTACGGGCTTTATCATCTGTGCTGCTGTTAAGCTAAGCCATGCGGCTTATGAAGCATTGAATCGATTAAGAGTTCGCTACTTTTACACGAATCGTGTTTTTGCCAAGCTTTGACAAGTTCAGCTTGTTTAGTGCCGCTTTAGCTTCTTCTTGCTCTGGCATTTCAACAAAAGCGAAGCCTTTTGAGTCGCCAGTTTCTTGGTCTAAAACTAGGCTGCACTCTTTTACTGAGCCAAACTCAGAAAATAGCACACGGATGTCTTGCTCAGAGGTAGAGCGCGATAGGTTACGAACTAGAAGTTTCATAATAAACCTTGAATATGAATTTACGCCGAGCATTGTCGCACACTTTCATGCTCACCCTCACAAATAATTACTCTAATCATTTCTTTGGTAATGTGTCGCTCTATTTACCGATTAAGCGAGCTGTTTACCTGCTAGCCGCGGTTTATCGTGATATCTGACACGAATCCATGCTCTGTGCTGGTCAACGCCTGTTGTAGCATCTGAGCGGCTTCTTGCGCGGTCATAAAGCTCGAGGTATCCATGCCTTTACCGCTTGTATTCCAAAACTCGGTCGCCATTCCTCCAGGGTAAACCGCCACGATTTTCATCGGGTGACCTTTTAGCTCCAACCTCACCGATTCGATAAAGCCTTTCACGGCCCATTTTGCCGCGCAGTAGGTGGACTCTTCCGCTTTAGCACCTTGGGCCGCCGTCGACATCACCACTGCAATGGTGACCGATTGATCTTTGTAGCGCTGCACAAGCTCGCGAATCAAAAAGATCGAAGACTCGATATTGTTCTTCAGCATGTCGCTGATGGTGGTTGGATCTTGCTGTTCTATTTTACCGAAGTAGCCACTGCCAGCACTGTGGATCACCAGTTTAGGCATTTCAGGTAACGCATCCAATAACTCACTCACTGAGTGCGGGTCACAGAGATCACACGCTTGGCTAATGGTATTCGCAGGTAGGCCTTGCGCCACTTCTGCTAAACGTTGTGCATTGCGACCTGTAATGGCTACGCGCTGAGCGTCGGCGTTAGCATATTGTTTCGCGAGAGCTGCGCCTAAACCGCTGCTTGATCCGGTAATTAAAATCATACTGTCTTAAGTTTGTAGAGTTGATTCGAGATAGTAAGGGGCTAGGCTAAGATTTTCTGAGATCTATGGCTAAAGTTGATCGATAGCCTGGTTGATAGCTTGGGTGATCGGTTGAGCCGTAGGGGAATAAGAGTGTGGGGAAAGTCGTTAAGAATCGACTGGTTTGGTCAGAAATAACACAGCCAAAAAGTAGCAGAACTAACAAGTAAAAGCGCCGGCATAGAGCCAGCGCTTTTGAGTAATCATAAGTGATTATTCGTCGTCGAACTGTTTGATCGTGAACGCGTCTTCGATTCGGTTAAGCTCTTCTTGTTCTTTCACTCGCTTCTCTTCTTGCAGAGTCGCTCTCGTTTCGTTGAAACGTTTTTTCTCTGACTTAGTCAGGAATTTTACAGCTTTTTTGTTGGTCAGTGCGTAAGCAACTACGTCTTCACCTTTTTCTCTGCGGTCGTTTACGCGTTGTGAGAAACGTTCATTGTCGCGAGCTTTACGCTCCGCTGAGGTCAACTTGCTCATGCTTTAAAGCCTTTTCAATTATTCATGGTAGGGAATCTACGCTTAGCGAAACAAATGGGGACTGCTTAGTGTCAGTCTAGTCCATTTGTATGCTGGTGGCGCATCTTAGCACAATGGCTTGAGCATGCAGGTATGCTATTCGAGGGATCAAACAAAACAGCCCACAATTTTCGTTGTGGGCTGTTTTGTTACGTACTGTAGATGTAGTCATCGTTTTAAAACTAAGAATCAGAAACGGCAGTTACATCAAATCTTCTCGATGTATAAGATGACCTCTCCGACTTTAAAGCCAAACTTAGACATCTCAGTCTTGTTGAACAAGCGTTTATCGTCCATTAAGAACATCCAATCATCGAGCACCACTTCATAGGTGCTGCCGTCTACTTCAATTTCTAGATCATATTTCCAATACAGCGCAGAACCTTGGGTTTCACCATAAGCGGTTCCAACGACATCGTTGGCAGTCCCAGAATAGGTGTTTTCGCCCGTTTTGATCAGATTCCAAACGCGAGTTGAGCGCTCGCCATCAGCAAAAGAGAACCACTCTTTTATTTCTCCGTTGTCACCGTCCCAAGTCGCGATCAGTTTGGCATCAAAGCGGCGCAGTAAGTTACCAGAGCGGTCTAGCACCATGCCGTAGGCCATTAGCTCGCCATTAAAAAAGGTTTCAAGCTTGAGCTCTGGCGTTGTGTCGACATGGTCTTCTAAACTTGCAGAGCCACAGCCCACTAGCCAAGTGAGTGAAAAAAATGCCAGAGCAAATTTTATTATTGTTGTTTTTGGATTCATTTGTTCAAACCTAAAAGTTGTTTACGAAGACCGGGTTCAGAGGTGTTTTCAGACAACCAAATCGCTAGAAAGGCTTCACCAAATTGCTTGTCTTGGATGGTGCCGATCGGTTGTTCATCGAAATAAAAACGACTTACGTTATCTTCAGCGACACGAATCGTGAGTGTGCTTCCTTCTTCCACGTTCGGCCACATCGCGTACAAGGGTTTCAACCAACGTTGAATGTTGCTGTCAGAGTAGCCAAGCTTGTTCCACTGATCTTCGGTAGCGTCTACGAGGTCTTTGCTATCGATAGAGCGGTAATACTCAAGCTTCAAAGCTCGTTCGGAGTTGGTTGGAGTCGCGTAGAATTCTGCCGAGTAGAGAGTCCAAAACAGGTAACTCATTTCACCCTCACCACGTTTGTTCAGATCATCGACAGCAGAGGCTCTAGCGTGTCCGGCAAATAACAGCGCAGCAAAGATTAACGGGAGAGTAATAAAGCTTAGAAGTGTGTTTTTTGCTTGCTGATGAGCGCGAACAATACCTCGCTCAGGTTTGAACGTTTGTGTCGGGTTGCGTGGATAAGCCATAAGTCACCTCGTTATTGCCATTTTAGGTTGTATTAAGTTGGAGTAGGCGGCCACCAGTAAGGGCAACAAAATCCCCCAACTTATTGCAAGGGCAGCAACTACCGATGCATCTGGCCAAGTAGTAAGAAGAGCACCTGCTTTGATGCCTCCCCAATAACTACTAGTACCTGCTACGAACCCTATGACAAACAAGATCACTTTCGAGCATTTTAAAAGCCAATTTAGGCTGTGGTTAAAACTGATTAAGAACATGATCCACAGGCAGATAAGCCACACCGGGAACCACGATTGATTCGCAATTTCAGAGTCGACGGCAAACACGCCGAAGTGGAGTAAGAGGCTATCAAGCAATAGCCCCAATGGTAATAAAATGAGTATCTTCAAATCGCTACTGCGAGTCGGTGATAGAAGGAAGTGAACCACTACAATCAGTGGTGTGACGAACGGGGCTTGCGCGGTAAAGAAAGCACTGCAAACCCAGGTCGCTTGAAACAGTACGAGATTAATAATCCAAAACCGCTTCATCTTTTTCTCCAAAGTAACGAGGTTTTCTTGCGACTACATGGTGAGTGCTGATCACGCGCTCTTTGAATGCGCCTTCACAGTAGCAGAAGTAGAAGGTCCATAAGCGTTTAAACTCTTCTGAATAGCCGAGAGACTCTAGCTCTTCCCAACTATTTTCAAAGGCGATGTTCCAATCATTCAGCGTTCGAGCGTAGTGTAGGCCAATGTCATCAATTTCTTGAACCACAAGGTCGGTGCTGGTCGCAAGGTGTTGGGTCATCACTGAAACAGAAGGTAGGCAACCGCCGGGGAAGATGTACTTCTGAATAAAGTCGACACCTTTGCGGTATTTGTCGTAACGGCTGTCAGCAATAGTAATTGCTTGAATCAGCATCTTGCCTGAGGGCTTAAGTAGCGAGGAACATTTTTCAAAGAAGGTTTGTAGATACTCATGTCCGACCGCCTCTATCATCTCGATCGAAACCAACTTGTCATACTCACCAGTGAGATTGCGATAATCCTCTTTGAGCAGGGTGATTTTGTCGGTTAAACCAAGCGCTTTTACTCTCTGTTCAGCAAGTGCATGTTGGGCATCTGAGATCGTGGTAGTGGTGACGTGGCAACCGTAGTGTTGCGCCATGAAGATGGCTAAGCCGCCCCACCCTGTGCCTATCTCGACCACGCTATCTTTCTCAGACAGTTCTAGTCGCTCACAGATGGTTTTCATTTTGTTTTGTTGAGCCTTCGACAAGGTTTCTGCGTCTTCGCTGTAGATTGCGGAAGAGTACTGCATCGAGCTATCTAAGAAGCGCTCATACAGCTCGTTGCCAATATCGTAGTGGGCGAGAATATTTCGCTTAGAGCCTTGCTCGGTGTTGGCATTCTTACGACGCAGCAATAGGTTTTTGATGCGAGAAATCCATTGTGTCTTGTCATCAAGTTCATCCAATTGGGCTTGGTTACGAGCCATGATTTGAATCACACGCGTTAGATTTGGGCTGGTCCATTTACCATCGATGTATGCTTCAGATGCGCCGATACTGCCGTTGATGACCACATCTCTAAAAAAGGTCGCATCATGAATCACGATTCGACCTTTCAAGTCTGCTTCTCGATCACCGAACACCGAATGCTGGTCGCGCTCAATGATCTCGAGCGTCGCGAATTGCAGGCTTTCTAACACCTTGAAGATTAAAGCTCGATATTTACAGTTGCTTGAAACAGCAACGGCTTTAGCTTGTTGTTCAATATTGTTGTTTTGTTTGGCAAGCTGTTCCATGTAAACCTCGCTGATAACTCATTCTAATATTTTGTGCCAACTAAGCTGAGTTCTGCTCCTTGATTGGAGCGAACCCAAGCTTCAATTGAGTTCTTTCATGTGCGCTTAAGACGTTGAGTCTGGATGCGCCACAAACGGTACTTTTTTCAGGAATAATTTGAGAGCCTGATAATAAATTCCCATCACGACTTTTATCGTCATCGCCGGAATCTTGAATACCGTTCGTCTAATGTTTGTCTTGGTTACTGACTGCTTCGTCAGAGCCAGTGTCGCATCGAAAAGCTTGTCGTCTCGGCGGCTTTCGATGTGAACTAACGTGCGTTTCGCTGGTGGCTTAATCTTCCAAAAATAAGTCATGTTCAAATCCATGAACGGCGAAACGTGAAACTCTTTTTTTACCTTCAATTCTTGGTGCATGTCGATGAGATAGTAGTGTCTTTCTCGCCAAGGCGTGTTACTCACCTCAGCCAACATGTACTTACAATCTCCAGTCTCGTCATAACAGAAGAAACAGTTGATTGGGCTGAAGTAGATGCCTAAACAGCGGCACTGAGCCAGCATCGTCACACGGTTTGAATCAGACCAAACCCCACCAAGTTGTTGCACTTTGGAAGCTATACGTTGCTTAAGTGATTTTGGTTCATCCGTGGTGACATTTTCTTTTTTTTCAGCGAGATAATCCGATTCGACAAAGCGAATCGGGTTGTACCAACGAGTTCCGAACAGCGCACTGCGCGCTGTGGTTTGGGGCAGCTCATCAAGATCTAACCCCATCATATACAGCTGATAGCTGAACTCATGAGTGATGTCGCCAAAGCGGCGATGTCTGACGTTACCCCAATAGATACCGCTGAGCTCTTCACTCTTTTCGGATGCGATCCCCATCTCGGGTGTCAGGGTTTGACTGTTCATAGCGCGGAACTCGTACTCAAATCTAAACCGAAGCGTTTGGTCACATCGAGTGCACTGTGGACACCGTCTTCATGGAAGCCGTTATACCAATAAGCGCCAGCAAAGTGCGTCTGGTTTTTGCCACAGATTTGCTCACGCTTGTGCTGAGCTTCGACCGTGTTCGAATTAAGTACCGGGTGATGATAAACAAAGCTGCGAATAATTTTTTCTGGGTCGATGGCTTCGCTTTGATTCAAGGTGACACAGAAGGTGTCTTGGCTTTCGATGCCTTGCAGAATGTTCATGTTGTACGTGACACAAGCAGGTCGTTTACTGTCGCCATCCAACATGTAGTTCCAACTTGCCCAAGCCAGTTTTCTATCTGGGAGTAAGCGAGTATCGGTGTGCAGAACCACTTCATTGCGGCTGTATGGGATCTCGCTCAGTACCTGTTGCTCTTGTTCTGTTGCATCACCAAGCAAGCGTAAGGCTTGGTCTGAGTGGCAGGCAAATATTACTTCGTCGAAACCTTGTGCGCTGCCATCTTCAAATTCAATCGTGACGCCTGTTTCTTGGCGAGTCACTTGTTTAATCGATGTATTCAGTGCAACAGTCTTACTTAGGCGTGAAAGGATGATTTCAACATAAGAACGCGATCCCTTTGGTATCACATACCACTGAGGACGGTTCGCGATATCGAGCAATCCATGGTTGTAGAAAAACTGAATGAAGAACTTGAGCTCAAACTCTTCCATTTCTTCCAAGCTTGTCGACCAAATCGCCGCGCCCATCGGTAAGATGTAGTGCTGGCTGAAAAAGTCGGAAAATTGATTATCTCGTAGGAAACTGCCAAGGGTAACGTCTGGTGTGAATTCATTGCTTTCAAACTGAGCCTTACACAGCTTGTTGAACTTGAGAATGTCAGACACTAAAGACCAGAACTGAGGTTTGAAGATGTTGCTCCTCTGCGCGAATAACGAATTAATGCTGTGGCCGTTGTATTCAAACTTGGTCGTCGTGTTGTGGACGCTGAAGCTCATCTCAGTCGGTTGCCTTTCGACATCGAGTTGTTCTAGAAGCTGATTGAAATTCGGGTAGGTTCGATCGTTGAATACGATGAAACCTGTATCTATCGAAAACGCCGAGCCTTGATGTTCAATATCAACGGTCGCGGTGTGCCCCCCAACGTAATCATTCTTTTCGAATACTGTTACGTCGTGGTGCTTATCTAATATATGCGCGCAAGTGAGTCCAGAGATACCTGAACCAATAATGGCGATTTTCTTCATTGTTATACCATCCTTGAAGCGAGTTTTTGCCAAACTGGAGTTGGAAGCATTCTTAGTAGCTTCATCAACATGATGAATCGTCTTGGGAAATCAATTTCACTCTTTCCTTGAGCGATACCATTTACGATTCGCTGAGTTGCGGCCTCACTACTAATAATCATAGGCATAGAGAACGTATTTCGCTCGGTTAATGGCGTTTCAACAAAGCCAGGGTGCACAATTGAGACATGAATGTTGTGCGTTGCCAGATCAACCGAAAGTGTTCTGCCTAAGTAGGTGAGAGCTGCCTTTGAAGCGCCATAAGCCTCGGCTCTTGGCAAAGGTAAAAAGCTGGCGCTGGAGCTGACTAAAACCAAACGGCCGCCGGGCTTGATGTTTTTTAACCAAGCTTTAAGGGCGTAGCCAATTGAAATTAGGTTTATGTTGATGACGCGCTCGAATAGCTCGGCATCAAAGTTCACTGGGTCGTCGATGTACTCACAATCACCTGCATTTAAAATCAGCAGGTCGAGCGGCTTGTCTTGGTCGAGTTCTGGGAAGTTGTGGTAATCAGTCAAGTCGAAACAGAGCGGTGAAATTGATGAATGCGCGACGTCTGTCTCGTGCGAGTCAACTAAGGCTTGCAGCTTGTCTGAGTTGCGGCCACAAGCAATCACCTGATGCCCTTGCTGAGCGTAATCTTTAGCTAGGGATTGGCCGATACCAGAGGTCGCGCCTGTAATCATAATACGCATTATCGGCTCGCCCTCTTTTTGATGGATTTGATCGCGCAGCCCAGTACTGGAATGTGTTCGTACAACATAGAGCCGACGTCGAGGTAGTCTCTGTGGTAGACCACTTGACCGTCGAGCATCTTAAGGTGGCTGTGCCCTTGTACTTCGATTGGCTTTTGCCCATTTAATTGCTTGTGAGCAAACTGCATCGTCCAGTAAACGGAAGCTTCGTCGTTCGCTTCGAAAGTGTGTTCGATATGAAAGTAACAGCTGGTTACTTGGGTGTAGAGGTTCTCGAAGTAGTGCGTAAGCGCCGAAATACCGCTGACATGATGCAGCGGATCTTGGAATTCAATATCAGGGTGATAAACCGTCTTAAGCACGTCGAAATTGTCGGTTCCGAGTTCTCGATACATGTTGAGAAAGTTATCAAGCCATAGAGAGTTATCCATAATATTCACTCTAATTATTTGAAGAAGGCTAAGGCTCTCAATCGTGCTTCTTTATGCTCAACGATGGGTTGCCAGTATTCGCTGTCTATTCCGTTTTTAGCGATAAAGTCATGTGGGAAATGTACATGCTTATCTGGGATATTTTGCAGCTCTGGTATGTACTTACGAATAAAAATTCCTTTTGGATCAAACTTTTCACTCTGAGTGATTGGATTGAAAATTCGGAAGTAAGGTTGAGCATCACAGCCAGTACTTGAAGCCCACTGCCAGCCACCATTGTTGGCACTAAAGTCTCCGTCGATAAGGTGCGACATAAAGAAACGCTCGCCCCAACGCCAGTCAATAAGCAGGTGCTTGGTTAGGAAGCTTGCCACCACCATTCTTAGTCTGTTGTGCATCCAGCCCGTTTCAACCAGTTGACGCATTGCGGCATCAACCAATGGATATCCTGTTTTTCCTTCGCACCAAGCTTTGAAGCTAGGATGATCGTGATACCAATCTAAACCATTGTATTTTTGCTGAAAGTTAGCACCTTTGACCAGTTTAGGGTGGTGGAACATCAAATGCTTATAAAAATCTCGCCAAATCAATTCATTGAGCCAACAAAAGGCCGGTAATTGCGTATCAAATAACAGATCGGGTTGCTGCTGAATCAATTGAATCGCTAACCAACGTGGGCTCACGGCGCCAATCGCTAAATAAGGTGATAGCCCCGATGTTCCTTTAACTGAGGGAATATCTCTCAGACGTGCGTAGTCGTTGACTTTATTGCCTAAGAAATTGGGGATCACATTGCCCAATACATCTTGGCTTAATGGCCAGCGACTCGAATCAACACGCGGAAAATCGAAATCATAGTCAGCAGAGATGGTTAAGGCTTGTAAGTCGTCAGGAAGCTGTGTTTGTGAACGTTCAGCTGACTCGACAGGAGCTGGACTGCAGATGATGCCTTTCACCTGAACTTCTTTTAACCAAGCGTTCTTAAAGGGCGTAAAGACTTTGAACATCTCGCCTTGTTTGTTGAGAACGCTACCGAGTGGCAGCATAACGTCACAATCGCTGATCTTCAGGTTTAGGCCGCTTGAAATCAGCTTTTTATCGCGAGCTTGTTCATCGACCTCTGGTTCAGAGTTAGCGTAGACGCACTTGGCATCAAGCTGCTGGCACAAATCGATGAGCTGTTTGGATTGGTCGTCAAAGTCGCTAGCTTTCAGGTGAAGCAACGTTATCCCGAATTCAGCGAGCTGGGAATCGAGTTGTTTTAGATGACGATAGATGAAATCAGCTTTGATCGGCGCAATGTGGTGTTGCCGCCACGTTTGAGGCGTTGAAATGAAAACGGCGGTCGTTACGCCGTTTTCAACTGCCGCGACGAGCGCTGGGTTATCGTGAATCCGCAGGTCTCGTCGTATCCATAGTATGTCGCTCAATATCCGTATCTCAGTTTAAGTTCTTGAGGGTGCGGGTTTAGGTAAACCTGTGATTCTAGGTATTCGTTCGGGTATTCCATCAGGTAGTGATTGATCAGTGTCAGTGGCACTAGCAGTGGAACAACGCCCTCTCTGAATGATGCGATCTGGTTGGTCAGCTCTTGCTTGTGAGCGCTACTCAGTTGTTTTTTAAAGTAACCCTGCAAATGATGCAGCGTATTGGCGTGACTGCCTCGATTCGCGTGATGAGACAACGCCGTCATCAAGCCTTCGATGTATTGAGCCGCTAGTTCGTCGATATCTAAATCATTACCCGCTAGCAGTTTGCCTAAGCTTTTGTAACCCTCAACGTGGTGACACATGACTAGATATTTGTGGGCGCTGTGGAACTGAATCAGTTTGTGCTTGGTCACACCTTCATCCACAAGATCGAGCCATTTTTGGTAAGTGAACACTCGAGTCATGAAGTTTTCACGCAAAATGGGATCGTTAAGGCGGCCGTTTTCTTCAACGGGAAGTAACGGGTTGCCGTCCATAATTTGTTGGGTGAACATGCCTATGCCTGTCGATTCAGAGCCGCGACCATGGTGGTGGTACACCTTCACGCGCTCCATGCCGCAGGTTGGGCTTTTTTGACACACAATAAAGCCAGCAATGTGTTGGTTTTTCTTTGAGTAGTTTTGACCGAACTCGATCAGTTCGTTGGTCACATCACCTGAGCCATCAGGGCGAGAAACATGGATGATGTCATCTAGCATTCTTGTTTGACGAATGGTTGGACGAGGGGTTGGAAGACCAACAGCCATCTCTGGGCAAACAGGTTCCAATTCCACGTAGTCTGCTAGGTCGTCTGTACAAAAACGAGAGCGTTTATGACCTGTGTCGAAACGTACTTTGTGTCCAGCAACACATGCACTGATACCGATTTTGATTTTCTTTTCCATTGGCCAACTCCTTTGCTCTTGCTCTGAGCTTTTTCTTATAGTTCAACATTGCTAATCGTATTTACAGAGCTGGGTGTGTTTTTACTTTGACACCGTAGTTGTTTTTATTCAGATGTATTGACGATATACAGGATAGCTTTATGCCATCCTGTATATTTATAGCCTGCAACTGGGTTAATAGATATATTTTCCAAGTGGATTGAATAGTTGGCTCACACCTTTTGTGAAGTAAAGCGCATCACTTGAAACGGTTAAACAGACACAACCTTCTTTTGTTGCCGGTTGATGAGTGTGATTGCCATCCAACCAGATGAAGTCACCTTTGTTGTAAACGCCCATTTCGTCTTCGAAACTGCCCTCTAGAAGAAGCGTGATCTCGAAGCCTTTGTGGGTGTGGCAAGGCACTTGTCCATCTTTGCCGATGTGCAACAAGCTGGTGTGGTGTGCTTCGTCAGCAAAATCGAGTCTTGCTCGTGAAATTTTGCCTAGGTTCATCCAGTCCTTTCTCGCTACTGAGTTTAGAGCGCGAGGGATTGTGAATGTCGTGTCAGCAACAGTTACTTTCTGAACCTCTGGAGTCACTTCAACAGACTGAGAAGTATCAGCTGTGATTTGCTCTATCGCGTCAAAATCAAAGTCCATGTCGTCCATTGAGAAGCTGTCTAGATCTTCATTTGAGAATACTGGCTCTGCGTCAAAAGCATTATTCGCTGCTACAGCTGTAAGCTGCTTGACTTGTTGTTGGCAGTGTTCACACAGCTCTACATGGCTAGAAACAATCAAAGAAACTGAATCAGCCAACGTGCCATCGACGAAGTCTTTCAAGATTGCCGCGTTTGGGTGATGTTTAATCATGGTCTTGTTCCCCCATGTGAACTTTTAATTTGGCTAAAGCGAGTCTCAGACGTGATTTCACTGTTCCAAGTGGGACGCCAAGTTGCTGAGCGAGTTGCTCTTGAGAGAGCTCTTGAAAGTAAACGCCTTTGACGATGGTTTTCTGAGCGAGAGGCAACTTTTCTATTTGAGTCATTACGTGTCGGCTCATCAAATGGTCACCGAATGGCAAATCTTCGCTTTGAGACTCGGCTACCATCGCATCGATTGGCCAGATATCGTCGGCTATCGTTTGTTCGGCTTTCGCTTTCACTTTGCGCAACATGTCGAATGCTGCATTACGCATTACCGTGTAGACCCAAGTGGTCGCAGCGCCTTTATCTACATTGTAGAGATGTGCTTTCTTCCAAACATTAGTCATCGTGTCTTGAACTAGCTCGTTTGCAGCAGCTTCGCCACCCAACTTACTGATACCAAAACGCTTGATCTTAGGAGCGAAGAACTTGAACAAACAGGTGAACGCCTGCTTGTCTCGGTCTGTACCAACCAACACCAGCCAGCTCGAGAGCTCTGTCGGTACTTTGTTGTCTGTAGGTACTTTGTTATCGGGAATAATGACATGCTCCTTGCCGTTCCCTGAACTTCTGCTTTCCACTTGCATAGTAACTAACCATCATGCGAATTTGATGGGCACTACGTGAAAGGAGAAAGTCGGGATCACTTTAATTTAAATTAATTTCTACTATACAAAATTATAGTGAAGAAAAGTGCTTATTGCCCCGTAATGATTTGATTCAAAAAAGGAACTAGAGACGGAAAACTGGCTGGCTCAGTAAATTCTGTTTTCTTTTCCAGTGGGATAGGCATCATTTCGAGCAATCGCGCACAGATCCATTGTGGGCTCTCAAAATCAGGAGTGGGATAGAGTGTTCTTATCGAATCGTGGTCGCGAAACAACTGAACCAAAAAAGCGGTAAACACGTTAGGCACTTTATATTCATCGGTAGGCCAGTGAGGCAACAAGCTGAACTTACTTTTAATCAGGTCATCATCGTCTCGAAACGACCCATGCAATTGCACCAACTTTTCGCCTTCGACATCAATTTCTAATATCTGGTCGTCCGACATATTGAAGTCGACGATGGTCACCTTTGTTCCCCAAGAGCTGAGATGATCAGAGTTAGATTTGTCTTGAGTGGCGATAATGAAACCATCGCCCTGCGCTGCGTGAGCGACCATCGCGAGATACTTTGGCTCAAAAATGCGCAGTCTTTGTCTGCCTCCCGGTAAAAGGAAGATGGGGAGGGGAAACACAGCGAGCTCCAGAGAAGACTCTACGGGTGTTTCTGGTTCGGCGTCTGTCCGCGTGGTCTTCCTAGGTGAATTCGGCACATAGTACTCCTTAGTTCAAATGTGATTTGAGAAGATATACGCGGGGAGGGTGGTGTTCGATCAATTCGCTTCGGCTTATGTTCGCAAAGGGATAGATATTTTGTTGCACCTGTTCATAAATTCACTGTTTTTACCTTTTTTCATACGCGTCATTATGTAATATATGTACAAATAGTAAGCGAATGGGTAGTTGCCAGACGATGCTTCTATCTGACGTTCTTCTATACCTAACATCGCATCAAAGGAATGGTCATGATTGTTATTTATGGTATCAAAGAGTGCTTAAATCCAATTAAGTTGCAGCTCTCTAATGTGTTGCAGCAGTGCTTGAACAGTGAAATGGGTTTACCCGATGACAAGCGAGCACATCGGTTTGTGCCATTGGAACGAGATGACTTCTTTTACCCGGAAGGAAGAACAGAAGCCTATACCGTCATTGAGATAAATATGATGGAAGGTCGAGCGGTAAACACCAAAAAGCGCTTAATTAAGAAGATATTTTCTGAGATAGAGAAGCAGTTAGCTATCTCTCCAATTGATATTGAAATTTCCATTAAGGAACAGCCATCGCATTGCTGGGGATTTCGAGGGATGACCGGCGATGAAGCTCAAGATCTGAAGTACAAAGTGAACGTCTAGGGTTTAAGCTCTTAACTCTTAACTCTTAACTCTTAACTCTTAACTCTTAACTCTTAACTCTTAACACGTAAGACTTAAGCCAATCTATCGAGTGACGGCTTTGGAATTTGATGCCAAAGCCGTTTTCCTAGTTCTCGACACTAACCTTTAAGCATCTAAGCATCGTCACTCTTTTTTAAATACTGATGCCAATTTTCATTGATCACGTCAAAGTGCTCAACGCAGAACTCTTTTCTGTCTTTCAAATAGTCGTTTTCCACTTCATCGAGCAAGTTCTTATAGGCATCGGGATCGCTGCCATACACCAAGCATAACGTGGAGAAGTAACGCTGCAGGTCGAAACTGTGCTCGTCGATGTATTCCCCCAAGTCGTAATACTCTGGGCGGTCTTCTGACTCGAAAGCGAACATGTCTGCAGCGCTGATAGCAGCGTCGGCCCCATGCTCTACGTAGTTAAGCAGTAGCACGGTTGCTAGGTTATCAACCGCATCTTCTTCTTTACCCAATATGGCAATGTTCTGATCTTCGATATACGCATGCCCAGTCTCGTGTAGCAGGGTGTGCAGCAAGGTATCAATAGCGCCGGTTTGCGCAGATTTCCCATACTCTTTTTCGTATTGGTTCTTCTCAAAGTAATTGAGTGACTCAGCGTAAAAACTGTAAGGGATCAGTACTTGATGGGTTTGTGGATCGTAGAGTGGTCCTTCTTCCCCGCCATATTGAATGGTTAATGGCTTCTCAAACATGAAGAGTTGGTTTGATAGGTCGACCACGGTGTCATTAACGCCACTGCTTTGAATCTCTCGTTTGAGCTGCTCTTCTTCGGTATTTTGCGGTGTAGAGTACTCGACGATTAGGTTACTTTGGGTGGCTTGTTCACTAGATGCATAAGTTGTGGCAAACATTGCACTCAGGGCTAGGCTGCAGGTCAATGTTCGTTTCAATAATGTCATCGGCTATCCTTGTGATTACGTTGCGATTCAGAGTCGTGCTGGGGGTAACAACTCCAAGCTGTGTACCCTGATTTAGTTATTGCGTTAGAGTATAAGTTTAGACGGAATTTTGATGCATCGAGGACTGCAATTTTTGAAGTAGGCGCTATCCTATCAATGAATAATCCGCTTAGAGATTCGCCACAAAGAATAAGTAAGCTGAATGAGCGGTGTCGATGTGATTCGTTTCTATTGGTAATTAACAGATAAATTTCGGTTCAACACAACCCTTGTGCTATACTCCGCGCCCCAATCCGAATTGGCTTGTTTAATCTTAGGAAATTATTATGAGTGTTAAAAACGAACTTCAACAAATTAACAACCGTCTAGACAAGTGTCGCCACAAGTTAGATGCTGCTAAAACTCGTAATGATCGTCCTGTTGTTCGTCAGTTCGAGGAAGAGATTAAGAAGCTAACTAAGAAAATTGCCCAGCTTAAACACAAAGAAAGCTATGATGTGAACCAAGAGCGTAAGTCTCTGGTTGATATGCCATTTAGCCGTGAGATCACTAAGGCTGAGCAAGCGGATATGGGTAAACTTAAAAAGTCTGTTAAAGGACTCGTAATTGTTCACCCAATGACGAAGATCGGTAAAGAACTTCGCATTGAGGTTATGACTGGTTACGCACCGAAAAAATTCTAATTACCAGCGATGGTGATGAAAGAGGAGCTAGAAATAGCTCCTTTTGCTTTTTTAGGTATTAAGAAAGCAGAGTCAGCGGCATAGATACTCACGCCGTTTTCAACTTTTAGGAGGTGATTGTTGTCACAAATCCTTTTATCTCCTATAAAAGTTAACGTGCTACTAACATGGTACTAAGCGATCGCAGTAATGTGTTCGCTTTTCGAATCCACACTTTCTCTCCAGTTTGTATAAATATAGGTAGAGCAGCACAAATAATTACAGATAAAACTAGACTCATTAGGGAAGATGAGAACGTAAAAAAATAGAGGTTATATGAATCAATTAATTTCAATTGGACCACTAGAATCCTTCCTAATCGCGATTAGTGTTTTGTTTCTAGGTCATTTCGTCAATGCAAAGCTTCCGATTCTCAAAAAGTACAACATTCCAGAGCCCATTGTCGGCGGCTTGATTGTCGCTTTTGCTATTACAGCCCTGCACTTTAACGGCCTTGATCTTGAGTTTTCCTTGCCCCTGCAGAACACGTTTATGTTGATGTTCTTTGCAACGGTCGGTCTTGCGGCGAACTACACGCAGCTGATAAAAGGTGGTGCTAAGGTATTCCTATTCTTAGGGGTAGCGTCGGTTTACATCATTATCCAAAACGGTGTAGGCGTAACCTTAGCTACGGCACTAGGCCTTGAACCCTTGATGGGTTTGATTGCTGGCTCTATCACCCTTTCGGGCGGTCACGGCACAGGCGCGGCTTGGTCTCAAACTTTTGCAGACACGTTTGGCATTGCAAATACGCTAGAAATCGCGATGGCTTCAGCGACCTTTGGTTTGATCATCGGTGGTATTATCGGTAGCCCAGTGGCGCAAAAGCTGATTGATAAAAACCAGCTTGAATCTGAGTACGGCACTGGCACGCAAACACATGAACGCTTCCCTGAACTTGTTACTTACAACGAGTATGAAGAAGACAAAGTGACGGCGAAGAAGGTGATTGAAGTGTTGTTCATCCTTCTTATCTGTATCACGGGTGCGAAGTACCTAGAGCAGTGGGTGGCGACTTTTGAAATTTCTTGGTTGATGATTCCTGACTTCGTTTACGCGTTGTTTATCGGTGTGTTCATCACTAACGTGTTTGAAGTGACTAAGCTGCATAAGACTGACAGCGAAACGGTCGATATTCTTGGTACGGTGTCATTGTCACTGTTCCTAGCAATGGCGCTAATGAGCCTTAAGCTTTGGAACATATTTGACCTTGCGATTCCGTTCTTGGTTATCCTGGCGGTTCAGGCGGTTGTGTTAGGTATCTTCTCTTACTTTGTGACGTTCAAAGTAATGGGTTCTAACTACGACGCAGCGGTTATGGCAGGTGGTCACTGTGGTTTCGGCCTAGGTGCAACACCAACAGCGGTAATGAACATGGGCTCTTTGGTGAACCGTTTTGGTCCTTCACCACAGGCGTTCATGGTGGTGCCAATTGTTGGTGCCTTCTTTATCGATATCGTTAACCTGATTATCCTTCAGGGTTACATCTCGTTTATCGGTTAATGTTCGCCTTTACTTAAACGCAATGTGCTTATCGCACTAAGATGAATACAAGAAAGCCAGTCTGTTGACTGGCTTTTTTTGTTCTTGTTTGCCTGATACCCCTGCGGTTAGGGCTCTGTCACATCAATAACTAGGGCGTGTTGATCTTTCGAGCTGATTTTTGCAGTGAGTTGCTGGGTATTTATACAAGGCAGAGGCATCGATGTGTAGCTAGCCTACATGAGAAGCCGATAACGCAGTAGAAATGACCAGCAAACGCTGCCCGAAGGGTTCGAGCTGGGCGCCCCCGCAAAAAGCGTTTTACTCTTTGTTGAGGGAGGTTTGCTTAGAATGACTAGGCTACTTCTCCCTCACCGCGATTAAAACGCTTTTGACTAGGCGTCCCCATCCGAACAAAATTTAACCACGAAAGGTCAACACGCCCTAAAGTGTTGTAACGACTTCATCAAGAGTTAGGCGCGCTTTTGGTTTGCCGTAGTTGTAGTCTTCGCCGTCTTTGTGGTAGCCGATAGCTAGAGCTACATCAACAACGTGACCTTCTAGTTCGTCAGCAAACTCTTCGCTGATCATAGCTGCATCTACACCTTCCATAGGTGTTGAAGCGATACCTAGACGAGCTAGTGTGTGCAGTGTGTTACCTAGTGCGATGTAAACTTGAGACTTAGTCCAGTTACCGTTGAAACCTGTTTCGTCTGTGTTCATTTCTGCGAATGCGTAAGCACCTAAGAATTGCTCGTACATTTCAGCTGGTAAGTGACCAGAGCTTACTTCTGTATCAGCACGCTTCGCGAATTTCTCTTTAGTGTACTTAGGATCGTGAGCAAACAGGATCGTGTGTGACGCTTCTTTCGCATGTGGTTGGTTAAACTGGAACATGTTTTCGAAAGTATTGTGGAAGCGTTGTTTTGCTGCGTCACTCTCAATGATGATGAATTTCCAAGGCTGAGAGTTGATAGAAGAAGCTGACAAGCGAAGTGCTTCTTTGATTACTTCCATGTCTTCCGCAGAGATGCGTTTTTCTGCATCGTATTTTTTAGCTGTGTAACGAGTGTTTAGATCAGTAATGATTGGATGAGTCATGTTGAATCCTAATATCTATCAATAATAAATGTTGTAGGGTTTTATGTTCAGTTACGTCAACAATAAACGGATAACCAATTTAAACGAATCTCAATAGATTGAACGTCTAAATAGTTATCGAACATGCCCCAATAAATCGAGTATCTGCGGTAGCTCAAGTCGATGGGTGTAAGATAATAGAAGAATGACTCGGGAAAAATAGCGAACATATCAAATCACTATGGTTAATAATGTCCATAATGATTCAATAAGTGTGATCTTAATGGAGGTGGAATCTCTAGATTCAGTAGCTTAGTACGCTTTGATACCATATTGGCGCAATAATGGCGGAAGTACGCTGTCTAGGTTGGGGATATCTTCTGGCGTGATTTCGATTAAACCAAAACCATGCTCTTCATAGATTTTTCTCGTAGCTTCACGTTTATTTTCGGCGATTGGCGCAGAATCAGTTCCCCAGAACTGGATGTATACTTTGCCACTTGGTAGATAAAAATCGCTGATCACTTCTTTTGATATCGGAAGCGGACGCTCGTACGCATGGACCACTCCTGCCATATAAAGCCAGTTATCAATGATCAGCTCTCCCTTTGATCGAACATAATGCCCGTCTAAGCTTCGGTGCTTCGCCTCAAATTTCTGACGAAAACTGGAGAATGACACATCGGTCGAGTGGCTTTCAGCATCATGCCCTAGGAATTCAACAACAGACTGCTTTAAACGTTTATTGCGAACCAATGAGTCGTGCCATACCACGAATAAGTTTTGAGTCGCTTTGTCTTCTCTTTGTTCACCTCCGGCTTTTAAGCCTGTAGAGGTGACATGCCAACCGTCTTCTTCTTTTGTTATCCAACCAAGCTCGTTGAGCAGTAAGTTGATTTTCTTTGCGCTGAGTTGAAAGGCACTGCCAAGCTGGGTGGCGGTGAGTGTTTTTCCTGAGAATGAGTCCAAATCGATAAGCAGTTTCTCTGGCCAGACAATAAAGACACCAAACTTCTTGTGTTCGACATATTCCCCACCAAAGCTTTCTCCCCGTTCTGTGAGAATCCAACGCTCTTGTGAACGCACTATATAGCCCGCTGTTTTTAGATCGCTAAATAAAGCTTTAGCTTCTATGCCTTTTTGTTTAGCGAGTGCGGATGTGGAAATTTTGTCTGACATAGTCTTTTCTCAAATAGCGGAGTGATCAGCTGATGGGTGTTGGAGATATATATGATGCGATAGCGTTGGTAAATACCATATCACATCTATCAATGCTAACTGCAGTTCAGTGGTCTATGTTTTTAGTAGAGCGTTAGGTCTCGTTTTGTATGTTTAGCAAAATGTAGCTCAACCTGTAATTAAATTACAGGTATCGCGATTTTGCTCATCTGGGTGCATATTTTATATACGTGACACGATGTTCTTTTATACGGGTTATATAGATCTTAGATGCTATATTTTATTAAATGTGACTTTAATCACTATTTATTTTTAAGTATTACAAAATAAAATGTGATCTAGATCGTGTGTTGATGATATCCATTCTCATTAATTTGGCTTTGTAATTTAAATTCATGGTGTTTTTGTGATCTAAGGTGTGCTTGTTAACCCGAAAGTGTTTTTCGTGTGTGATGGCTATCACGAAAGTTGGGCTAAGGTGCATTTTGGAAATGTTGTGATACATTTTAATCGACTTTTGAGTACACACTTTCGGTCATTTGACCAACCAATACATTACGGGGTTCTACCTATGTTATCACCAGAAGCAAAGATTAAGGTTCAAAACTTTGGTCGTTTCTTATCCAATATGGTAATGCCAAACATCGGCGCATTTATTGCGTGGGGTTTCATTACTGCACTATTCATCCCAACCGGTTGGTGGCCTAACGAAACGTTAGCATCAATGGTTGGCCCTATGATTACATACCTATTGCCACTATTGATTGGTTACACCGGTGGTAAAATGGTTGGTGGTGACCGCGGTGCGGTAGTAGGTGCCATCACGACAATGGGTGTTATCGTTGGTACTGATATCCCAATGTTCATGGGTGCAATGATTGTGGGTCCACTAGGTGGTATCGCAATTAAAAAATTCGATGAAGCTGTTCACGGTAAAGTGAAGAGTGGTTTCGAAATGCTAGTGAATAACTTCTCTGCGGGTATCATCGGCATGATCTGTGCGATCATCGCGTTCATCGTGATTGGTCCTGCGGTTAAGATTCTATCTGGCGGACTTGCTGCTGGCGTAAACGCAATGGTAGAAGCAGGTGCATTACCTCTAGCATCTATTTTTGTTGAACCTGCGAAAATTCTATTCCTAAATAACGCAATCAACCACGGTATCTTCTCTCCACTAGGTATCCAGCAATCTGAAGAGATTGGTCGTTCAATCTTCTTCTTAATCGAAGCAAACCCAGGTCCTGGTTTTGGTCTTCTACTTGCTTACATGGTGTTTGGTAAAGGTAGCGCGAAGCAATCTGCTGCTGGTGCATCTATCATCCACTTCCTAGGTGGTATCCACGAAATTTACTTCCCTTACGTTCTAATGAACCCACGTCTAATTCTTGCGGTAATCGCAGGTGGTATGGCGGGTGTATTCACTAACGTAATGTTCGATTCTGGCCTTATCTCTCCAGCATCTCCAGGTTCTATCTTCGCAGTCTTACTGATGACGCCAAAAGGCTCTTACATCGGCGTGATTCTATCTGTTATCGCAGCAACGGCAGTATCGTTTGTTGTAGCGTCAATCCTTCTTAAAACATCAGCGCAAGATGATGAGGAAGATTCACTAGAGAAAGCTTCTGCACAAATGAAAGACATGAAAGCGTCTTCTAAAGGTGCAGCAGCAGAAGCAAACGTAAACCTAGCGGATGTAAAAGCAGTTTATGTAGCGTGTGATGCGGGTATGGGTTCAAGTGCAATGGGTGCAGGTCTACTACGTAAGAAAGTAGCAACAGCTGGCCTAGACATTGAAGTAACCAACTACGCAATCAACAACCTACCGGCTGATTCGCAAATCGTTATTACGCATAAAGACCTAACAGACCGTGCTCGTAGCACTGTGCCAGGTGCGATGCATATGTCTCTAAGCAACTTCCTAGACGGCGGCGTATACGACCAACTAGTTGCCGAGCTTGTCGATGCTCAAAGTGGTGAAGCGAAAGTAGAAGCTCCGGCGCCTGCTGCAGCTCCAGCGCAAGAAGGCAACAAGCTTGCACTCACTGACGACAGCATCTTCCTTGGCCTTAAAGCGACTCAAAAAGAAGACGCAATCAAGTTTGCTGGCGAACAATTAGTAAAACTTGGCAACGTATCACCAGAATACGTAGATGGCATGTTTGCTCGTGAAGAGCTTGTGTCTACTTACCTAGGTGAGTCTATCGCAGTACCACACGGCACAATCGAAGCGAAACAGTACGTACAAAAAACCGGCATCGTTTTCTGTCAGTACCCTGAAGGTATTCAGTGGGGCGAAGATGAAGATGATATCGCGAAGATGGTTATCGGTATTGCCGCACAAGGCGATGAGCACAACATGGTGCTGATGGCTATTACCAATTCACTCGATGATGAAGAAGCTGTGGAATGCCTACAGAACACAACAAACCCTGCTGATGTTCTACGTATTCTCAACGGAAACTAAAAAGCTCTAGTCAAGCTCCTGAGTGAAGGAGGCCGGTATCCCCCTACTGGCCTCATTTTCGGTCTTAATCTTTCTAACAAGATTCAGTCTGAATAGCTTACTGCTTAATGCCTAGGGCACATCGTCAAGGCATGTTGTTGAGCAGTTAGCTATCTAGATTCAAATATTTATAAGGTCAAAATTATGAAAGCGTTACATTTTGGTGCAGGTAATATCGGTCGTGGTTTCATTGGTAAGCTTCTTTCTGATGCTGGTATGAAGGTTACGTTTGCTGACGTAAATGAAACGGTTGTAAATGCGTTAATTGAACGCCAAGAATACCCAGTTAAGATTGTTGGCGAAGAGTGTGTTGTCGAAGTTGTTAAGAACGTGACAGCAGTAAACTCAGCGACAAGCGCAGTAGTAGATTGCATTGCTGAGTCTGATCTTGTGACGACTGCAGTGGGCCCTACGGTTCTTAAAATCATCTCTAAGTCTATCGCTCAAGGCATTGAAAAGCGTGCAGCAGCAAACAACACTGCACCAATGAACATCATCGCGGCAGAGAACATGGTTCGCGGTACTAGCCAATTAAAAGCAGCCGTGTTAGAGCACCTTTCTGATGAAATGAAAGCGTTCACTGAAGAGCACATTGGCTTTGTTGATTCTGCGGTTGACCGTATTGTTCCACCGGCAGAAGCGGGCGAAACAGATCCTCTAGCGGTAACGGTTGAAACGTTCAGCGAGTGGATCGTAGATCAAACACAATTCAAAGGTGAGATTCCAAACATCCCAGGAATGGAATGCACTGATAACCTAATGGCTTTCGTTGAGCGTAAACTGTTCACGCTAAACACAGGTCACTTGGTAACGGCATACCTTGGTGTGCTTGCAGGTCATGAGACTATTAAAGACTCTATCGAAGATGACGTAATCCGCGCTGAAGTAACAGCGACGATGGAAGAGAGTGGTGCGGTTCTGATTAAGCGTTACGGCTTTGATCCAGAAGCACACGCTGCCTACATCCAAAAGATTCTAGGTCGTTTTGCTAACCCGTTCCTACGTGATGAAGTAGACCGCGTTGGTCGTCAGCCAATTCGTAAACTGAGCCCGCAAGACCGCCTAGTTAAGCCTCTAAACGGTACATTAGAGTACGGCCTACCGAATGCTCACCTAGTAAAAGCAATCGCTGCTGCGTTCCATTACAAGAACGAAGACGACCCACAAGCGGTTGAACTTCAAGCAATGTTCGCAGAAAAAGGCTTTGCTGAGACATTAGCGCATTATTCTGAGCTGAATAGTGACTCAGAAGTTGTTAAACTAGCGGAAGAAGCTTATCTAGCATTGAAATGATAAACCATCAAAGTGCCACACCAGTGGCACTTTCTTATTGTCGAGCCGTTATGCCAATACAAACAAGCCATGAAACTGAATTACTCGAAGCCCTTTCGGAAGCTGAGAGTGCTAGCGCCTGCCTAATGGCTGCTTATGATGCATTGGACGACACGGTAGATGCCGTATTAAAAAACATCTTTAAGAAAGACGACACTGCAATTAAGTTCGTTGTCGAGCCACTTCTCAACAGTGGTGGGCCGTTAGGCGAGATCATGATTCGTGCTAAGTTGCTACTCGGACTTGGCGTGATCAGTAAAGAACTCTACGACGATCTAGAGGTTTTCGTTACCTTGAAAGAGTGGGCGAAAATACAGGGTGAAGACACCAGCTTTACAGAAGTTGATGTGATATTTGAGCTCAACAAGGTGCACGCGATTCAGCGTATTATGCCTATCGAATATGACGCGGAGATGGTGGAAACGATGTCTGGCCCAATGCTTGAAATGTTCTTGGGGCGACATAATCAAAAGGTGAAGTCGACGATCGTATTAGCTATCACTGACATTATCACTACCTTGTGCCGAGATAACGCGCTGAGCTCTTAGCTCTAGTTTGCAGCCCTGCTTATCTTGTTTCACACCCTACATATCTTGTAGTTGTTGGTTCGTTTCAATACAAAGATTAAAATGATGGCGGTTTCTCTCGTTGGAGAAATCGCTTTGTTGTTTTTGTGCTTCTAAAAAATATCCGAAATATCTTCCCATTAAATACAAAAGCAGCAGGCACAAAAAAAGCCACATTCAGTGGCTTTTTCTATTCAAGACTATAGGAATTATAGGTCTTGGATGTTCTCAGCTTCTAGCTCTTGGAAGTAGCGTAGAGTCTTAACTTTTAGCTCTTGTTGAGCTGGCTCATCAGCAACGATGATAGCTTTACGGTGCATCTGTAGAGCTGTAACAGTCCACATGTGGTTTACAGAACCTTCGATAGCCATTTGAAGCGCTTGAGCTTTGTTGTGGCCTAGAGAAAGGATCATCACTTCTTCTGCATCTAGAAGAGTCGCAACACCGATAGTTAGTGCGTATTTAGGAACTTGGTTGATGTCGCCATCGAAGAAACGAGAGTTCGCGATACGAGTGTCTTCAGTCAACGTTTTGATACGAGTGCGTGAAGATAGAGAAGAACCTGGTTCGTTGAATGCGATGTGACCGTCGATGCCTACGCCGCCCATGAACAGGTTGATTTTGCCGTATGAACGGATTTTCTCTTCGTATGCTGCACAGTGAGCATCGATATCTTCAGCTTTGCCGTCTAGCAGGTTGATGTTTTCTGCTTGGATATCAACGTGGTTGAAGAAGTTCTCGTGCATGAATGTGCGGTAAGACTCTGGGTGGTTAGGGTCGATGCCAACGTACTCATCCATGTTGAATGTTACAACGTGCTTGAAGCTAACTTCGCCAGCTTTGTAAAGTTCAATTAGCTCAGCGTAAGTAGTTAGAGGTGTGCTACCAGTAGGAAGACCTAGTACAAATGGACGCTCAGCCGTTGGAGCGAACTTGTTGATTGAATCTGCGATATGACGAGCAGCCCATTTACCTACTTTAGCTTTGTTGCTTAATGGAATAAGTCTCATTGATTTTGCCCCTAGAAATAAAATTTTATAGTGTTCTGAAACATTAATTCGCATTATAAAATAAGTTATCCAGTTCCGCTATTGTTTTAGGTCAAGTTTTTGCTTTTTTCGTCGTAACTGTGACTGGAACTCTCAAAATTGCACAATTATTGTATGGATATTTGGTGGCGTTAAACAAGATTAATACGTTTGTCATATACAGCAATGTTGATCTAATTCAGCACCTGAAAGGGTTGGTGTGTTTCTATGCCTTGATACGATTATTGCAATAATGGCATCGCTCGAACCATTGACGAATTTTGGTGCATTAACGTGTTTCGAGTATAAACAAGCGTTGAGCGTATAGTTGAAACTAGAAAAATAATGATGGCAATGGAGCGCTATCGTGATAAAAGACAGGGGCAGGATGAAGAACGATGAATCTCAGTGGGATGAATACCCATAAGATTGAACGAGAGCTGTGTTTTAGTCACGCTATCGCTATGAATTGTATATAAATATTGGTAAAAATGGATAGGTTGGCTAAACTTACCAATTACAAAGAAGATGTGTGTTTGAAGGCAAAAAAAAGCCCAAAGTGATGAGGTATCACTTTGAGCGATTTTACTAATCTTCTAACACTAACTCACTTTCGTATTCTTCCCTAGATACGTCGCCGCGTTTGCAGCCGTTTAGGGTGTGAAAGCGACGGCGTCCACGAGCCAGTTGAATGTACTTCAACCAAACACGCTCTAACTTGGACTTTGCCTTATGAGGGTGAGACAACACTTTAATGAAGTGTTTTTCTTCTGCATTGATTGGTGCTAGTTCACCAGTTTCAAGTGCAAGCATAGTGTCACCAAACAAGGTTAGGATTTCCTCTTCTGAAAGAGTAAAATCACCCGACTTAGCGAACCCTCTCGGGAATTTAATGGTGTCATAAAAACGTTTTTTTCCGTGTCGGAATTCGGTCTCAGACATATCAGCCTCAGTAATGTGGTTAGATAGAAATTAGTGTTTATTGCTCACGCGAAAATATTGTTAAAAGGCTAAAATAGGAAACAAAATGTTTTTGCCTTTACGATAAACAATCCTAGATCGGCTAGTTAGCAGATTTATTACAGAGATGTATTTGATGGATGTGAAAGTATTTAGAACCTTTCTTGAGGTTGCAAGGGTGCGCCATTTTGGGCGTGCAGCTGAAAACTTGTATTTAACACAAGCGGCGGTGAGTGCGCGGATCAAACAGCTTGAAGGCTATTTTGATACTCAGCTCTTCATTCGTGACCGCAATAACATCAAACTCACATCTTCCGGTGAACGTTTGATTGGTTATGCCGAAGTGATGGTGTCCACCCTACAACAAGCCAAATTTGAGCTGTCGTTAGAGAGTGGTAAAGCCTTGCAGTTAACGCTGGGCGGCACGCCGAATATTTGGGATGCGTATCTGCAAAACTGTTTAAGTGTGGTAACCGACTCTTTTGGTGGTTACGGCTTTATGGCAGAGGTGATGGGGCGCGAGCAACTGAACCGTAATTTGTTAGAACGAACCTTAGATATGGCTTTCGCGTTCGATCAGATCAAAGCAGAAGAGCTGAACTGTAAAAAAGTCGCTGACTTGGTTTTGGTGTTGGTATCAACGCAGCAAGATGATCTGGAATCTGTATTTCAACATAAGTATGTTTATGTGGATTGGGGAACGCGCTTTGGTTCTGAACACGCAGAACGTCACCCTAAAGTGCCAGCACCGTACCTACGTACCTCTACAGCCCGTATCGCCCTCGATTTCATTTTAGAGAAAGGCGGCAGTGCGTATCTTCCGGTGTCTCTAGTCGAACCTTTTATCGATTCGGGTCAGCTGCACAAGGTGAAAGGGGTTGAAGACTGGTATCTCCCAATTTATCTGAGCTACCGTAAAAGCAGTACCTCGGTTGATGCGATCATGCAGGTTGAGAAGTTGGTTAATGAGATTGACCCATCGACGGCTTACACATTGCAGCAAGCCGCTGAACAAGCACCTGAGTAACGGCATTCGCGGTAAGCAGTGGCTTTGCTGATTAGATTCAATAAAAAATGGCTCCCAACTAATTGTATAGTTGGGAGCCATTTTTGTTTTAAACCAGAAATGTACTTCTTTTCGGAACTAGAGATCGTTTCTAATTCCATAAATATCGTTTAAGCCTGGTATGTGTAGCCTTTATTAAAAGCCCTATAGGTTCATTAGATTCTCAATAGACTCTTCAAGAGAGTGTGACATGTACGAATGGATTTGATTGCCATCCGTTGCGTCAATCTCGATCATAGAAATCCCGTTGTCCGCTTTGTCTTCAAGAAAGCTTAGAGACTGCTCGACTGATTGACTGGTGAGAACCTGTTGATTTGATAAAACAATACGACATGTGTGTAGAACCATAGCCTTTTCCTTTTTATATTCGATAGGTCTCTGCATCTTGGCGTGCTAAGTACCGATCGTTGACGTTGTGAGAAGAATGTCCTCTCTAGGTTAAATTTAGTCGAATTGAATAAAATTAAAACCCTTTTTTGTGATTTATCTGACCTTCGCTTCCGAAAGTGGCTAGCGACAATGGTGGTTCACGGTAAACTTTTAGGTATCGGATCAAACGCTATGGTAAGTGGGAAGAGTACGGCATGTCGAAAAAGATCAATCACAACAGCAGCTTAACCAGTGAGCAGTGCCATTTGGCTCGATATGCACGAGATGCTCGCTTTGATGGGATGTTTTTTACAGCGGTGAAAACGACAGGAATTTTTTGTCGCCCGATTTGCCCAGCCACACCACCCAAAGAAGAAAACGTCGAATATTTTTCCCATCAAGCTCAAGCATTGAAAGCGGGATATCGTCCTTGTTTACGTTGTCGACCAGACAGCGCACCTTTTTCGCCGGCTTGGAAGGGCGTCGAAACCACTTTCTTACGTGCGATGCAGTTGATTGATAATGGCGCTCTGAATTCAGGATCTATCGTCGACCTTGCAACGCGGTTAGGTATTTCAGATCGTTATTTACGAACCTTATTCGACAATTACATCGGCGTGTCACCCAAGCAATATAGTCTGTACAGTCAATTGATGTTTGCCAAGCAGTTGCTGCACACCAGTAGCATGAGCATTACTGATGTCGGCTTTGCTAGTGGCTTCAATAGTACGCGCCGTTTTAATGATGCCTTTCAAAAAGAGCTGCAGCTTTCGCCAAGCCAAATTAGGCGAGCGAAGCCAAGTGACACTCAGAGTAATCATATTCAGCTTGGTTTTCATGGACCCTTAGATTGGAACCACTTGTTGAGGTTTTATCGACGAAGAATGATTGAGGGCTTAGAAGGCGTTGGCGAAGATTATTATAAGCGCACGGTAAATGTGAACGGGTCAAAGGGTTGGTTCAAGGCGACTTTAGCCAAAGATAACCGCTTGGATATTGAATTCGAGTTGGATGATATAAGCCAATTAAGAAGCTTGATTGCGAATATCCGCCGTATGTTTGATCTTGATGTCGATATTGCCAAGGTTGAGACGTTCTTTACGACTATCGATCCTAACTTGGTGGCTAAGAGTGGTATCCGTATTCCTGGCGTGTGGAGTGCTTGGGAGGCAGGCGTGAGAGCGATTCTAGGACAGCAAGTTTCGGTAACCGCGGCGATTGGTCAGCTTAACTTATTGGTCAAAGAGCTTTCTGATGAACATGAGAAAGCCAGCTTCCCAACACCAAAACAGATAGCGGACGCTGATGTTAGCTTCTTGAGAATGCCGGGAAGCCGCAAAGAGACCCTAAAGCGTTTTGCCGAATACATGGTCGACAATGAAGCTGAGCATCCTTCCAAATGGATTGAGCTAAAAGGGATTGGGCCTTGGACTATTCAATATGCACTGCTTCGCGGGTTAAGCGAACCTAATCATCTGTTGGTTGGTGACTTGGTGGTGAAGAAGTTTATTGAGCATCGCCCCGCCATCAACACGGAGAGTGTTTCGCCTTGGGGTAGTTACGCCACGTTCCACTGTTGGAATCAGTCTTAATCGGAATACTAAGCTAGGAGATATCATGGACAACCGTTTTACTTACTATGAGAGCCCATTGGGAACCGTGACGTTACAGGCGAACGATGAAGGCTTGCTCGGCCTTTGGTTCGAGACACATACCACCAAGCCGGAACCGTTGGGTGTTCAAGATGATAGCTTTCCGATCTTTGCATTGGCTATCGAGCAGCTTAATCGCTATTTCTCGGGCGAAGCTATTCAGTTTTCTGTGCCGATTGCAGCCAAGGGCACGCCATTTCAGCAGTCGGTTTGGCAGGCGCTGACGACCATTCCTTATGGAGAGACTTGGAGCTATGCACAACTGGCCGATGCGATAGGCAATCCGAAAGCCGTTCGTGCTGTGGGTTTGGCGAATGGCAAAAATCCGGTTTCAGTGATTGTGCCGTGTCACCGTGTGATTGGTAAAAACGGCAAACTGACGGGTTATGCAGGTGGCGTAGAACGTAAACAGCACTTATTGGTGATAGAGGGAAGAGAGCAAGACTAGCAAGCGATTTAGCCATGAGCCTGTCGAGATGCTGGCTGAATATCTCGTACTACTTAATGGTGAAGGCGAGTGGTTCTTAAAATATGACTTTGCATTAAAATCAACGCTTTCTGGGAAATATCGATTTGGTTGCATATTCTTTGACTATGTTCTCTAGGCAAGGATGCCCAAATGAATAGATTCCCCTTACTAATATTTGGCTGCAGCTCTGCATTATTGCTGACAGGTTGTTTAACTGATACCAGCCGACCTTTCGAGGTTCCACAGCTTGCTCTGTTCAAAGGTATGTATGAGAACGCAGATAATGACAGTTATCTACTTTTTGAATCCGGGCAAGTGACTTATCAAACAACGGATAATTCCGTGACTCGAACCTATCGTGTTGATGATGACTTGATCACCATTGAATTCAATTCTGGAAGCAGCCGAACTGACTCTAGACTAGTGATGCGCATTCAACAGAAGGGCGAGATGCTAACTTGCAACCAATGTCCAGCGATACAATTGAGTAACGTCTGGACACTTGTAGATAAGCCTGTGAAAGACAGTTCGAACTAGAAAAGATCTCCGAATTAGAAAAGAACGCCATTAAGCCATAGGTGTGCAGCGATACTGACGGCATAGCCAATCATGATCACTGGCATCCATTTCAAGTGGCCAAAGAAGGTGTATTTGCCATGCGCCGCGCCCATTAACGCCACACCTGCCGCACTACCAATAGATAACAAGCTGCCGCCAACGCCTGCGGTTAAGGTGATCAGTAGCCAGTTACCCATCGACATTTGAGGTTCCATCGATAACACGGCAAACATCACCGGAATGTTATCGACAATCGCAGATAAGATCCCCACCATGATGTTGGCCCAAATTGGATCCCATTGGCTATACATCACGCCAGAGGCAAGCTCCAAGTATCCCAGTAGACTCAAGCCACCTACACACATTACCACGCCGTAGAAGAACAGCAGAGTGTCCCATTCGGCATGGGACACTCTTCGAAATACATCAAAGGGCACGACTGAACCGAGTCGCTTCAATGCCCCCCCATCATTGTTGGCAATCGCCACCGCTTTTTTCTTCGCCAGTGAATTTGGTAAGGTCTTACGCAAGAAATAACCAAAGAACTGTAGATACGCCAGCCCCATCATCATGCCCATTACTGGAGGGAAGTGGAGTACGGCATGGAAAGCAACCGCAGTGCCGATGGTCATGATGAACAACAACACGATGCGTCTTGCACCGCGTTTTAATTCAACGTGCTGATGCACCGTGTCGGGTTGGGTTGTGGGAACAAAGTAAGACATGATCATTGCAGGGACGAGGTAATTCATCACTGAAGGAATAAATAAGGGAATGAATTCACTGAAGCTCACATAACCAGCCTGCCACACCATCAACGTTGTGATGTCACCGAATGGGCTGAACGCGCCGCCAGCGTTAGCGGCTATCACGATATTCACACAGGCTAGGTTAACGAATTTAGGGTTAGATCCTGCGACTTTCAGAACCACGGCGCACATCAATAGAGCTGTGGTGAGGTTGTCGGCGATCGGTGAGATAAAGAAGGCCAGAATACCGGTTAGCCAGAACAGAGAGCGGAAATTAAAGCCTTTGCCCACCATCCACGCTTGCAGCGCATCAAACAGTCTTCTCTCTTCCATGGCGCTGATGTAGGTCATGGCGACGAGTAGGAAAAGTAACAGCTCAGCGTATTCCAGTAAGTTGTGTTCGAGTGCTTGCTTAGCGACTTCAACAAGGTTGTGTTCTTGGTAGATAAAACCAATGATTATCCAGATCAGTCCTGCTGCAAGTAACACTGGCTTAGATTTTCGGAGCTTTAGGTACTCTTCCATCATCACCACGATGTAGGCGACAACGAAAATGGTCAGGGATAGGTAGCCAGCGAATGAGTTGGTGAGCTTGAGTGGTTCTCCCAACTGAGAAGTGGCAGCACCTGCTACCGAAGAAAAGAGTAACAAAGAGAGAACAGCAGAAAGCTGGATACCTAACATGGATTACGCTCCGAAGTTAATAAGTTATTAACACGGGTAAAAGAGTAGACCTAAATAACCATGTGCAGTGTGATAGATATCTTAATAATTCAATAGATTATAATGAAAGGAATAGACTGTGATGTGAACGAAATACGGTCTTACATACTCAAAATTACTGTCTTCCACACTTAAGTTAAAGACTAAAGACTAAAGACCAAAGAAAAAGCCCTACCGGACTCAGTGCCGATAGAGCTTATTCGAAATTGCCAACATTATGCAGCATTGAGATCAAACGTCAGTGTTTGTTCTGCTGCACATACTTCAACAGGCCAGCCATAGGATTGGTATTCAAGCGCAAGTTTGTCCGCTACTACGCGAGATACTGTTGCAGTGATCCACATGCCTTTGCCCATTACTTGATATTTAAGCGTTCTCATTTCCATAGTCATCACCGTTCTCCTTCTATATTGGCTGCGCGAAGTCTATAGCACCTCTGAGGGCTGAAATTTCGAATTAAGCTCAAATTCTTTATAAAATGGCTCACTGTTTGCGCTTGGCTCAAAACTCAATCAACTAAGGGAAAACGGTTGCGTTCTGGAAGCAAAATCACTTTTTAAGTCTCTGTATTATAATCGAATTAAAATTGACCAGAAAAACAATATAAGAGATCTCTTACAGCATTATCAGAGATCGCACTAGGTAAAAACTTCTCACTAGAAGCCAGACTTGTGTGGCGATTGTGTGCGTTTTTGGTTGCGCTGTTGAAGCAAGATTTTTTAGTTTTGTATGTGAAATATTCTAATTTATTTAGCGTATGGTCCTGCTTTTAAATCCAAATCACAGTTTTATATGTTGCTGTGCTTCTTTTATTTAAACCGATACGCTATTTGATTTTGGTCATTAACCTTTCGCTCATTAGTTTGCACTATCTATACGTGTTCTGTTCCACATAAACGAGATGTATAGAGGTCCTTATGACTAATCCAACCAAAACCGATCGTAAAGTCACGATCGGCAGCTATATCGCACTCGCGTTCGCGATGGTGTTCTTTTCAGGCTTAATGCAGTCCAATGAATGGTATGGAGTGTTCGATTTTACAACGCTCAACGGTTCATTCGGTAAGGTCGCTTACGATGTGAGTGAAACGGCCGATGGTATTCAAGCGGCAACGACGTCACTGCGTGGTAAAGGCGGTAGTGGTGCTCGCGACGGTTTCATTTTTGCTTTGACACTTATTCCGACCGTGATGTTTGCACTGGGTATGATCAACGTACTTGAGCACTACGGTGCACTGGATGCGGCTCGTAAACTACTGACACCTCTGCTTCGCCCTCTGATGGGTATTCCGGGTAACTCAGGCTTGGCACTGATCGCTTCTTTGCAAAGTACCGATGCTGGCGCAGCGATGACACGTCAGCTGAAAGACGAAGGACATCTGACTAAGCGTGAAACCGATGTCTTCACCATGTTCCAGTTTACGGCGGGTGCGGCGATCGTTAACTTTTTCTCTTCAGGTGCGGTGCTGTTCACTCTAACCGCGATGGACGGCTCTTTAGCGGTGACATCGTCAATTGGTTTGGCTGTCGCTGTGATGTTTATCTTTAAGTTTGTCGGCGCGAATCTGTTCCGTATTTACCTCAACATTACTGAAGGCAAAGAAGACAAACCAAAATCAGACAAAGAACAAAAACTGGAAGAGGAAGTAGCATAATGAGCGAAGTTAAAGCAAAGAAACCAATGGTTACTGATATTTTCGTTGAAGGTGCTAAGAAAGGCTGGGTTATTGCGACTACCTCTACGGTACCGAATGTTCTGATGGCGTTTGTGATCATCAAGGCATTGCAGATAACGGGTGCGCTGGATTTGATGGGCAGTGTATTTGCTCCAATTATGGCGGTATTTGGTTTACCTGGCGAAGCGGCAGCGGTATTGATCGGTGCGTGGATGTCGATGGGTGGCGCGGTGGGCGTGGTTATCACGCTGTTTGACCAAGGTATTCTGAACGGCAACCATATAGCTATCTTGGCGCCAGCTATCTACTTGATGGGCTCTCAGGTGCAATACATGGGCCGTATTATGGGACCAATTGGTACTGAAGGTCGCTACATCCCGGTGATGATCGCGATTTCGGTATTGAATGCGTTTGGTGCAATGTTCTTGATGAACATTATTTTGTAACGTGACTTTGAACGGTTAGCTGCGAACAGCTTTCAGACGTTACAAAAAAGGAAACCCCGTTTGGCTTTCACCAAACGGGGTCTATTCTTTTCGTAGCCATCCTGCTACTGCGCGTTACTTATCTTTCAATAGGTAACTGGTGCTCCCTGCATCGTTCCTTGACGTGGCTAAATCCTTTAACCTATCCAATTCATCGCCGTCCTAGCGGTGTCCTTGCAAACTCATCATCCTGATAAGCGACTCTATCCTAGAGCATAACTTCCTTGCTGATAACTCATCCTAAGCCATCAAATCTTCATCCTGAAGATACCTAATCCGTTAGGCTTTTTCCTGTTCCTGCCAACTCCCTGTCGACATGTGTATTAAACACTGCAGAGGCTTTGCTCACAATCCACCCTAATAAATAAATGTACCCACTGATCGAAAGAAATATGCGTGGATTCATACAAAACAAGGGCTTGGTTTTGTATTTTAGGAATTTTCTGCGAAGCTTGATTGTGATCTCTTACGTTCGGTGTGAGAGATCTCTTACAAGTACTCGGGTGCGATTTTCATTTTATCTCGGCGGGTGTTGTCGAACAGATAACAAAGAACACTGAGTAAACACAAAATAATAGGGAAATATGATGGTTACAGCACTTTACGCAGCCTTGCTGACGATCGTAATGATTTGGTTAGCAATAGAGGTGATCAAGCAAAGGCGAATCAATCTTGTTGCTCATGCTGATGGCGGTGTCGAGTCGTTACAGATAGCACGTTCGGCACAAAGTAATGCTATGGATTACATCCCAATCACCGTTATTTTGATGGGATTGTTAGAGATGAATGGCGCCGGTGTGTGGCTGATTCATGTCATTGGTGTGGCGTTTATTCTGGGGCGTGTGATTCATGCGAAAGGGATCTTAGCGAAGAACTTCAAAGGTCGAAAAGTGGGTATGGTGTTAACGCTTATCTGCATGATCTCTTTGATTGTCCTAAACTTAGCTTACCTACCTTTTGATAAAATGTTCTAGGGAGCATTATGGCGTTGCGTCTTCCTCCTGCTTGGGCGATTGTCCTCGCAGGCTTGATACTCAACATCATGGCGATTGTCATGTCGAGCTTGGTGCTCGATAAAATTGAAGCTGAGAAAGCGGAGTACAACGATCGCAAATACGGCAATGTGTACTCAATACAGCTTGCTTGGAATACGATTGAAACCCTAGAGCGCAAGCGTGAAGCGATTTTGATTCACCTTGATAAACCAGAAACGGTGCAGCCGACCACGGTTCTCGACGAAGCACTGCGTGGGCAACTTAGGCGTTGGGTGAGTAGCGAAGTGCCAAGTATCTCTTTGGCTCACTTACCGAAACTGATGATGCTGATAAACAGTGCACAAGAAGCGCAACGAACTCGAATCGATGATTACTATTTGGATAACCTGACCTTGGTTGAGTTAATCCAAAGGCTTGATGAGAAAATGGCTTTCTATAAGAACATCGCCCTGTTTCTTCAAGTATTTGGCTTGGCGCTTATCTTAGCTCGCGACCTCGCTAGAAGACCTTAATCTTTAACCTTAATGCCTCCATTTACTTATCGACTTGTATCGTTAGCGAGACTCATTTGGCAGGTTAGGGTGCTGTTGGCCTTGGTACTTTGGTAACTGTTCTTTTAGCCCCTTAAACGTGCTCAGTGCACTGCCTATCGATAACTTGTTCATCAACCAATTTGGCAAGATGCCCCCTGCGTTCGCATACGCGGTGTAGGTGATGTAGGTATTGCCATTAGTCAGCGGTTGCAGTGTCCAAAGTGCGTCCACATCGTAGATTCGAATGTACCCCGACTCTTTCGCCAAATAGTTCGACGCATCCTTTATCGACAAAACAAACTGCCCACCCTCGATGCTGTATTTTGAGTAGGTCACCATGTCTCGATCTCTGGCAGGCCACGGTGCTTTGAATTGGGTATAGACGATGTTTTCATCTTCAGATATCTGCATCAACACACGGCTTTGCGATACATTATCTATCCAGTTTGGCACGTTCTCACTGTCTTCCAATAACAGTAAAAAACCGGAGTAAGTGGTGGGCGTTTGCATCTGTGCTCGTATTTCGACCAAGCCTTCGCTGTGTGGCCTTTTATCAATCATGATGCCATCTTCACTTTTGACGAACTGCCATGGGTTGGCATAAGTCAGTGTCGATAGGGCGCAGAGGCCGAGTACCAAAATCTTAGGTAATGTCATTATTCTTCCATAAAAAGAAAAGCTTATCTGCTAGGAGTATAGAATAGAAATGGACTTAGTAGGTGTTGCCAATCGCTTTGGGTTGGCCTCTTTGGGGAAAATCCCAATGAAAACGGAAGCGTTCGGTCGCTTCCGTTTTATTCTTGGGCAATGGATAAGCGCTGTAGGCTAGAGCTTATAGGCTTCTACGGTTTTGATGGTTGTCCAGTTGCTGTTGGCGTCTTGGATGAACTCTTGTGTATTCTCCAGCCAGCGTTTCTGAACCGATTTGTCTAAGTTCAGATACAACTTTCCATCTTCCACCTTCCAAGCGAGAGGATCGGTTTCAAACTTCTTACCCATGGCTACTCCAAACGCGCAGTAACCGCCATATTGAGGGGCATAGGCTTCTGGATTGGCTCGAAATTCATCTCTGTTTTCACTGCTCGCAAAGTTATAGATCGCGTTCTTATAGGTCGCTGTGAACTCAGATGTGCCTTTTACTGGACCTTCATTGGCAAAGTAAGCGACAGGATCATAGCCTTTAATTGCGAGGTTATTGCTGTCGACACTCATATCAAGGTCTGCTGCCATTAACGAAAAGCTGGTGCCTAGTAACTCGGCCATTAGAGTGATTTTTTGACTGGTCGATTTCATGTGTGACATATCAAGTTCCTTGTCAGTGTTGGTTATCTTGTTTGAAATAATTTAGCCCACTCGTCCGGTCTATAGAGGGACAAAAGAACTAAAAACTAAGCGAATCGTTCGGAGGATGCATGGATCTGCTTTCACAACTAATGGAACACTTCTCGATACGCACTGGCGTTTTCTATTCTGGAAACCTGTGTGGAGTATCGTCATTTAACGCGCAACAAGGTAAAGAGGGCCACCTTCATGTATTGAGCGCGGAGGAGTTGAGCTTGTCTAGCGCTCACACGGAACACAGGCATTTGTCGCAGCCTTGCATTGTTTATTTGCCGAAATGGCGTCACTGGTCGCGATGTCTCGTACTCAGTTTATTGAAGCGTTCAAACGGGAAGTGGGTGAAACGCCGGGAGATTATGTGCAAAAGTGGCGAGTCTCTGTTGCTCAATCTCTGTTATTGCAAAATAAGCCGATCAATTGGGTCGCTGATGAAGTGGGTTACAATAGCTATTCAGGATTCTCACGTGCTTTTCAACATGTTGCCGGAGTGTCGCCGCGCCTTTGGCTAAAGCAAAATGCGTCGTGAAACGGCAGGCAATCCCCACCCGATTTATGGCTATTCGTATCTGGCTGGTCTATGTTTTAGCGGAAATTGTATGTAGTTTGTTCTTTTATCGGAAGAGGGTGTAAAAAGGTGGACTTTATAAGCTCGTTGTAACATCCTGCCCGTCCTATTTTATCTAGACACCAATGAGACGAAGTGCCTGCTGAACATTATTCAGCCTCCCGTATCTCATTAAAGTATTAAGGAGTTCAACTTGAACCTATTTGTAAGAGACCTTACCGTTATCGATTCTTCATACATCTGTGAACACAGAGGGGTCGTAGGAGATAGTTGGATTTTAGATGTCACCATGTCTGGTGAACTTAATGAAATGAGCATGGTGCTGGATTTTAGTAAGGTCAAAAAGCAGATCAAACAGTTGGTTGATCAACATGTTGACCACCGCTTACTGCTGCCAATGAAAAACTCTGCAATCGTGCATCAAGCAAGCAAAGCCGGTTACTCTAAGGTAGATGTGTTGCGCGGTGACAAGAGCCTGCACCTGCACTGCCCAGATGAAGCTTACTGTCTGATTGACGCTGAAGCGATCACCATCGAGAGTGTGACCGCTCATGTTTATGATATTCTTCGCGACAACCTTCCAAGTAACGTCACAGGGTTAGAGATTACCCTTCGCCATGAAAACATTAATGGTGCGTTCTACCACTATACTCACGGTTTGAAAAAGCATGATGGTAACTGCCAGCGCATCGCGCATGGTCACCGTTCTCCAGTAGAAATCGTGGTCGATGGTCAGCGTGACGGGCAACGTGAACAAGCATTTGCTCAGCGTTGGGAAGACATTTATTTAGGTTCTAAAGAAGACCAAGTTTCAGTTTCATCACTTAACCTGAGTGAAAACGCGAACAGTGTTAATGATGAAAGTCACTATGGCTTCCGCTACACCGCGCCACAAGGCGAATTTGAGCTAGCGATTGCTAAGAGTGAGACGGAAATTTTACCGACAGATACCACGGTGGAATTACTTGCTGGCTATATCGCGGATCAAGTTGAACCTAGCCTAGCAGAGAACCAATCACTACAAATCGTCGCTTATGAAGGTGTTGGCAAGGGCGCAATGGCGTTCCGATAACACTCCAGCGAGTGACACAGTCTCATTACTGACATGATGAAATAAAGGCAAGATAATCCGTTATCTTGCCTTTACTTTTTGTGACTCTTTAAAACTGATTTAGCTGATGATGTTAGGCACAAACACTAACGAAGCAGCACGCGTCGCAGTGGTGTTTTTTCGATTCCAACAACCAACCCGAAGCTCAACAATACGGTGCCAAAAAATACCGTAACGTCTTTTGTCAATTCCGTAATGCCTAAGACTCCACAGACATTGAACAGCACGATAATGATCAGCAAATGGCAAACGTAGATGCCTAACATACGATTCGAGATCGCGCGAACCCACGCATAGTCGCCGATGTTTGGATTAGCCAAAAGCCACATAAATACGCCCATTCCCCATAGTGCCGTACCAAACAAGAAATCATTCATGTTGAATCCGACGTCGAACGTGGTGAGCCATGATGCCTCAGCAAAATGAATCAACATGCTTAACGCTAATAACGCCAGCGCTTTAGCGGATGACACCTTCCATTGATTCTGACGAATGAGGAAACCTAAGGTCACCATTAACGTGCTAAAGAACGGGCCGTTACGAGTAAAGAAAGGTGCGCAGAGTTCGGTCAAGTTCGCGTAGCTGCCCGCTAAAACACCATAAACGTAAAGTACAATGGCCGCTGGTAATAGCAGTTTGTCGAGTTTCATTTCGACTATCAAAGCAATGATCAAAACTGCACAAACCAGAGCGGGAATAAACCATAAATGAACCAATCCACCCTCTAAGAAAGAGTTAAGTGGGGTGTTCATTAAAAAGCCCCAATAGTCTTGGCGTTCGCCTAAGTAACCGAACTCTTCCACCTTCGCGAGGTTGAATGGCATGACTAGGCAAATGATGCTCCAAACCACCCAAACCTTGAGGAGTGGTTTCGAGTAATTAATGACGGTTTGCCACGGGGAGGCAGTCAGCTTGGGCTGAATAAGATAACCGGAAATTAGGAAAAACAGAGGTACCGCAAAACGAGCGGTTTGGTTGAGTACATAACCGATCCAAGGCACTTCATCTATTTGCCAATAAGTGAGTGCCATTTGACCGTGTAAACCAATGATCGCCAAGATAGCAATCACTCGGCCTAACTCGATACTGGCGATGTGTTGTGAAGGCGTATGTTGAACGGAAGACATATCAGATCTCTTAGTAAAATTTTTACGAAATCTAGCAGTCTTTATGCCCAACCAGTTAGTCCTAAATCAAGGCTTATGACCTTTGTTTCAAGGCTAGTGTCGGTTTTTTGAAGCCTGTCGCAGCTATATTAAATCCATTGCAGTAAGTACAAAAATACCGAGAGTACAAGTGATAAGAGAAACAACAGTAGTAAGCGCGATGATGTTAGCCGCCAGTGTTGAGTTTCCTCCCATCGCACGAGCCATAACGTAGCTTGCCGCTGCCGTTGGTGCCGCGCTCATCAAGAAGATAAGCCCGAGATCGAGCCCTTCAAATCCTAAGTACCCAGCCGCCAATGTAATCAGTAACGGTGAGGCAATTAACTTGTAGCTAGAGGCAAACCACGTCGATAACTTTTCTTGTTTGAGCGAGCTGATATCGAGCGACCCACCGGTACACAGCAGTGCTAAAGGCAACGTCATGTTGGCAAAATATTGACCAGCATCAGTGACCATTTTTGGGATAGGAATCGAAAGTGCATAGAAGACGACCGCTAAGAAAATAGCGATGATCAATGGGTTTTTGGTAATCGACTTAGCGATCACTTTAATCGCTTTCGCGCCTGTGTCTTCGCCTTTGGGTGTCAGTGCAATTACGGCTTGAATGTTATACAGCACGGTTAGGGATGCGACATAGATAGCCGCCAATGCCACGCCTTGGTTACCATAAATATTAGCTACATAGGCGAGGCCGATGATCGCGGTATTGGCGCGGAATCCACCTTGGACAATCACACCTTGATCTTTCGAACCTTTAAATACTAATTTGGTTGAGAAAATCGTGAACAAGAAAAAGACAAAGTTAGCGATGACGCCAAACGCAACTAACGCGCTACTGGCTGAAAAGTTGTGATTCGATTGAACAATACTCAGAAATAGCATCGCGGGCAGGGTGACTTGAAATACCACCTTAGATGCGACATCAATGAAATTGTCATTGATTAAGCCGATTCGCTTGAGCATCACACCAAGAAACAGCATTAAACAGATAGGGCCTGTTACCGACGCCGAAAACGCAAACTGTTCCCAAAGTGTGTTCATTCTCTTTCCCTAGTTATTAAACTCAATAATCGGTTAACTCAAATTCCTTTGAATACTGTCGCATTTTTCCACAGTTCTTTGATAAGACAAAATGAATACCTAGGGTTAAGTAAAAAATCTTGAAAAAAAGAACGAACGTGCTAAAAATAATGTATCAGATTTATTATTGGTGAATAATGAGTAAGGGAAAGATAACCAAAGAGTATATTTTGAGCCATGCATTCGCGCTTGCAAGTGAGAATGGGCTTGAGAGTTTGACGATTGGCGAGTTAGCCAAGCAGTGTGGCATGTCTAAGAGTGGCTTGTTTGCACACTTCAACTCTAAAGAAAACCTGCAACTCTCTGTACTCGAGTATTCCAACGCCATATTCACCGAAAGAGTCATCATTCCCGCAAGAGAGCTGGGAGATGGTGATATTGAAGCGAAATTGAAACAGCTGCTCGACAATTGGTTGGGCTGGAACCATTCATTCCAAGGCAGTTGCATGTTTATTGATGCATGGAAAGATGCGGGCAGTGAAACGTCTGTGATTCAGAAAGCACTGCAGAAAACCATTTCAGTGTGGATTGATTACTTGACGATTCAGGTAGCAAAAGCGGTTGAGAGCAAACAGTTCAGAGCCGATTTAGATCCTAAACAGGCAACCTTTGAGTTATACGGCCTCTACTTGAGTGCCAACTTGTTCTACTCGTTACGAGGCCAACAAGCGAGCCACACCCACTTTTGGAGTGGTGTACAGCGCTTAATCGCTAGCTGGAAAGAGGTTTAGCTCGCAAAGCATCTGAGTTTTGTTTAACTAAGGCTTATAAGAAATTTTAAGAGAAGTGGCGGCAAGCAGCCATAAAAAGCGCTATCGCCATTTTTTACACTAACAAATAGCACGGTCGTTCGATTTTCAGGGCCGAGCTCGATCCGCCAATGATGATGGCGATACAAGGACCGGTCATGAGTGACAAAATCTACTTTAATACATCGAACAAATTCAGCTTCAAGCGCAGCTTAATTGGCGCAACAACCAATCTTCATTACATCCTAGCGCCGAGTCATGCGAAGAAAACAGCACGTAAGTTGCTGCTCACTCCAATGCGTACTGAGCAGAAAAATGCTGATCCCCAAGGGCTTATCAAGAGTGAAATCAAAGGTCGTGATGGCGTTTTAAAAACCTATTCTTTGGGTACGGGGCCTGTTTGGGTGCTGACTCATGGTTGGTCTGGCACTGCGAGTCAGTTTTTCCCTCTGATGGAACATATCGCCGCTAAAGGTTTTACGGCTCTGGCTTATGATCACCCTGCTCATGGTGGCAGTGATGGTGTACATGGTCATATTCCTGCGTTTGTGAACGGCCTTGAAGCGATTCTCGATTCGGTGGGTGAGGTAGCAGGTTTGGTCGGTCACAGTATGGGCACGGCTTCTGCGTTGGAATGTAAGCACGTTAAATTGGAAAACAAGCCATTATTGCTGATTGCACCTGTACTGGATTATCTAGAAAACCTATTTGGCAGCGTCGCGCGTTCTGGTTACTCAATGAAACTGTTCGAGGCGGTAGTTGGAGAAGTCGAAGAGCAGTTTAACTACCCGATTCAGTCTGTTGATCCCTATGGAAAGCTAGCGCTTCGTGAGTCTCAGACGATCATCGTTCATGATGAGCAAGACAAGTTTACTAAGTTTGATGTGTCTCAGCGTGCGGCTAATGAAATGGGTCGCGTTACTTTAATTGCGACTCAAGGACAGGGCCACGGGCGAGTAATGAAGTGCCCACAAGTGTTCGAGAGCTTTGATAACTTAATTGGCTAAGTCTAATACCAATCGTAGTAAATAACTGTTCACCCTAGCTTGTTAAAAATCTCGATAACGTCGTTAGATTTTTTGATTGTAGAATAACTACTCATCGAAAAAATCTGCCTTGTTCTCAAGCTTTTTTCCTGCGCTATTTTTGAACACTTGCTTACTGTGATTGGTATAACGAGCGCAAGTCAGTAGAACGCCAGTAAAAAGATCGTAAGCTCAAAGCTAAGAAAACAAACATTAAAAAGGCCAACCAGACATTATCTGGTTGGCCTTGCTTTTAGGTGCTTAGTTGGTGTTTAGCTCAATCCTATTTTTAGTTAGCACAGCTTGCTGGGCCGATCTCTTTCCACACGCCCCATTGGCCTGTCGTTGTTGGATCTTCACCGGTTGTCCACCATTTCGCTTCCCAAACCTTACCGCCTTGAGTCACTTGGTCGCCACCAGTGTAAACCGCGCCTGAATCCCAAGCGTTAGTACACGTACCGCCGCCTGTGGTTTTCTTTAGAACTTTCACTGAAGTAGCCGCAACCGATGTATCAGTGCCATCGCTGACCGTTACAGAGAAGTTCAGCGTTGTATCTTGCGTGTATTCCGCCGCGACAAAGCTCACTGAAGCACCTTGAACCGTTGCATCGATACCAGCAGGTACATCCCACGTGAAGGTCAATGTGTCTTGGTCTGGATCGCTTGAAGCCGAAGCATCAACCACGACTACATCACCTGCATTCACTTCAGCCGGAGCCGTAACCACAGCAACTGGTGCTGTATTGACTGGGCCTGTGTCTTTAGGAGTTACCGTTACAACAACGGTGTCAGTTGCAGTAGCGCCTTCGTTATCAGTTACCGTTAGGCTGAACGTGAGTGCTTCTTGTTGCGCGACTTCAACCACATCGAAGCTTACAACAGCCGCATTCGCGTTCGCCAGCGTTACTGCCGTGCCGCTTACTTGTGACCAAGCATAGCTCGCGATTGTACCGTCGCTGTCTTTTGAAGCGCTGCCATCTAGAGAAACAGAGGCTGGGCCTTCAACTGATTGGTCTGCGCCTGCAGCTGCCGTTGGTTTACGGTTTACAGGATCTGTTGTACCGCCAGCAAGGCCTTCATGCATTGCGTTGAGGATGTCGCCGTTGTCTGCATCAATTTCCCAAGAGAATAGACCCGCAAGGCCAAGGCTACGAACGTACGCGCCTTTTGCTTTTACTGAGCGGTCATCATCAAATGTGATGAGCTGACCTGAAGTACGGTTCCAAACGTAAGGCGCTTCTGCCATTTCGTCGTAGCCATATTCGAAGCCGTTGATGCCTTGGTTATTCGCGCCAAGCATGTTTGCTTTAATGCCTTTGTAATCAATAACGCCATCTTCCCATACGCCTTGCGCAGAGCTGCCTTTCAGTTTGCCGTTACCAACGCCTGTCATAGGGTCGCTCGGATCGGTGAGTGATGATGGTAATACGCCTTCCCAACCACGACCGTACATCGCTGTACCAACCACAAGCTTGTTCGCTGGAACACCTTGCTCAAGCAACAGTTGGATGCCGTTGTCTGTGGTGTAAGCTGGGCCTGTGTATTGTTCGCCATTTTCATCAAGGCCTGTGCCATCACATTGACCAGGACGCATGAAGTTACCGCAGTTTAGTGCTGTTTGGTGACCTAACACGTTGTTCCAACCGCCGTAGAAGTCGTAAGTCATTGCGAAGATGTAATCCATGTATTGGATAGCATCGCCGTAGTTCACGTCTTCAATCTTATCGTGACCAACACCGATCGCAGAAGTGAGCTCGTAAGTACGACCGTTTTCCGCCTCTAGCTCATCTAGCATCACGCGAAGTTCTGCCATCAGTGCAATGTAAGCTGGGCCGTCATTTACAGGATCACCAAGGTCTGGAGCAGCACCGCCACCACCAGGGAATTCCCAATCGATATCCACACCGTCGTAGAATTTCCATGTGTTAAGGAATTTCTTAACAGACGCTACAAAGGTGTCACGGTTGGCTTTAGTTGTGAAATCAAAGAACGGGTCAGACAGCGTCCAGCCACCAATCGATGGGATGATCTTCAAATCAGGATTACGCTGTTTGAGCGCCATCATCATTGCGTAGTTACCCTTGATCGGTGAGCTGTATTCGTGTCCCGCTTGAGGGAAGCTTTTCTGGAAAGCCGCCCAAGGGTCATGAATCACCACTTCGTAATCGTTAACACCCTGACAAGCTGTCATGAGGGCGTTGTAGCTGTTTCCACCTACCGATTTTACTGATTCGTTAGGACCACAAATTGGGATGAAGCCGTAAAGGATGTGGGTCAAGTTATCAGCAGGTAGGTTATCTACCGTGTAGTCACGACCATAAATACCCCACTCAACAAAGTAAGTACCGACTACCGTGTTTGGATCTGTGTTGTATGACTTGTTGTTTGGATCCACATTCATCGCAAGTGGCGCTAAGTGTGCGCCATCTGTATCGGCAATCGTGATTTTAGCGGGTGCGCTTTTGCTACAACCTGTTTCGTCACACGCTTCTATTTCCATTTCGAATAAGCCGCCTTGGCCATATTCGAATGAAGCCGTGGTTTGGCTGCCAGTGATTGGGCCAGTGGCTACTTTAACGCCATCAAAGTAGATGTTGTACGTGTTTCCTGACGTTCCGCTCCATTGGTTGAACTTAACGTCGACTTTTGCTTTGTCGTGATATTTCACCATCTGGTTGTAGCCAGAGGTGGTTTCCATCGCGAGTTCAATTTTAGAAAATTGCAGGTTGTTGGAACCGTACATGTCGATGCTAGGTGCTGTTGGAGCAGCTAATGCTGTACCAGATAGCGCTAGAGCAATGCTTGCAGCACAGGTATTTATACGAATCATACTATTTCTCTCATTCCTTGAAGATTACGAGAACCCAATGGCCCCATAAACGGCTCCAATCAGTTTTGAAGGAGCTTCCCAGTCAGTATTCGAGAGAGTTTTAATTTCATAACTGAAAATAAATCCGTTTTCGATGGACAACTAAAAAATTGTATCTTGTTACAATTATGTTGCTTAATGAGTGAGATGCTGAGTCCATGTTTTATAAAATAAAACATCCTTCAGTAGGAAAATCTCACAAGTGAAAATTCACAACATGAAGTTATGAAAAGGTGCGACAAACTATAAGAAAATACTGTGAATTGAAGCAGAATCACAAAGTGAAGTGTGTTGAGCGAGCGAGGCCAATCGACGAGTAGGCTAATGCTTCTGGAAGCAAGGAGAAGAGGAGGTTTATCTTTTGAATTGCTCAGCTAGGGAAGCACGTCGTTGTTGCATGACACTATGGGTATCACCAATTGCAGTATCTTCGTAGCCTTCTTTAACAAATTGCTGAGACGGTACGCTTGGCTCTAGTCGCTTCAAGCGAGGTGAATCATAGGTGCCGCTGATGGTGTAAACGGTGGTTCCAGATCCTGTGTTGATCGTGACAATCTTACCGTCAAAATCGAATGAGGTAGTGATAAGACGATGATTCATCATCACACCTTTGTCTGAAAGTGTCAGGATATCGGTGTTGTAAGGTGGCGCCGCAATCTCTATCCATGTGCCATAGACGTTGCTTGGGCTAACAGATTGTTGGTGGGCTTGGTAAGCAAAATAGCCCGCGGTGAGGGCAATCATAAAGCCAGCTAATAGGAAGCTGTAGAGTAACGAGTTGGCAAATAAATCTCTGCTTTTGACCGACTTTTTTGCCATTATTTCTTCATTTTCCCACTGATATTATTTTAGATTCTATTAACTAAAACCTTAGTTTGCAAAAATTGTTATAAGAGTTAGAAGCAGGATCGAATGTTCCAATAAATTTGGTTGCGTTGGCGATTTTTTGCCTGATTCCTTGGTATTTACGTTATCAATGAAAGCGAATTCAAGAAATGCTTAAGCTATGCGTATTTATTTCTTGTAGGAAAGTCTCGAATTGGTTAAAACAATTATCACCTAAATTTACGCATAGGCTTACTCGGTGAGCTCAATAATTGCAATTTGAAGATAACAAGGAAGTACAATGATTAAAGAAAACACATACTTTGAAGGTGGCGTTAAGTCGTTAGCGTTTAACCAGTCTGGTGCTGATGTGAGTGTTGGTGTAATGGCGGTTGGTGAGTATACGTTCGGTACTGCGGCTCCAGAAAAGATGACCGTTGTTAAAGGTGCTTTGATTGTAAAGCGTGTTGGCGATGATGACTGGACGACATACCAAGCTGGTGAGTCTTTTGACGTTGCGGGTGACTCTTCATTCGACCTACAGGTAAAAGAAGCGACGGCTTACCTGTGTGAGTACTTGTAATCAGATCTAAATTTGTTCAATCAGGGCATCGTTTGTCTCTGATTGAATAGAAGAAAACCACGCTCTAGGAGCGTGGTTAAATAAGTGATAGTAACCGGCAGTGGATAGTGTCACTTGTTTTTGTAGCCATCAAATGGATGACCAAATCGTTGTTCGTTGCAAAATCTCTTCAACCTTCAAAGCTCAAAGCCAAGACATCAGTAAGTCTCAAACACACCGTTGTTGTAGTCTTGAATTGTCTGTTCAATCTCTTCCATCGAGTTCATGACAAACGGACCATAGTGCACGACAGGTTCATTAATCGGCTGACCAGAAAAAATCAGTACACCTGAATCTTCTAGGCTTTCTAAAGACAACAATTCAGCTTTGGTGAGCAGGGCAAGTTGACTTTGGTTGATGACTTTGTCGCCGATCTTAATACTGCCTCGGTACACATAAGTCATGGCATTGTGATTAACATTAGTCCCTAACGTGACTTTTTGCCCAGAATGAGAGCGCCAATCCGCAACGCTTAATGGCACACCTGTTTTCTGTAATGGACCCTGCGCTCGTAAAGCCTCTGAATCCTTGTCAGTTTGGTTGTGCAGTTCAAACCCTCCGGCAATCACTCTTAACAAATCACTTTGTTCACTTTGATGCTCCGCGATGCTTTCACTTTGGAAATCGTGATACTGAGCTGGCTGCATTTTGTGTGTCGCAGGTTGGTTTATCCAAATCTGAAAACCATGCAGCGCACCTTCTTCCATCATTGGCATTTCGCTGTGAATGACACCACGGCCTGCGGCCATCCATTGAGCGCCACCGCTGCGTAGCTCTCCAACATTCCCCATATGGTCTTTGTGTTGGAAGTGACCTTGGAGCATGTAAGTGAGCGTTTCTATCCCACGGTGAGGATGTGGAGGAAAGCCGCCAACATAGTCTTTGCTTTCATCCGACTTCAGTTCATCAATCATTAAAAATGGAGAGAAACGTGCGTTATTAAAACCTGCGAGTCGTTGGATTTTGACGCCATCACCATCTGAGGTGGCATGTGCTGTAATCAAATGATCTACTGCTCTTACATTCGTCATTTTGAAACCCTCATAAACTTGAATAGCTGTAGTTTATGTAATTTGATTTAAAAAGAAGATGGCACAGCGTTGAGTGACTTATTCGAAAATCTTGAACAGGTAACAATATGAAATTATGTCTATACTCAATAGAGAGTATATCGCCAAGGAGGCCGCTATGGCAGTTCAGCAAAAACATGGCGAAAGGCATGGTCGGATAGGTTTTGATAACGACTTTACAACGGAGCAAAGCCAGCGCTTTACAGAGGTTGCAAACAGCGCAGTTAAACGCCGCGTGAAAAAACGTGAGATAGAAGCGCCGTTTATTCAGTCAGCTAAGCAAGCCGCTTTTAAAACCGTGGTGAGGCGACCTAAAGGGAATAACCCAAACCGAACACGTCAAGTCATATGGATTATTATGATCGGGTTAGTGAGTCTTTGGCTTATGTACCTTGCAGGTTAGCAGCGCCGCTCCGTTATAGGAATGGCTAGCGTTGGCGCGTTTTTAATAGCGTAACATTGTTCCCTTCGATCTTCGCTTCAAAGCAATCTTCAAGTTCAGATGAATCCGGTGCTGAGCTAACAAGGCTCGTTGGTAGTTCTTCTATCAGGGTCGATACTGGGTTGTCGTGATAATAAGCATATCGGTTTTTTCCTGAATGCTTGGCAACATACATCGCTTTATCAGCACATCTCGTCAGCTCATGTAATTCTTGGGCATCTTGCGGATACAAAGCAACCCCAACACTTAACGTCAATTCCTTGATTCTCTCGTTTGTTTGGCAGCCGCTTTCGAACAGCCCGCAGATCCTATCTAGAATGCCGTCTAGATCTTTACGAGTTGGCACATCGTAGAGCATCAGAACAAACTCGTCTCCAGCAAAGCGCGCGATGGAATAATCGTATTCATGGCTTTTTCTGTCTCTGGTTCGAATGTTGTTGCTCAAGCGATTGGCAAAATGCTGTAAGACACTGTCTCCCACATCGTGCCCGTAGCTGTCGTTAATGCCTTTAAAGTCATCTATATCCAAAAAGACCAATGCCGTAAGTGATCGCTCACTATCCACGGTGGCTAGTTTTTCTGTCGCCCAGCGTTCAAAGCTCCAACGGTTTGCCAAGCCGGTTAACTGATCTCTGTAAGCGAGATCTTCAATGCCTTCTTTATACAGGCGTTGAATATAACTGACGGCTTTTGTGTAGTAATAGGCGGATGTGTGGCACACCAAGCTCATGGTAAATAAGCTAAGGAAAAATCTGTGTGTGCTGTTAAATGGTAAAGAAAAATTGTTGGGCATTGCTGTAATCAAGGTGCTGATGAACAGGCAAAACGAGGTGCTGAAGATTATGCCAATTCTGAAATCATTAATGAAAATGACCGCGGCCAGAATTGGGTAGAGCCAGAGGATGCGATCTGGGATGGCGTGACTGTACAAGAATAGGATGACGCCCTGAACTAGAAGAACACCACTCAGAATCAATTCGGAATACTCAGGATTGATGACTTTTCTTACATATAAAGCGTTAGAAATGGCAATGATGGCGAAGCACAATTCGAATATTGACAGCGTGTAATGCTCGCCTTCGAAGTAAGCCCGAGTATAGAAAATGAATAACGCAGCGGCAGTCAGTGAAAAGGAGTGGACAATTTTTTGCTTGCGGGTGGATCGTATGTCCGCCATTTCTTCTAGGTGCCTGCCGACGAGCCTTTTCATGTGATCTGTGCCAAAGTTTTTGATAATGGTGTTAATAGTAGATTAAATAACAAGCTATGCAGAGGCTTAGATGTCTATTTAGTGTGACTACTATCAAGGTTTCATATGAAAGGCTGTTCAATCAATTCCAAATAGTGATGTATATCACCGATGGTGCTGGTCATCTCTAGAAGATTAGATTTAAGCATCAAACTTGTAACCGTTGTTTGATGTTTATCTACTTGCTTTCCAGAGAGTTACTCCACATAGTTTGTAAACGACCAAAATTAAGAAAGGCTCATTATGTTAATTACCTTTAGTTGTAAAGCTCATGCTAGTGTCACGATGTTTGGTGAAGTCGGCCTCCAGTTCATCAAGATGCTTGGGCATAGCGGCTCCATCCCAGGTGCTATGGATGCTTCAGAGGTTCCTCAAGCTCTGGATAATCTACGTGCTGCTATTGCAGCAGAGCAGAGCAAGTCCGTAGAGCATGAAAATACTGATGACGACAATGAAGAAGAGGTGGTTGAAGCGCCTGTTAATATCGGTAGTCGAGCGTTCCCACTGGTTGAATTATTAAAAGCTGCCATCAAAGATGAATGTGAAGTAATGTGGGAAGACGGTAGCGGCAAGCGACTGTAGTACGATTCACGCGAAACGTAACAAGCCTATTGAATCTATTTTAATCAGAATGAATGCTGAACCAGTATCGGACACACCATGACCATGGAGTTTTATGGTGATGAACCGATACTGGTGTTTTTTTAGTGAAGTAATCCACTCGTTTCTGTTTATTTACAAGGTTCGTCAGCCCTGAAATGAGTGACTTTTGTTATCGTAATATCAATCCATAACAGACCGTAAACAAAGTGATGCTGTTCACGCTTTCTTGACTCCCAATTCTGAACTAAGAATTTTTCCTAGTTATTCTAAGACCCTCTCTCATGCGGTCGATTTTTAGACTCCTTATTATTTCACGGTCAACTAACAAACAATGTATGGCCGCAATTATGCCGTGCAGACCTCACAAAAAATAAGAGAGTTCACAATGTTAAAGTTCCTAGATCAGGTTCGAAAACCGACGCTGGATCTTCCGGTCGAAACTAGAAGAAAAATGTGGTTTAAACCATTCCTACAATCTTACCTCGTCGTGTTCATTGGTTATCTAACCATGTATTTGATCCGTAAGAACTTCAATGTCGCGCAAAACGACATGATTTCTACTTATGGATTATCGATGACGGATCTAGGTCTTATCGGTCTGGGTTTCTCTATCACTTACGGTATCGGTAAAACCGTCGTTTCCTATTATGCCGATGGTAAAAACACCAAGCAGTTCCTGCCATTCATGCTTGTCCTTTCTGGTATCGCTATGTTGGGCTTCAGCTTCAGTATGGGCGGTGGCAGTGCTAGCTTATTCTTGATGGTTGCCTTCTATGCGTTGAGTGGTTTCTTCCAAAGTACCGGCGGTCCTTCAAGCTACTCGACCATCACTAAATGGACGCCTCGTAACAAGCGTGGTTCTTATTTAGGCCTTTGGAATATGTCGCACAACGTGGGTGGCGCAGGTGCCGCTGGTGTTGCTCTGTTTGGAGCTAACTACCTATTTGATGGCAACGTGATCGGTATGTTCGTGTTCCCATCAATCATTGCGATTGTGGTTGGCTTTATTGGTATGCGCTTTGGTAATGACTCTCCAGAAGCCTATGGTCTAGGTACGGTTGAAGAGTTGTTTGATGAAGAAGTCAGCGAAGAAGATACGGCTGCTGAAGAAAATCAAATGACTAAGAAAGAGATCTTTGTTGAATACATCCTGAAAAACAAAGTGATCTGGTTGCTCTGCTTCGCGAATATCTTCTTATACATTGTTCGTATCGGTATCGATCAATGGTCTACCGTTTATGCGTATCAAGAGCTAGGTCTATCAAAAGAAACCGCGATTTCAGGCTTCACTCTGTTTGAGGTTGGTGCACTGGTCGGTACGTTAATGTGGGGTTATCTGTCAGACCTTGCGAACGGACGCCGTGCTTTGGTTGCTTGTGTATCGCTTGGCCTGATTATCGTTTCGCTAGAGTTCTACCAGCATGCAACCAGTGAGTTCATGTACCTAGCATCACTGTTTGTGCTTGGTTTCCTAGTATTTGGTCCTCAGTTGCTGATTGGTGTTGCTGCAGTAGGTTTCGTGCCTAAGAAAGCAATCAGCGTTGCGGATGGCGTGAAAGGTACATTTGCTTACTTAATTGGTGACAGCTTTGCCAAACTTGGCCTAGGTATGATTGCAGACGGCACACCTATTTTTGGCTTAACGGGTTGGAAAGGCACGTTCGCAGCGCTTGATACGTCAGCTGCCATTTGTATCGTGTTACTGCTATTCGTTGCGGTTGCGGAAGAGAAGAAGATTCGCCACGCTAAGAAAATACACTTAGCGTCTCAAAACGCGTAGCGAGTCTCACGTGCTTTATTGGTTTAAAGCACGTGAGATCATACCAATCGTTAGTTCGATTCAGTATCATCTCTATTAATAAACTTAATTTTAGATAGCTCCTGTTGGGGCTATTTTTCTTTCTTACTCTTAATTTTGGTTAATATCATGATTAATGTTGCGCTTGTTGATGACCACGTCATTGTTCGATCTGGCTTTGCTCAATTACTCAGTCTTGAAGCTGATATTACGGTCGTGGGGGAATTCAACTCTGCGGCAGAAGCGCGCCTAGGATTGCCAAGTTGTCACCCTGATGTCGTGATCTTAGATATCTCAATGCAAGACGAAAGTGGCCTGAGCTTATTGGAAGAGATTCCATCTGGCATTGCCAGCATCATGTTGAGCGTTCATGACTCGCCGGCGATGGTTGAGAAGTCATTAGAGTTAGGAGCCAAAGGTTATCTCAGCAAGCGCTGTAGCCCTGATGAGTTAATCCAAGCCGTACACACGAGCGCAAATGGTGGCTGTTATCTCACGCCCGATATCGCCATAAAGCTTGCGACGCCCATGAAGAATAAAGCCTCTTTAAATCAGCTCACCCGCAGAGAAAGCGAAGTGTGTCAGTTATTGGCGACAGGGCTCGATGTAAAATCTATTGCCGTAGAGCTAGGGGTTAGCCATAAAACGGTGCATGTACACCGTGCCAATGCTATGGACAAACTCAATGTTAAGAACAACGTCGAGTTAGCTAAATTGTTTACACAAGACCAGTATTAATGCGTTCTTACCTAGCCACCTCCCTGTGTGGGGTTTTTATGGCTGGTTGTGCATGGTTCTGTTTGTGGGTTATTGCCTTCTATTTTATTAATGACCCTGAGTTAGCCATTCTGCTTTTCCCGTTTTCACTTCGATTGGGAATGACGCTGCACACTCGCACTCACTATTGGCCTGCTATCTATATTGCCGAGTGGGGGCTTGCGATCGCTTTAGCTCTGCTGCTTGATGAACCTCAATGGCTGACGATACTCATCGCCAGTGGATTGAGTATTCCTGCCACGCTAATTGCCAAGCGTTATTATTCTGGTGACCAGAATCGTCACTTGTTAGTGATGGCGAGCTTAATCATGGTCACAGCATTCATTAATGTTGCCGTTGTGGGTTCTCATGTTCCGGCTGTTTACATGGTGTGGTTGGTGAGTATTACTGGCGGACTGATGCTGGTGCCGATGTGTTATCTAGTCTGGAACTATCTATTCCAAAACAAGTGGTCACCACTGGGCTCTTACTTAATCCATAATGTTGTAGAGTTCAAAATCCGTCACATCGCTTTATATAGCGTCTTGTTGGTCGCCAGTATTTTGATACAAACCAGTTTGCCTGATGAGCTAAGGCGCTTTGCCCCATTCTGTATGGCGATCCCTATTATCTTGCTGGCCGTTCGTTACGGATGGCAAGGCGCTCTGCTTGCAACAATGCTAAATAGTGTCGCGCTGATTGCTGCTCATAGTGGAACGTCCAAACTCGAAATTACCGATTTGCTCTTGTCTCTATCTGCTCAAACCATCACTGGTATATTGCTTGGTTTAGCGGTTCAAAAGCAGAAAGATCTCAACTCGAAATTACGCAGTGAGCTTTCCAGAAATCAAAACCTTTCACGTCAGTTAGTTACCGCTGAAGAGTCAGTTCGTCGTGATATTGCGCGTGAGTTGCATGATGAAATCGGCCAAAACATCACGGCAATTCGTACTCAGGCAAGCATTATTAAACGTGTCGACGCGGCTGAGATGAGCGTTCGCTGTGCGGGTACCATTGAATCATTATCTTTGAATGTTTATGACACCACCAAACGTCTACTTACAAAATTAAGACCTAAGATGCTGGACGATCTGGACCTAAAAGATTCCGTGGAACAGCTTATTCGAGAGATGGAGTTTTCGGATCACGGCGTTGATATTCAGTTAAATTGGCAAGGTGATTACTCGTGTTTGAGTGACACGCTTAAGGTCACTATCTTCAGGCTGTGCCAAGAATCTCTAAACAATGCCTCTAAATACGCCAACGCGAGCGAAATCAGAATTGAACTGCTTTTAGGTGACCAGGCTTATCTTCAGATATCAGATAATGGCATTGGTTTTACAGCGCAAGATCTTCTCAAAGGAATGGGTGTTCGCGGTATGCAAGAGCGTGTTCAGGCGCTCGGCGGCAAGATGACAATCAACGCTAATGGCTCATCTTCGGGTACCAATATCAGCGTTACATTACCTAAAGTGTGAGAACGAATATGTTTGGATTTCTGCGCTCAACAACGTCAGAGAGTGATGCTCTAACTGATGATGAGGTCAATCAGAGTTATCGCTATTGGCGCCTTCACATCATGATAGGAATGTATGTCGGCTATGCGGGTTTTTACTTCACTCGTAAAACCTTTAATTACGCCGCGCCTGCAATGATCACCGATCTAGGTTTGGACAAAGGCGATATCGGCTTAATTGGCACGCTCTTTTATCTTTCTTATGGCTTATCGAAATTTATCTCAGGCACGATATCGGATCGGTCGAACCCTCGTTACTTCATGGGGCTTGGCCTAATCGCGACTGGTCTGATAAACATCGCGTTTGGCTTTTCGAGTTCGTTAGCGGCTTTTATCTCGCTATGGGTACTGAATGCATGGTTCCAAGGTTGGGGCTGGCCATCGTGTTCCAAGTTATTGACGACTTGGTATTCTCGCTCCGAAAGAGGCTTTCGCTGGGCAATCTGGAATACAGCGCACAACGTTGGTGGAGCGCTTATCCCTATTCTTGTGGGTTATCTAACGCTGCAGTTCAGTTGGCGAGCTGGGTTTATCTGGCCGGGTGTGATTGGTGTTTTTATCGGTCTTATTGTCTGCTGGCGCTTACGTGACAAGCCCACCACCATGGGACTTCCGACGGTAGGGAAGTGGCGCAGTGATCACCTGGAATTAGCGCAAGAGAGCCATGGGCAAGGGTTAAGCTATCGAGAGATCCTGAAAACCTATGTGTTCAGCAATAAGTACATTTGGTTGCTCGCCTTTAGTTATGTGTTGGTTTACATCGTAAGAACGGCAGTTAACGACTGGGGCAATTTATACCTCACCGAAGAACACGATTACAGTTTGATCAACGCCAACGCTGCCTTGTCTCTGTTCGAGATAGGAGGTTTTGTTGGTTCACTTGTTGCTGGGTGGGGATCGGATAGGTTGTTTGGTGGCAACCGCGGTCCAATGAACATCTTGTTTGCGATTGGCATCTTCCTTTCGGTTTCGGCTTTATGGCTTATGCCTTTAACCAACTTTGTGTTTCAAGCGGCTGGGCTATTCTGCGTTGGCTTTTTTGTTTTTGGCCCTCAAATGCTTATTGGCATGGCGGCGGCGGAATGTTCACATAAAGACTCTGCCGGGGCGGCGACAGGTTTTGTTGGCTTGTTTGCTTATATGGGAGCAGCACTTTCTGGTTACCCATTAGCGCTCGTTCTAGAAGCTTACGGCTGGAGTGGGTTCTTCATTACCATCTCTACTTGTGCGGCCGTTATTGGCTTGCTGTTACTGCCTTTCCTACAAGCTCAATCACCTCAGAAAAGTGCAGAAGCTCGCTCTGGTTTTTAAGGAACGATAACAAGATAGTCACTAGTGTTTGTATTCAGATGCTTGTATCGCTGCTGTAATCAGTGCGATACAAGCCGCTATCTTATTCTCAGCGCTTTCTACTCGTGATATTCAAATGTGACTATTTTCACGCTTTTCATCGGTCTCACCTGTTTCTAAGAATTTTTCCTATTGCGTCTAAGACCTCATCTCATGTGGGTTCTAGCCGAGCTCTGTAGTCTTTCTAATTATTTACGTTATTAGAAATCAGCTCTCTGAATTGTGTTCAAAGGGCTCACTACGGAAAACGCCATGCCACTCAGCCACCTCTCAGAACACTCATTTTTCCCAATGGAAAACACCATCCAAAATTATGCATGGGGGAGCATTTCTTCGATACGTGAACTGTTTGGCTTTCAGAATGAGTCACAAGAGCCGCAAGCGGAAGTTTGGATGGGAGCGCATCCAAAAGGTTGCTCAATGGTTAAGCTTGACCAGCACTTGGTGCCTCTCTCTGAGCTGATTAACAAGAATAAACCGGCCTATCTATCAAGCGATATTGCGCAGGAGTTTGGTGAACTGCCGTTCTTGTTTAAGATCTTGGCAGCAGAAAAAGCGTTGTCTGTTCAGGTTCACCCAAACAAGCGCCAAGCAGAGGTTGGCTTTGCAAGAGAGGAGCAAGCAGGAATCCCTCTGACTGCAGGACATCGTAATTACAAAGACTCTAACCACAAACCTGAATTGGTTTACGCGATCACTGAATATCAAGCAATGAATGGCTTTCGAGAATTCGATGAAATATTAGGGTTGTTCAGAAAGTTGAATTCGAGCGAGCTGGCTGGTTTAGTTGAAGAGTTTGGCAACCACCTTGATTCTCTAGGTTTAGAGGCGTTTTTCCGTGATTTATTAACTCTGGACGACCAACGTAAACACCGAGCATTAGAGCAACTTCTGGCTTACGCAGCCGCTCACCAAGGTCAATCTGAGTTTGCTTTGGTTACTGAGCTTAGCCACCAGTACCCGAATGATATCGGTTTGTTTTGCGTTCTGCTGCTTAACTTGATCACACTACGGCCGGGTGAAGCGATGTATTTGAATGCAAACACTCCGCACGCATACATCAAGGGGACTGGGCTCGAGATTATGGCCAATTCAGACAATGTGCTGCGAGCTGGCTTAACGCCAAAACACATTGATGTCGCTGAGTTGGTTGCCTGCACAGAGTTTACACCAATCCCGTTCGAACGCTTGTTGTTAGCACCTTCAAAGTTAGGTCAATGTGATCGCTATGATATCCCAGTTAGTGACTTTGATTTCAATATTTTTCATCGCCCAAAGCAAGAAGAAGTCATCACAAGCGGTGCTGAAATTTTAATGGCGATAGATGATGATTTAACGTTAATGAGTCAGAAAGGTGAACACCTAACACTCACCAAAGGGCAATCGGTATTTATCCCAGCTTATATTGGTCATTATGTACTGAGCAGTAATGGGCGAGTGGCTAGGGCGTTTAATTAGAGATGGTGTTTGTGGTATAGATTGAGCTCCATCCCCACAAAATCATCATCTCCTTCATCAACAACGTGATAGCCAAGCGATTGATAAAAGTTAATAGCACGAGCATTACTTTTAAAACTCGATAGAGTGACTTGACTAAGTTGCTCTGCCATAGCTTTTTTATGTATGAGAGTCATGACTTGCTTGCCAAGCGAACGACCTTGGTACTGGGGGAAAATGATCAGCAAATGAATATGGTATGCGTTGTCATAAGGTTTAAAGCAGGCGAGCCCCACTCTTTTATTTTCGCGATATACCCAATGAAACCAAGATGGATGGTATTCGTTTAAAAGTCGTTGACGTTGAAAGTCGTCATCCCAGCCGAAAACGCTATCTACGTGTATGAAGATACCTTGTTTAACACACGCAAACAGTTCATCGAATTCAGAATTTGAAGCGAGTTGGAGTTGTATGTTCTCTTCTTTCATTGCCACTTTTACCGCTTCCTTATCAAACGCCTTTGAATAAGCAAACAGTAACATAATTGAAGAAGCCGAATTAGCTTAGATTTGCGAAGTGATGAAACCAAAAAGCCATGCGTGATGCATGGCTAAGAATAAAGTCTTGGATTGATTTTTCTATACGATCTTAAGCGCGTGATGGCGTGTGAGCTGTTTGTGTAGCGAGTCTTTTAGCTCCATGCGTTCTACTTTGAGGTTGTGCATGCTGTCGTCATCGATAGGGCTGCCAGAGATTTCTAGCTGACGGATGTCGTAGTCGAGTTGGTGGTATTTCTGCATGTCTGCTTTGAATTTTTCGTCGTCGTGGTTGAGCTGAACAATGTCTAATTTAAGATCTGGGAAATCTAAGATAAAGGCATGGTTTTCATTGAGCATTGGCACTTCCTCTCTAGTCGAATTATTAACAGTATAGAAGCAATTTTTCGAAAGAAATGTGGTTCAAAACACAAAGCCGTAAAGCGATCAAAAAAGGGCGTAAACTCGTAGGATTATCCTCGAACTTGCGCCCTTTTGTATGTATATAGCTAACTATTTATAGTTATATGTTTAGAACTATAAGAGTTTAAAGCAGAAAGTTTACTTTGCTTTCTTACCAGAGCGTTGCTGCTCTTTGTGTGCAAGCTTCTCTTTTTTGCGTTGCTCGATAAGGTGAGCAGCTTCGCCGCCTACGTGGGTTTCGCCACGAGCATTCGACAGTTGAACTTGCTTTTCACGTTCACGGAAACGGGCTTTCTGCTCGTCGCTGTGCTTATCAATACACTTAGGGCAGCTTACGCCTTTCTCGAAGTGTTTAGAGGCTTTGTCTTCGTCAGTGATTGGCAGGCGACACGCGTTACACACATCGTAACCGCTCTTTTCTAGCTGGTGGTTTACTGCAACTCGACCATCAAATACGTAGCAGTCGCCTTCCCACATGCTCTCTTCTTCAGGTACCTCTTCTAGGTACTTAAGAATGCCGCCTTCAAGGTGATAAACCTCATCAAAGCCTTGCTCTTTCATGTAGGCTGTTGATTTTTCGCAACGAATACCGCCAGTACAGAACATCGCAACTTTCTTGTGCTTCTTAGGATCAAGGTTGTCTTCAACGTATTGAGGGAATTCACGGAAGGTTTCTGTGTTTGGGTTTACAGCATTTTTGAAGGTGCCGATGTCCACTTCGTAGTCGTTACGAGTATCAACCAGAATCACATCAGGATCAGAGATCAATGCGTTCCACTCGTTTGGTTTCACGTAAGTGCCAACAACATGGCGTGGGTCGATGCCCTCAACGCCCATGGTTACGATCTCTTTCTTAAGCTTAACCTTGGTGCGATTGAATGGTTGTTCTTCGTTGAACGACTCTTTGTAAACAACATCAGCCAAGCGAGAATCTTGTTTGAACCATTGAAGAAGGGCGTCGATCGATTCGCGCTTACCTGCAACGGTACCGTTGATACCTTCACTCGCAAGTAACAAAGTACCGCGGATTTGGTTGGCTTCTAACACGTCAGTGAGTGGCTGGCGAATTTCTTGGTAATCATCAAGTGCTACGAATTTATACAGAGCACATACAACATATTGAGACATGGTTTTTCCTTTCTGCGAGCTGGAACGTAAATCCAGAGCGGTTGCCTTTTATGATACATACTGAGTTTGATTTACTCAGGTTTGCCCATATTGGCTTATTAAAATCCGCCGCAGTATAACCAAGCCAAGGAAGGACAAAAACCAACCAAAAGTAGGGCTATTTAGCATTGTTATTAGTGTGGCTTTTGGACTAAGAAATGCAATGAAACCGTTTTATCTGGTTCGAATTACAACACGTATTCCCAAACCAAAAAGGCCCTGCTGTAAAAATACATCAGGGCCTTGGTATTGAATCTGTCTGACTTAATCAGCGATTACGCTTGGTTAAGTACTTCCGCTAAGCGTTTCACCGCTTCTGTTAATTCTTCTGGGTTGGCGTTAGTGAAGTTTAAGCGCAGTGCGGCTTTTGCTTCATCGGCCTTTGGATAAAATACTGGGCTTGGTACAACCGCCACGCCATTCGATAGCAAGGTTTTCGCCAGTTCGAAGGTGTCGCACTCTGGGATCTCAACCCAAATGAACATCCCGCCATCTACGGCTTTTAACACGCAATCTGCAGGCAGTTGTTTCTCTAGCTCTGAGAACAGCACTTCATAACGAGACTTGTACAGAGTGCGAATGTTTTCCATGTGTACGCCAAAATCTTCATGTTTTAGAAGACCAACAAGCAGCGCTTGCATAGGTACACTTGAGTGTAAATCCGCGCCTTGCTTCACTTTGATCAGTGGCTCAAGGTAGCTGCGTTTGCCTGTTACCGCGCCAATACGTAGACCTGGCGATGCAATCTTAGAGAATGAACGAAGAACGATAGAGTTATCAGGGCAGAACGAAGAAACCAACGGCAGCTCTGTGCCTGTGAAACGTAGCTCACGGTATGGCGCATCTTCAATGAATGCCACGTTGTATTTGATACACAGCTCAGCCACTTTTTGACGAGTTTCTGTTGCCCAGCACACACCGGTTGGGTTGTGAAAATCAGGCACCGCGTAGAACATTTTTGGCGCTTGCTGTGCAAAGCATGTTTCCAATTCATCTAGATTCGGCCCAAATTCGGTTTGAGACACGGTCGCAATGTTTGCTTGAACTAGGCCAAACACCTGCATCGCACCTAAGTAGCTTGGCGCTTCCATCACAACCACATCACCTGGATCGACATACGCACGCGCAATCAAATCCAAACCTTGCTGAGAGCCAGTACAAATCATTACCGTGTGTGACTCTGGCAATTGGTAGCTTTGTGTTAGGTGGTCAAGCAACGGGCCGTAACCGGCAGTAGAGCCGTATTGGAAAACTTCAGGCATGTTCGCTAGGTTTTCTAGCGTTGGCTTCATTAAATCGATTGGGAATGTTTTCTCGTCCGGTAAACCGCCGGCCAATGAGATGACATTTGGATCACTTGCGGCTGCGAGGATCTCTCGAATGTATGAAGATTGAATCTGTTGTAATGACTGTGCGATTTCCATGTGTTGTGTCTCGTCGTTTATCGTTTTTATTCTATCGCTTGATATTACACGGCAATTGTAAAAACTAGCGTGTCCGTTTATGCTCTTAAACATGTCCATTTATGCTATTTAAACGATGTCACGTCAACACATATCGCGAATCAATGATGTCCTGTTCCATATTCACCAAGACATCAGTCAGCCTTTGTCTGCCAAAGAGTTATCTGAGATAGCGGCCTATTCAGAACAGCACTTTCATCGCACCTTTAAAAGCGTGGTCGGGGAGTCGTTGCATCAATATATCCGACGCACTCGAATGGAGTATGCAGCCAACCAATTGATGTTTGATACCAGCTCGTCAGTGGTCGAGATCGCCCATAAATGTGGCTTTAGCTCGGTGTCTTCGTTTAGTCGAGCATTTAAAGCGACCTTTAATATGTCTCCGGGCGAGTGGCGTAAACACGATTTACAAGTAGCAGAAAAACCCTATTTGAAAGATCCCGAAGTGGCGGCGGGCTATTTGAATGTGGCGCAGCGAGTATTGCCCGAACCCAAGATCGTTGAAGTGCCTGAACGCATGGCGGCCTATGTTCGACATACGGGTTATAACCGCTCTATTCGCAATGCGTGGTTGATATTGAAAGCGTGGGCGAATTCCGAACAGCGTGATTTTTCGAGCCAATTTGGTTTGCATCACTCAAACCCTGCTTGGGTTGAAATGGATCAGTGTCGTTATGTCGCGTGTATCGCGATTGATGAGCCGATTAAGTATCGTAGCGTAGTTAATCAGATGGTGATTCCGGGCGGCTTACACGCTGTGTTTCGACTAAATGGCCGCTATGGAGAACTGCTACCACAGATCAGTATGGTGTTAGAAAAGTGGCTACCCACATCTGGTTTCAAACAGCGCTCGACTCCCGCGTATGTGCATTATCATCAGAATCATTTTCTCAACACCGATGAAGTGTTCGAACTCGATTTCTACCTTCCCGTGAGCTTTTACTAATCGATGGTTGTGCTGTTTTGTTGAACCAGACTTTGATCTTTTGTTGAGACAAATTAGCACAACCAATAGCAGCTAACGATTTTATGCAGTTGGCCTAAGATAAAGATGCTTTGTTGATAATCTACTCTAAGTAAATGATGACAACGTACGGATTAAACGATAGCATTTCGTTCTAATTGCAAATAGTTCTTAATATCACTCGATAGAATATGACCATTACCCACAAAGATTATCTGAAAATCGCTTTCCCTTTCATCATCTCAACGGTGACACAACCTCTGTTAGGTGCTGTGGATACCGCTGTTATTGGCCAACTTGGTATTGCTGAATTGATTGGTGGCGTAGCGATCGGCACCATCATTATGAACACCATGTATTGGTTGTTTGGTTTTTTCCGTGTCAGTACCACGGGCCAAAGTGCGATGGCACTGGGTAAGGGAAACCGCACTGATTTGGCGGGTAGCTTGATGCGTCCGTTTGTGCTGTCTGGTTTAGTGGGTTTGATCTTTATCTTGATACAACCACTCATCTGGCAAGGCGCAATGTGGGTGATAGAGCCTGAAGCCAATGTAGCCGAGCACGCGCATATCTACTTCAGTATTTTGATTTATGGCGCGCCTTTCGTGTTGCTTAACTACACCATTATTGGTTGGTTAATGGGACAGGCGAAAGCCAAAGACGTTCTTTATACACAAGTGTTTGGTAATGTGTTGAACATTGTCTTGGATGCGGTGTTTGTACTTTATTTCGATTTGGGTGTCGCAGGTGTGGCTTACGCAAGTTTGATTGCACAAGTTACCACCTTTGCGATTGGTGTGACCTTGGTGATGAAGACCAGCAATATTTCGATCTCTGAGTTCTTGCAAGGCTCGAAGATGACCAAGAAAGACCTATCGACAATCATCTCTTCGAATACCGATCTATTGCTTCGCACCATTTGTATCTTGGTGTTCTTCAACATGATGGCGCGTACTGGCTCTAAACTGGGTACCGATGTTCTAGCGGCTAACGCGATCTTGATGCAGGTGACCTTCATTGTCAGCTATATGTTTGATGGTATTGCCAACGCATCGAGTGTGTTTGCAGGTAAGGCGGTAGGACAGAAGAACCCTTCAATGCTTGATCGTGTTTTAAGGCTTAACTTCCAATGGACGGCAGGTTTCATTGCCGCGCTGACGCTTTTAACTTTGATTTTTAAAGATATGATTGTTTTCTTGTTTACCGATATTCTAGCGCTGGTCACGCTGTACCAAGAGATGGCTCCGTGGTTAATTGTGTTCCCGCTAGTGGCTGGCTTTGGCTTAACGGTTTACGGCATCTTTACCGGAACGGGAACCACGCGTCCGGTTAGAGACTCAAGCATCGTGACTTTGTTGGTATTCTTAGCGGTACAGGCATTCACCGTCGATATTTGGGGCAATCATGGTTTGTGGCTTGCGTTTACTCTGTTCTATCTTGGGCGTATTGCGTTCCTGTATCCGTTCATCGCACAAGTTAAGCAGAAGTGTTACCCAGTCGAAGATACCGCTCATGGTGCCATTAACTAAGTAACCTAATCACCACCTGTAATATTTTATGAAAGCGCTTTACTATTTTTACACGATAAATTTAGTGAGTGCTTTTTTGTATCGGTAAAAATCACCTCGAAGGGTCAACACGCCCTAATGAAAATTGGTCAATCAAACAGCAAATAAAGTGCGATGCAGTTCAATGTTCTCTTTTCATCATGTCGGCTAAATGATAGAGTTGTTATGTTATAACATCTATCTGTGAGTATCTGCGTGAACGCCCCACTTTTGTCTGTTGACCACCTAACGATCAAAACCTCTTCGAGAACCCTTTTCCAAGATATCCACTTCGATGTTTATCGCGGTGAGCTGTTGGCGATCATGGGACCGTCAGGCATTGGTAAGTCGATGCTTTCACGTGCGATTGCGGGTTTTCTGCCAGAAACGGTCGAGGTTGAAGGTCATATTTCTCTGTCTGGTGAAGCGGTATGTGGTTTGCCTATGTTGCAAAGAACTGCCACACAGCGCCCCGCAGTTATCTTCCAAGATGCGCTTCAAGCTTTGAACCCTCTGGTTTCAATAGAAGGTCAACTCTGCCTTGCCTTGACGGGAACTCGCACTAAGCTTAAATCAAAAGAAAAAATTCAAATTACCGAGTTGCTGAATCAACTTGGTTTTCCTAATCCAGAAACCATCTTGCCGTTGTACCCGAGCCAAATTTCGGGTGGGCAACGCCAACGTGTGTGTATTGCGATTGGCTTGCTGAGTAACGCCGATATTATCATCGCCGATGAACCAACCAGTGCGTTAGATCCGGTGACAGAGCAAGAGATACTTAAGCTGATTCGACACAATGTTAAACAGCGTCAAATTGGTGGTTTACTCATCACCCATGACCTGCATAGCGCGTTGGCATGTGACAAGCTGTTAGTCATCGATGATGGTGGTGTGGTGGCTTACGGTGCACCGAAACATGCACTTGAGTCGAGCTCTCACGCTTTCTGCTGTTCATTGAGAGACTTAATCGAATGAGCTCGACCTTATCACTAAACTCAGAAGCCTCGCCATTAATGCCAGTGACTGATTCAGAAACACAAACACCGATAGAGATTAAGTTCGACAATGTGAGTGTTCACTACTACTCCGTACCAAGTTGGTTGGGTGGTAAAGCGTTCAAAGCGCTACAGAACATAGACCTTAATGTTGAAGACAAAAGCCTAGCAATTGTTGGGCGTTCTGGTGCCGGTAAATCAACGTTAATTGAACTGCTATTTGGCCTTAAAGCGCCAACCGTTGGTCAAATAAACTTGTTCGGTTATTCGCTCCCAATTCGCGATAGCAAAGCGCAAGCAACGGTGTGTCGCTTGATTCAATTGGTGCCTCAAGAGCCCCACACTAGCCTCAACCCTTACTATACCGTTCGACAGATCTTAGCCGAACCTCTAAGTAACTTAGATGTTTCGGGTAATCATGAAGCCATCATTGAAGAGGCGCTTTCAGACGTTGGATTGCCTGCCAGTTTGCTCTTACTGAAACCTAATCAGCTTTCTACAGGTCAAGCTCAACGTGTGGCTATTGCTCGGGCTCTTGTCGTTAGACCCGCAGTGCTGGTGGCCGATGAACCTACTGCCAGCCTTGACCCAGTGAATCGCCAAAGGTTGTTGGACTTGGTTAATTCATTAAAAAAGAAGCGCGATATGCGCCTTATTTTGGTTACTCACGATTTAGGTGCCGCAAAAGCCCTTTGTGAAGAAATACTGGTACTCGACCATGGTGAAATGGTGGAGCACGGACCGACCGATCAAGTGATGAGTAAACCTGCTCATCCTGCGACTCAGATGCTGATCGAGTCTCAGCCTCTTTCGAAATCTACTTGTTAAACACAACCTTATTTATAAAAAAAATACAGCTACAGAGAAAAAATAATTATGCGTTTTAATTCAATCAAACTGGCTTGCACGCTTGCGTTGGCTCTGCCTTTGACGGGCTGTTTTGACTCTCAACCAGGGTCTAGCGATGCCGTAGTAAAATCTGAAATTCGAGTTGCGATGATGCAACCACCAAGAACGGGTTTATCGCCACTTTCTGATGACGCTTTTAAGTTATCTCGTTGGAGCACAGCAGAAACTCTGGTTAACCTGAGCCCAACCTCAGAAGCAGAACCTATGCTAGCAACGGATTGGAAACACGTTGATCCACTGACTTGGCAATTCACGGTTCGCCAAGGTGTTAAATTCCACGATGGCTCTACATTAACGGCAGAGTCTGTTGTGAACTCACTACAGAAAGCGTTGGAAGCGGCACCTAAGCCACGCATCCTAGATGGCGTAGAGCTAGAAGTGAAAGCAATGGACAACTACCGCGTAGAGATCAAAACCAGCTTTGATGACCCTCTTCTACCAAGTCGTTTATCAAGCCCTCAATTAGCGATTCTTGCAGCAAGCGCGTACCAAGAAGATGGTCGAGTTAGTCCAATGGGTGCAGGTACGGGCCCGTTTGAGTTGACTGAAATCAACGGCACAACCAGCGCGAAACTGAAACGTTTTGACGGCTACTGGGGCGAAAAAGCGCAAGTAGAATCTGTGATTGCAGAATACGTTCCTAACGGTTTTGCTCGTGCTGCAGCTCTAAGAACAGGCACGGCAGACATCGTTGAAGCAGTGCCCGTTTCACAAATCGCGACCATTGATCCGAACCTACTTTATGAAGTGGCGATGCCTCGTACCAATACGCTTTACCTAAACAACAAGTCAGGCGTATTCAGCGATATTAACTTGCGTAAGGTTGCGGCGGCTGCGGTGGACCGTGAGCAGATCGTGAATACTGTTTATGAAAACCACGCGGATATCGCGCAAGGCCTATTAGGTCCTGCACTTGCTTGGGCTGAGCCGATCCGACCTGAAGGCCAAGCAATCGACAAAACGCTAAAAGCAAACGGTGAAAGCATTGTTATCGGTACCTTTACCGACCGAGCTGAGCTTCCAGAAGTGGCAGCGCTGCTTAAACAGCAACTTGAAGCGGCTGGTTTCAAAGTTGAGCTGGATATTCGTGAATACGCTCAGATTGAAAACGATGCACTGTCAGGCAAGTTCGATGCGTTCATCCTTTCTCGTGCAACCGTTCTAGATTCTGGTGACCCAGTGGCTTACATGATGAGTGACTTTGGCTGTAAGGGTTCATTCAACCTTGGTCAATTCTGTTCTCAAGAAGTAGACCAAGCACTGACTCACGCTGATCTGCAACCACTAGGTGCACTGCGTCAGCAAGCGATCATCGAAGCTGAGCAAAAAATCCTGAACGACTTCGCTGCTATTCCACTGCTTCACGAACGTGTGATTCAAGGTGAGAGCGAGCGTGTAAGCAATGTAGTTCGTGACCCAAGTGAACGTCGCTTGGTTGATCAAACGACACAAGTTAACGCGGCAACACAGGTTAACTAAATAAATGCTATCTGCTGAAACTCTGCGTCGAACCTTATTTATCTTGACGCCTTGGCTATCAAGAATCGCCTCACTGATTGTGGTGGTGATTCTTGTTGGTTTGATGCCTGACATTGCAGGCATCGATCCAAGCCAATCTATTCTGCGGGCTAGGGCGGGGCAACAACACCTGCTTACGCCTGAAGCTTTAGCGGCGGTACGGGCTGATCTTCAGCTTGACCGTTCGGCGAGCGAACGTCTGATCGACTGGATAGGAAGTGCTTTTTCAGGTGATCTAGGTGAATCATGGATTGATGGTTCCTCGGTTGCATTAGGCATTCAAAAAACAGCGTCTACATCTCTGTTTTTAATGTCTAGTGCATTGGTGATGACTTTCGTACTGTGCGGTGCAGGTTTACTGGCTACCTTGCGAAGTTGGAAGAAGGGCAAACTAGGGCAGAGTTACAGCAGTTTAAGCACCGTATTAATATCGTTACCAGAGTATGTGGTGGCCTCGGTATTAATATTGGTGTTCTCTATCTGGTTAGGTTGGCTACCACCGTATGGTTGGCAAGGTTGGCAAGACATATGGCTACCGAGCTTAGCGCTTGCACTGCCTGCCAGTGGCTTGTTTAGTCGCCTACTCAGAGACAGTTTACAACGCGTTCTCAATGAACCTTGGGTGATCACTTGGCTCAGTGCCAACGTTCATTCCAATCAAATTATTCGCTTTGCGCTGAAAAGAGCGCTGAGCAGTCTGATCCCGCAAATCGCGATGATCGTGATTGGCTTAACTGGTGGCGCAGTCGCGGTTGAGCTTATCTTCTCGATCCCTGGTATCGGGCGCATGATTCTTGGTGCAGCCAAGGCGCAAGACTTACCAACGCTGCAAGGCGGCTTATTGGTGTTGCTGCTATTTTCAATTGCCGTGAGCAGCATGAGCTTGTTTGTTCAGCAATTGATTCTTGGCCACAGCCTGAAAAGCGGCAAGCTCATCAGTAGCCACTCTTCGTTTCGTTTTACCCAGAACCGCGCAAAGCGTGTCACTGCTTTTGCGATCTTCTCTTTCCTAATTGCTATCGTTGTATGGGCTGCATTCCGAGACCCATACACTAGCCAATTCGCACGCTTGGCATCACCGAGTTGGCAAGCACCTTTGGGCGCAGATGGCATTGGTCGAGACCTACTGGCGAGAATTGGTTCTGGTATGATTGCGACCTTCCAAGCCGGCATATTGGCAACGTTCTTGAGCTTGGTGACGGGCATCATCATGGGTTTCAACACCCGCTTTAGCCAAGGCCTTATCGAGATCACTAAGGGTATCCCATACATCATTGCAGGCTTGCTTGTTGCAGGCTTAACGGGGATGAATCCGAACAGCGCATTAATCGCGATTGTATTGGTGTCGTGGGCGCCGCTAGCTGCACACTGCTCAAGCTTGATCGTAGAAGCCAAGGCTCAACCTTATACACACCTCGCGCCACTATGGGGCACCAGTAAGCTTAGAATCTTCCGTTTCTACTTGCTTCCGTATGTGTTGCCACCGTTGTTAAGACACGCGATGTTGAGGCTACCGGTTATCACTCTAAGTCTGACCTCGCTGAGCTTCATCGGATTAGGGGCAAAGCCACCAACACCTGAATGGGGTTTGATGATCGCAGAGAACCTTCCATACATTGAGCGCGCGCCATTAGCAGTCATGGGGCCAATTGTTGGGCTGATCTTGTTGGGTGCAGCCATTAACTTGATGTTTGATGACTAACGTAAAGATCCGGTCGCTGAGGTTTCTAAATTGACGATCCGATTGGGTATTCGATTTAGCATTTATGTTGTAACCTTAGCCCTGCTTTTTAGAGACGCTTTTTGATCGGCTCGAAAGTTAAACAGGCCCTAGTTAAGTGTAAAGGATTCAACATGTATCTCGTTTTGTATTGCCACAATATTGGTATGACCGACTTTTCTTTCTTTGAGACGGAAGATTTCGATAAGGAAGATGGCTATATCGTGCGAGGCAAATGGCCGAACGAGAAAGCGTTCCGTGATTACTTAACCAAAGAGTTTGGTGACATGAACGAGTTCCAAGTGATCGACTTAATCGCCAAAGGCGCAGAAGCAGAACACTACTCGCCAGAAGAGTTGGTGCGCTTAGCTCAGTAGCCGCTAGCTCAGCAATATCTAGCTCGGTAATACGTTTTAAATCGAATAAACAAATGGCAGCCTGATTGGGCTGCCATTTTTCGTTTTAAGCTAGAGCACGTTGCTCGCAGTATGAGTGGATCTACTGCGCCACTTCGTCCACCAAGTACAAGATTGATTGATACGGAATGCCACTGTGGTGTGATAAACCGATCTCACAGGTTCGGCTGTTACTAAAGCCACGAGTGCAGTTGCTCGGCACTTGTTCCTTGAGTGGGTGTACCGCCGCCTCATTCAGCTCTGGTGTAGTGAAGCCTTTGTCACCTGCCCAACCACAACATTGAATATGCTCTGGAACAATCACCTCTTCGGTACACGCTTTAGCAAGGTTTAACATCGCGCCTTCTAAGCCCATTCGACGAGAGCTACACGTGACATGCAGCATCACGGTTTCTTGTAGCGGCTCAAGCGTCAGATGTTCAAGCAAATATTGATTCACAAACCCTGTTGGCTCTAACACCTCTAATGGCTTGGTGAACTGTTCAATACTGCGTTTAGCACATGGGCTGGTATCCATCAATATTGGGTATTCACCCTGACGACTGGCTTGCCATAGCACTTCTTCCAACTGCTGAGCCTTCGACTGTGCTAAGTCGGTCATTCCTTTGCTGTCGTAAGGCATACCACAGCATTGGTCATCTAGCTTCTTCGGTAGAATTACCTCGAATCCTGCCTTGTTGAGCAAAGACATGGTCACTTCAGTAAGAGGACGTTGGTCGCCCGCATCACTTTGTTGCCCCATGGTTCGACTGGCACACGAAGGGAGGTAAACCACTTTCTTCGCGTTGTTCGATGTTTCGGCTGTCATTGGTGAAGCCGTGAGGGAGTGATTGTTGGATTGCGGCATCTCTGGCATCCAAATCGGTGTCGCGCCTTTGGTCACTGAGCGTAGGCCATTGGTAAGATTGCCGACAGTATTTGCGCCTAATACTTTGCTCGCTACTTGGTTGGTTTTGAGGCCAGCCTTGGTGAGTTTTGTAGTGGTCGAGAAATGATCCGCTGTCCACTTAGCGATTGGCGTAAATTTCTCGTACTTGGCAATACGAAGCTTTTTAATCAAATCACCGGTGTTGATTCCCACTGGACAACGTTCGGCACACAGGCCGGTTGCGGCGCAGGTATCAATGCCTTGGTATTCAAAGGTTTTCTCTAGTTCGCTTGCTTCTATCTCTTCACCCGCAGCTCGGCGGCGTTGTAACTCGCGGTACAGCACGATACGTTGGCGTGGCGATAGAGTTAAGGTACGAGACGGACAAACAGGCTCACAGAAGCCACACTCAATACAGCGGTCAACAAGGTCGTCGGCAGCAGGCATTGGCTTTAAGTCTGTGATGTGGGAGTTTGGATTGTCGTTGATAATAACGCCGGGGTTGAGCAGTCTTTCTGGATCGAACAGCGCTTTGATTTGTTGCATCAAAGCGTAACCATCTTTGCCCCATTCCAACTCTACGTAAGGTGCCATGTTACGGCCCGTGCCGTGTTCCGCTTTCAGTGAACCTTGATACTTCACTGCAACTAGCTCGGCAACGTCATCCATGAAACCGCCGTAACGGTCGATCTCTTCTTGGCTGTCGAAGCCTTGGGTAAACACAAAATGAAGGTTGCCTTCGAGTGCATGGCCGAAAATGATCGCTTCGCTGTAGTCGTATTTATCGAACAACTCTTGCAGCTCTCGAATACCGTTAGCCAGGTTTTCAACAGGGAAAGCCACGTCTTCGATGATAACGGTTGTGCCAACTTCACGAACGGCCCCAACCGCAGGGAACATGCCTTTTCGAATGCCCCACAGGGTTGCAACAGTCTTTGGATCGGACGTAAAAGGGACCGATTCAACAATCGTGTAATCAGCCAATGCATCCAAAATTGATTTACATTGTAAATCTAAGTCCTGCTGGGAGCTGGCGTGTGATTCCACCAAAATAGCCGCCGCTTCTAAATCTAGGTTTGGCATAAACGAAGGCATACCCGGTTTATCCGCGACAGAACGTAGCGCCCTGCCATCCATTAACTCAACAGCAGCAACCGGAGTTTTAGATAGCGTAGTCACAGCTTTACTGGCTTGTTCGATGTCAGCAAACACCAACAGAGTCGAGGCTTTGTTTGGGTGTTCGATAACCGTGTTGTAGGTGATCTCTGCGATGAAGCCTAGCGTGCCTTCTGAGCCAATCATCAGGTGTTTGATGATCTCAATTGGGTCGTGGTAATCGACCAATGCATTAAGCGCGTAGCCAGTGGTATTTTTGAGGCGGTACTTGTGGCGGATTCTGTCTGCCAGTTCTTGATTCGAGCTAGTCTGTCTGTGTAAATCAACAATGCCTTCAAATAGCGCTTTGTGTGATTGCTTGAACGCCTCGACGCTGGCGTTATCTGCTGTATCAAGTAGGGAACCATCACTCAATACGATTTTCATGCTCTCGACGGTGCGATAGGAGTTTTGCGCAGTACCACAACACATACCGCTGGCGTTGTTCGCGGCAATACCGCCAATTTTACAGGTGTTGATAGAGGCTGGGTCTGGGCCGATTTTACGTTGGAAAGGGGCGAGGTATTTGTTAGCATCAGCACCAATCACACCCGGTTGAAGGATAATCTGATTGCCGTTGTCGACGATTTCATGGCCACGCCAGTCGTCGGTCAGAGTAATAAGTACCGAGTCTGAAACGGCTTGGCCTGAAAGGCTGGTACCCGCAGCGCGAAAGGTAAAATGAATGCCCAGTTCGCGACAGCTTTGAATAGTGAATATCACTTCATCTAAGTTTTTCAGCCTTAGAACCATTTTCGGTACCAAGCGATAGAAACTCGCATCGGTGCCGTAAGCCAAGCGCTTTGCCTCTTGTGTGACAATGCGTTCTGTTTCTATTCTTTGAGCCAGTATCGCTTCAAGCTGTTTATAAGCTTGTGGATCTACTACTCGCTCATGGGATGTGTTTGTCTCCATCTTTGCTTCCTTGTGCTTCTTATTTGGCACTGATTTGCTTTTTTGTTTTTTTGTTTTATTTTCCAGTGCTTAAACGGTGTCACAACGGCAGTGGAATTGCTGTGACACCGATTGAACTTCAGTCTAAGTAGACCAAAGCATTACTGTGAATTAACGGACTTAATCTAAACCCACCAAAGATTCACGAGTTAAGTCTTTGATTGTCTTTGCGCCAGTTAATGTCATCGCAACGCGCATCTCTTTGTCGTAAAGGTCGAGTAGGTTTTCAACGCCGGCTTGTCCTTGCGCTGCTAATGCGTATACGAAAGAACGGCCAAGTAAGGTGCAGTCTGCGCCAAGTGCCATCATGCGAACTACATCTAAGCCCGTGCGAATGCCTGAATCGACCAGAATCTTGGTATCGCCTTTCACTGCATCAGCAATCGAAGGCAGCGCTTTGGCACTTGATAGAACGCCGTCAAGCTGACGACCACCGTGGTTTGAAACCACGATACCGTCTGCACCAAATCTCACCGCATCTTTTGCATCTTCTTCGTCGAGAATACCTTTGATGACCATTGGGCCGTCCCAGAAATCACGAATCCACTCTAGATCTTTCCATGAAATCGACGGGTCGAAGTTATCACCTAACCAACCGATGTAGTCTTCCAGCTTGGTAGGAGAACCACGATAAGTAGATATGTTGCCTAGGTCGTGTGGTTTACCCAGTAAGCCGACATCAACTGCCCAGCTAGGATGACGCATAGATTGGAATACGCGGCGTACTGCTGCATTTGGACCACTCATTCCTGAGTGCATGTCACGGTAGCGAGCGCCGGGTACGGGCATATCCACGGTGAAGACCAGTGTTGTGACGCCAGCGGCTTTAGCGCGTTCAAGAACGTTCTTCATGAAGCCACGGTCTTTTAACACGTAAAGTTGGAACCACATTGGGCGTTCAATCTTAGGTGCAACTTCTTCAATCGGACATACCGACACGGTCGACATGGTAAAAGGGATGCCTTTGTTGTCGGCGGCTTTTGCTGCTTGTACTTCACCGCGTCTTGCGTACATACCCGTTAAACCAACAGGCGCCAGTGCGATTGGCATCGCTAGCTTCTCGCCAAATAGTTCGGTTTCCAAATTTAGGTCCGACATGTCGTTGAGTACGCGTTGTTTTAGCGCAATCTCAGCTAGGTCAGCCGTGTTGCGACGTAGGGTATGTTCTCCGTAAGAGCCACCATCAATGTAGTGGAAAAGAAACGGTGGTAATTTCGCTTTTGCTGCGGCGCGGTAATCAGTCGATGCGGATATGATCATAATTTCAGTCCTAAATTCTTGGGATGTTGCTCTTCTTTGAGAGCTTGGTTTGGGCTGCTTTAATTCGGGAAAATGGCGTTAATACCCATGGGTGTTGATGTGCTCTAGTATCCATCCCGGAACTCATCAACTGTCTTATTAGACGGTGTCGCTGTCGGGGAATTGAGTATTAACGCCAAGTGCTTTTGAACGACTTATGGTTTACATAAGTGCGTCGGTCATTTTGAATCCGTAGATAACCACTAGGCCGATGATGCCTGTCATCACCAAGTAGTAGAACGTTGGAATGATTGTCTTACGTAGGGTTGCACCTTCGCGTCCTAGCAAGCCAACAGTTGCTGATGCCGCTACCACGTTGTGAATCGCAATCATGTTACCTGCTGCTGCACCAACGGCTTGTAGAGCAACAACCACCGCACTAGAGATAGTCAGAGTCTGCGCTACTTCGAATTGGAACTGGCTGAACATCATGTTTGAAACTGTGTTCGAACCTGCAATGAAGGCACCTAACGCACCAACCGTTGCACTCAATGCTGGGAATGCGCTACCAACGAGGTCAGCTGCGAAGTTTGCCGTGGTTACGGGCATACTTGCTAAATCTGCGCCGTTCACACCAGAGTTAATGAAGATACGAACCATTGGGATGGTGAACACCAACACAAAGCCTGCGCCAATCAGAGTCTTGCTCGATTCACCGAAGGCTTTAGCCAGTGGCGTTGCGCTGCGAGATTGCATGAGAACAGCAACCAGCGCGACGAAGACCAAGATACCGCCCGGTAGATACAGAGGCTGAATCGCAGTGCTCACACCGGTTTCACCAAGGATGTTGCTGAACGATAGGCTAACGCTCTTCAGTAGGCCTTTGAATTCAGGGCTCACGCGGCTCGCAACCAAGGTCACCGCTAGCAGCACGTATGGTGCCCATGCCATCGCCATGCTCATCTTCTTATGGTCTTGATTGTTGTCGTCAAGGTCGATTTTCAGAGAACCTAGCCATTCTGCAGGCCACTTGTCTTCGCTCTCAAAATCCCATTTTGATTTAGGTACTAGGAAGCCGCGTTTTGCTGCTGTTACAACAATCGCAAGGCCAACCAAACCACCAATCAGTGATGGGAACTCAGCACCTAGGAAAACACCCGTTAGTGCGTAAGGAATGGTGAAAGCGGCACCTGCGAACAGTGCGAATGGCAGGATATCAAGACCTTCAGTCCAGCTTTTGTTCTTACCGAAGAAGCGAGTCAGCATCATCGCCATCAATACAGGAATCATCACACCAACGCAGGCGTGGATGATCGCAACACTTGATGTGATCTGTTGTAGGTAAGCATCCCATGTTGAACCATTGGCAATCAGGCTTTCACCGATGTTGTGCGTATCCAAACCTTTGTTTACGCCAACAATGATAGGTGTACCAACCGCGCCAAACGATACCGGCGTAGATTGAATCATCATGCCCATCAGTACCGCAGCTAATGCTGGGAAGCCGATTGCAACGAGTAAGGGAGCGGCGATTGCAGCGGGTGTGCCGAAGCCAGATGCGCCCTCAATGAATGAACCAAAACACCAAGCAATGATGATCGCTTGTACACGACGGTCTGCTGATATGTCAGTAAATCCGTTGCGGATGGTGGTGATAGCTCCGGTGTGTTTCAAAGTGTTTAATAAGAAGATGGCGCCAAACACAATCCAGAGAACCGACACGGTAATGCCGAAGCCTTGGAATACTGAAGCCAGCACGCGAGTGCTAGACATATCCCATGCGAATAGGGCGATAGCAACGGTTAATGCAAATGCCACGGGCATCGCTTTTTTTGCAGGCCAGTTAAGGCCGACCAGCAGAATCGCTGCAACAACTATTGGCGAAAAGGCCAATAATGCTAGTAGAGTTTCACTCATGGGTACTTCCTCGTACTTGTTTTCAAACGTTCATGTTTGAAGTAAAGATCACGTTATGGTTTGTCGTCATTTGAATCGCTTTGGCCTCTAAACGGGAACCTTCTTTAGGCGAATCTTGTAATTGGAATGACTGTTTTTGTAATTGTTTTGTTAATTTGACGTGAATTTACCCCTTTATTTTTTATTGATATAGGGAAATAATGAAAATAATTAATTCCAAAATTGGCATAATCAGATGCGAGCAGACGATTTGATCCTGTTTTCACAGGTGGTAGAACTAGGCAGCTTCAGTAAGGTGGCAGAGCAAAATAACCTTACAAATTCGGTAGTTAGTAAAAGAATTGCGCGTTTAGAGGAAGAGATTGGCGTGCAATTATTATATCGAACCACGCGTAAATTGACCTTGACTGAGGCGGGCAAGGCAATGTTACACGGGGCCAAAAATGTGAAGCAGGCAGCTCAAGAGGCTATGGACGCAGTTTCAGGCTTTGGTGAAAATGTCAGTGGTCATATCAAAATGTCAGTGCCTACTATCTCCGGAGATTTGATTCTCGCAGACGCTGTGGCCGAGTTTTGTAATATGCACCCAGGTTTAACGGTCGATATGTCTCTGAATAATCGCTTTGTCGACTTGGTTGAGGATGGTCTCGATTTGGTGATTCGAACCGGCTACTTGGAAGATTCAAGCCTCATTGCTCGTCATATATTGGATTCACAATGGGTGGTGTGCGCTTCGCCGTCTTATATTGCTAAGAACGGTAAGCCGATGCTGCCTAAAGATTTAGTGCAGCACAATTGCTTGCAATACGCCTATCAAACAACGGGTGCTAGCGAATGGCAGTTTCTGCATAGTAAAGATGGCTGTACCGACAATGACAAATATATCGTGCGTGTTGCGGGCTCTTTTTCGACTGACAATGCGACCGCGTTAAGAAAAGCGGCGCTGGGTGGGCATGGCGTGGCGTACGTACCACGTTGTCTGGTTTATCACGACATTCGCAATGGTCAGCTGGTGGATATCTTCCCTGATTTGGTAGGCAAAAAGTTGGGAATTTATGCGGTGTACCCTTTTACTCGCCAGCCACCAAACAAGATTAAGTTATTGATTGAACATATCAGAACGCGCTACTTGACGATTTCTCACTATTTTTAATAAGGATCACGATGAGCTATTTAAAAGAGTATCCATATCCAATCACCAATAAACAGATCGTCAGCGATGACTACTTTGGTCAGATAATCGAAGACCCATATCGTTGGCTAGAAGACGACAGAAGTGACGAGACCGCGCAGTGGGTGGCGAGTCAAAACGCAATCACGTTTGATTACCTCGCTCAAATCCCGTATCGCGCGGAACTGAGAGAGCGACTGGCAAAAGCACAAGACTACAAAAAGAGCTCGCAGCCGTTTGTGCGAGGTGATTATACCTATTTCTATAAGAATGATGGTCTGCAGAACCACAGTATTCTCTATCGTCAGAAAGAGGGGCAACAGGTTGAAGTCTTCCTAGATCCGAATACCTTCTCGGAAGACGGCACCACATCATTGGGCTCAGTTTCGTTCTCGAAAGATTACAGCTTAGTGGCGTACAGCATTTCTGAAGGTGGTAGCGACTGGCGTAAGATCTTCGTGATTGATACCGAGACTAAACAGCAGCTTGAAGCCGAAATCACTGACGCCAAATTTACTGGTATTTCTTGGTTGGGTAATCGCGGCTTTTATTACTCTAGTTACGACAAGCCAGACGGCAGTGAACTCTCTGCTCGTACTGAGCAACACAAGCTGTACTTCCATGAGTTGGGTACAGAGCAAGCTAGCGACAAGGTAATCTTTGGTGAGAACAACGCTGAGCAGCACCGCTATGTATCAGGCTATACCACCGAAGACGACCGTTACTTGATCATTCTAGGGCGAGAGTCGACATCGGGTAATAGACTGTTCTATATCGATTTAAACTCACCAGAACAACAGCTGAACGCGCTGATTGATCATGTGGATAGCGACATTTATCTCATCGATAACCAAGATGAGACCTTCATTCTATATACGAATCTTGATGCGCCTAATGGCAAGGTGGTGAGCTTTGGTACTCGCGATGGGAAATGGCTCGAAATCATCCCTGAAAAGCCACAGCCATTGGATATCAGCACGGGTGGTGGCCACTTGTTTGCTCACTACATGGTGGATGTGGTGTCTAAGATTGAGCAGTTGGATTACCAAGGTAACCTAGTTCGTGAAATTCATTTGCCTGGGCTGGGAACGGCCAGTGGCTTAGGTGGAAAAAACGAGCAAACTCAGCTTTATTACACCTTTACCAACTATGTAACGCCGCCAACGATTTTCTCTTTCGATGTTGAATCTGGAAGCTCTGAAATCTACCAACGCTCTGAGTCTCCGTTTGAGTCGGATCAATTTGAGTCTAAACAAGTCTTCTATACCTCGAAGGATGGCACCAAGGTTCCGATGCTTATCTCTTATAAGAAGGGATTAGTGTTAGATGGCAATAATCCAACCATGTTGTACGCCTATGGTGGCTTTAACGTTAGCCTAACGCCTTCTTTCTCGGGCACGGTTGGCAGTTGGCTAGAACTGGGTGGCGTATATGCGGTGCCGAACCTGCGTGGCGGTGGTGAGTATGGTAAGGCGTGGCACAAAGCGGGAACTCAGCAGAAAAAGCAGAATGTCTTTGACGACTTCATTGCTGCTGCGGAGTTCTTAATTGAAGAAAACTACACCAGTAGCGATAAGTTGGCGATTCGCGGCGGTTCTAACGGAGGCTTGCTGGTAGGAGCTTGTATGACACAAAAGCCTGAGCTGTTCCAAGTGGCTCTGCCTGCTGTTGGGGTGTTGGACATGTTGCGTTACCACACATTCACGTCTGGCGAAGGGTGGGCGTACGACTATGGCACATCCGCGCAGAACAGAGAGATGTTCGAATATCTGCTTGGCTATTCTCCGGTTCATAATGTGGTGCGTGGCACGGATTATCCAGCAACATTGGTGACGACCGCTGATCACGATGACCGCGTAGTGCCTGCTCACTCTTATAAGTTCATCTCAGAGCTGCAAGATAAGCATGAAGGTAGTGCGCCCGTGATGATTCGTATTGATGTTAATGCGGGCCATGGCGCCGGAATGCCGCTCAGCAAAGCGATCGATCTCACCGCCGATATCTACGCATTTACTCTGTTCAATATGGGGGTTGCGTCTCTAGATTCACTTTAACGAATGCTTGATTCTAGATAACTGGGTATTTTACTCAGACCAAGAAGCCTCAAAATCTACCTTAGATTTTGAGGCTTTTCATATATATGAAAACCAATCAAAACTGCGTCATATTTCCTTCACTTTCACACACTGTTTTCCGTGATAGCCGCCACCAATACTGATGAAATGAAAGCGATTTCAAGCTGATATCTCACGCAATATCAACCGTAACCTGTTGATCTTAAATCAGTAGTTTTCGTCATGGATATTCTAAAAGTTTCATGGCATTTAGGCTGATTTATCAGTGTGAACAGCAACCAACTTTTCAACGCTTTCATTGCTTAATATTTCCCTGTTCGATGAAAACTCAAAAAAATAATAGGGAATTACAATGCAAAAATTTAAGCTTTTGCCAATAACAGTCGCAGTGGCGGCCTCGCTTGCTTCACTCTCTTCTTTTGCTGCTGATACTGATATCGAAGCATTAGAAAAACGAATTCAAGAGTTAGAATCTAGGGTTGTGGATATTGATTATGTTAATGATCAACAACCCGCAGTTTTAACAGCAGAAACTAAGGTGCCAGATGGCATCGTCTTCTCTGGTTATGCTCGTTACGGCGCTCACTACAAGAGCGGTGATGAGCGTTACGTAGACATCGGTACAACAGGTCGTTCTGTCGGTCGTTTGGGTAACGAAGCTAATGGTGGTGAGGTTCAGCTAGCTAAGCTTTTCCAAGCTGACAATGGTGCGATTTGGGACATCGTATTCATGGCTGACCACTGGGAAGCAGACGCTTGGGCTGACGACGGCGGCCTGAGTATGAAAAAAATGTACGCAGGTGTAACTAACGTATTTGAAAGCCAACCAGAACTTTATATGTGGGCTGGTCGCGACTTCCATCAACGTCCGCAACAAGGTTTGAACGATTACTTCTGGATGACACACGATGGTCAAGGCGCTGGCTTTAACAACCTAGATTTCGGCGGCGCTAAGCTAGATATGGGCTTTGTTGGCCAAGTGAAAGGCGGCCTCGTAAATGACAATGGCCGATACGCCGTGACAGCGAAGCTACACAGTATTGACGCAGGTATTGGTAATCTGGATTTTTACGCGAACTACGGTTTTGCATCGAGCGAAGCGGATACGTCTACGACGACTGAGTACGTATACGATCCAGTGACAGATTCAATGCAGCCTGTCGTGACTCAAGGACAAAAAGTCAGTGATGAAACGGCCTACCTAGTAGGTGCAACATTAGGCTTGGGTGAGTCTAACAAGTTGGTTGTTAAGTACGGTGACGGTGCCGATTCATCGGTATATGACCTTAAAGGTGATTACCAGACTTTTTATGCAAGTGTTGAGGGTAGCTACGCTGCATCTGAACAGTTCATCATTGATTACTTAGTGTCTTACAAAGACAACTCTGGCTCAGACTTAGATCGTGAGAATACTGAATACGCGGGTATCGTTCGTCCACAGTACCAATGGGATGATGTTCACTCTACATGGTTAGAAGCTGGCTACGGCATGGTTGATTACGATGATGACGGTGAAGAGAACGCGTGGAAAGTCACTTTGTCTCAAAACGTATCTTTAGGTGGCTTACCTTGGAGTCGTCCAATGCTTCGCTTCTACACAACCGTGGGTGATGTAGAAACGAAAGGCAACACAGTGAAGACAACCAATGTTGATACATTGTCGTTCGGCGCAATGTTTGAAGCTTGGTGGTAATCACAGGTATAGAAAGCGCTGCTCTTTGAATTCGGCATATTTTCAAGGAGCCATGCTTTCAAATATCTATGCTTGTTAAGAGCACGTAATACTGTCCATTTTAGCCCTAAAGGCAGATTGATTAGGGCACGTTTCAATTAACTCCATTCTTGGGCACATTTTTGTGCCCTTTTTTTCGCCACTAGATCAAGGAATAACGATGAGACTTTCTTCCATCGTGTCTCGAGTTTATTTAGGTTTCTTCACGCTGATCGTGATCATGCTTGGTAGCGCATGGTTGAGTATTAGCAGCAACAAGAACATAACCTCACACATCGAAACCATCACTCAACAAGCCACTCCTTTAATGCTCCAATCCTCCACGCTCACCATCCGTTTTTTGGATATTAATCGCAGCACTACTCCCTATTTATCCGCCAACTACATTGATGAGCTCGAACCGCTGAAACAAACCGTTTTGAGTAATATCGAGCGATATCAGCAGCAGTTAAATTGGTTTGATGGCAAGGCTGAATCGGGCTCACCACTTGAACCCATGCTCCAAAATATTGAAGAAGCGGGCGTTGCCACCATCAATAAGATAGAACAGTCCTTAAACTTATACGTCTCTTATTTGGATAGTAAAGATCTCGGTTCGATGGATCAGGAACAATTTCAATCTGTGGTAGGACAACTCAATAACACCTTGGTTAATCAATTGGCGAGTACGAGTTCGGGCAACACGCAAAAAGCGGTAGAAGCCTTGTTGGTTCAGTTGAGTTTGATTGCAGCAGAAGCGAATGAAGCTTTCTCTCTGCAAACTTCATCGGAGGTTCGTGGTGTTGAGCGTCGCCTACAAAGTCGCAAAGAGCGATTCGAACAAGCGGTCGCAGGTTTAGATAATCTGGATTCATCTTTGCTGCGCCGCAGTAAACAGTCTTTATCGTTGCTCGCTTCACACGCGTTTTCAGCCAGTGGCTCAGTCGCTACCCATAAAGAAACCGTCAAACTCGATGAGTCTATCTCCCTTCAAAAGCAGGAAATTGAACAGCTAATCGATCAACAGTTAAGTCACTTTGATGAGCTTTCTATGTACGCGGAAGACACCGCGACACGCCTGTATCACGAATCGATGGACTCTTCACAGCAAGCCCTTGTGATGCAGGGTTTTATTGCACTTGCTTCCGTGCTTATTGCTCTGTTGATCGGGTTGAATATTGCCAAAGGTATCCGTAAACCAAGCAAGCTGCTACAAAGTGCACTCGACCAAGTTGCCAATAAAGACTTGAGCGCGATGGTGCAGTATCAAGCCAATAATGAGTTCGGCTCAGTGAGCGACAAGGTCAACTTAGTGATCAGTCATCTGACTCAAATGATTGAGAACATGCGTTATTCGTCGACGTGCTTAAAAGAGGCGTCCATAGAGAATCAAAGCACGAGCCGTTCATTGAGCGAGGCGATGCAAGACCAAACCAATCAGACCGTGATGGTGGCAACAGCTATGGAGCAGATCGAGTGCTCGGTGACCGAAATAACTCAAGCCGCTAATCAAACGCTAACGCTTGTAACCGAAGCGGTGTCGAGTTCCTGTGCTGGTCAGAAGACCATGGATAAAAGCGTCGAGTTAATGGGCAGTTTAGAGCGTAAGTTAGCAGAATCAACAGCGACCATTGGCCAGCTCGAAAGCGAAAGTGCCAGCATTGGCTCCATTTTGGATGTGATATCTGGGATCTCTGAGCAAACTAATCTACTGGCGTTGAATGCGGCAATAGAAGCGGCGCGAGCTGGAGAGCAAGGGCGTGGTTTCTCTGTGGTTGCGGATGAGGTTCGAGTGTTAGCAGCGAAAACCAATGCCTCGACGCAAGAGATACACAACAAGATCGAGCAGTTGCAAACTAGCTCTAAACTGGCGGTTGAACAAATCAATCAATGTGTGGTGGGGATGGTTCAATGTGTTGAGCAAACGGGCGAAGTGAATCACTCGATATCGACGGTGTCTGATCTTCTCAACGAAGTAGAGCAAAGAAGTCATCAAATTGCGACCGCGACGACAGAGCATCAAGTGGTTGCCTCTCAAGTCACTCAAAATATCAGCCAGATACACATCTTGGCTGAAGATAACTCACAACGATCTCAGGTTTTGTTTTCTCATGGTCAACAGCTTGAAACCATGTCGCAGCAGCAGTTCTCACTAACTCAAGAGTTTAAGCTCGCGGAGCAATCAGAAAACGAGGTTTAAAGGCGACTCTAAGTTTTTCAATGTTTCACGCCCAGCCTTTGCTGGGCGTTGTTGTTTCAAGTTTCGGGTTCTGGAAAGAGAATTAGAAGTGCCTATGAAATGTTCCCATACAATTTCGCATAGCCACTGAAATAATAGGGTCAATTTTGCTCTGTATATTACCGCCTGTTGCAGGTTCATCACCGAATCGTGCTTTTTGAAAACGGAGTTTATGCATGCTTGTTAGCACTTTGGGAGCAAGTAACCGAGTGCTGTTTTGATAAGGTGAGCAAGAATCTCATGAAACAGTTTCATGGTGTGAAGTGAATCTGTAAGCGCTTTCAAGATTTCCAAATCCAGCCTTTTTACCTCCAAGTTTAGTGTGATGACACTCACTTCAACTAAAACGTAATTTCTTAATAATCGTTTTGTAAGCGGTTACAAGCTAATGAAGTATCGAGGTTCGAGTGGCAACAATTAAACACGTATCAGAGCATGCAGGTGTGTCTCAAGCGACAGTGTCTAGAGTGATTAACGGCACCAGTAGAGTGAGCCACGACAAGAAGTTAAAGGTTGAAAAGGCGATCAAAGAGCTGGGTTATCGCCCGAACTCTATCGCTCAGGCTTTGGCTTCAAGTCGTACCGGAAGTGTGGGTGTTGTTGTTCCAGAACTGGGCGGATCTTTCTATTCAGGCATCTTGCATTGCATAGAGGAAAACCTACGCCGCTTCGGTTACCACGCAGTGGTTACAGCGGGTTCGAACACCGAACAAGGGCAGCGCGAGTCGGTGGAGTTTCTGTTGGGGCGTCGTGTCGATGCTTTGATTCTTCATACTCAACTGCTCAGTGATGACTATTTAATTGAATTGGAAGAACAGGGGACCCCTGTGGTTTTAATTAACCGCTTCATCCCAGAAATGGCGATGAGTTGCATTGATATTGATAACGAAGTCGGGGGGCTACTCGCTACTCAATATCTTTTGCAAAAGGGACATACAGATATCGCGTGTATTACCGGGCCTTTAGATAAAGCAGATGCTAGGGGGCGTTTGCAGGGGTATCGAAAGGCCTTGGAAGAAGCGGGTGTGCCATACGATGAAGCATTAGTCTCGGAAGCGGGCTTTACTGAAGAGACGGGCATCAGTGCTATGAAGAAGCTGATTAATCGTAAGTGTCATTTCACAGCAGTATTTGCTTCGAATGACCACATGGCATTTGGCGCCTTCGAGGTGCTGCATCAAGAGGGGCTGTCTGTTCCTAAAGATGTATCACTGGTGGGCTTCGATAACACCATCTTCGCGCGCTATCTGACCCCTAGTTTGACCACCATTAATTTCCCTATTGAAGAGATGAGCGTTGAAGCAGTACAGCTCACTCTACAGAAGCTAAAAAAAATAAAACATGACGTGAACTTTAAATTGCTGCCGACGTTGGTCACTAGAAACTCGGTATCGGATTTACCAGTTACCCTATAAAAATATTAAGGATAGAACATGAAATTTAAGACCTTAGCGCTTTCATGCGCGGTTGCTTTAGGATTAGGTACAACAGCTGCAAATGCAGCAGACAAAGAAATTCGTTTCGACGGTTTCCCTGATTTCGATAGCAGCCTGAAGGTATTACTGCCTGATTTCGAAAAGGAAACGGGGATTAAAGTTGATTACCTTATGAACAACCACGGTGACCACCACACGAAACTCACAACGAACCTTGCAACGGGCTCTGGTGCCGGTGATGTGATTGTTGTCGACGTTGAGAAAATTGGTCCATTTGTTGGATCTGGCGGCCTAGTTAACCTGTCTGAAAACTACGGTGCAGATAAATACGAAGAACGATTCGCACCATACGCATGGGCACAAGGTAAAGGCGCTGACGGCGACATGTACGGCATTCCTGTCGACCTAGGTCCCGGTGTTATGTACTACCGTACCGACGTATTCGAAAAAGCGGGCATTGATGTAGAAGAAGCAATCAAAGATTGGGATTCATACATCGCTGCTGGTGAAAAACTGAAAGAGCAAAACGTACAACTTATCGCTTCAGCAGCCGACGTGGCACAAGCAATCATCTTCACAACGGTTCCTGAAGGCGAAGGTCTTTACTTCGATAAAGATGGCAACCCAGTTGTGACATCTGAGCGTTTTGTTCACGCTTTTGAAGTAGCAAAAGAGATTCGCGACAAAGGCTTAGACGGCCGCATTTTGGCTTGGTCTAACGAATGGTACGAGGGCTTCCGCAACGGCACATTTGCAACTCAACTTTCTGGCGCTTGGCTACTTGGTCACCTAAACAACTGGATCGCTCCTGAAACCAAAGGTAAGTGGGCAGTAGAAAACCTACCTGATGGCATTTACGGCAGCTGGGGTGGTTCGTTCCTATCGATTCCAACTCAATCTGACAACCCAGATGAAGCATGGGCACTTATTGAATACATGACGACGGATCGTGATGTTCAACTTAAGCACTTCGAAACGATTGCGGCTTTCCCTGCGAACGTAACGACATATGACGATGAGCTTTTTCAAGAAGAGATGGAATTCCTAGGTGGACAGAAAGCACGTCTACTATTTGCTGAAGTGGCACAGAACATCAAGCCAGTATCTCCAGCTCAAGGCGACCACGTAGCACGCTCTATAATTTTAGAGAACGCATTGATGGAAGTGCTTGATGAAGGTAAGGACATCGAGACTGCATTGAAAGAGGCAGAGCGTCTAATCAAGCGTCGTACGCGTAATCTTTAATTTGTTATTACTTTGAGTAAGTGAGGAAGCGTGGATAACGCGCTTCCTTTTTTAAGAGGTCGTTACTATGAATCATACAGCGAGCACAACGATAGAACCTGCGGACAAAAGCCTTTTTTCTCGTCTAAATCTGAAAGCGCTTACACCGTATGGATTCCTTCTGCCGTTTCTGATCATTTTTTCTGTATTTGGGATCTTCCCGCTGTTGTTCTCTGTTTATCTGTCGTTCCACGAATGGAATCCAGTACAGGGCATGGATGCAATGGAGTTCGTTGGTTTTGAGAACTATCACATTGCCTTGACTGACCCATGGCTATGGCGTTCATTAAAGAACACATTGTGGCTAGCAATCACATCGGGTGTTGCTCAGCACTTAGTCGCTATTCCAGTGGCTTACATGTTGGTTTCAATGGGTGACCGTATGCGTCACTGGCTAACATCGGCGTACTTCCTACCGTTCATCACATCAACGGTCGCAGCATCACTGATTTTCTTCAACATGTACTCTCCTAACTCAGGAATTATCAACCAAACGTTAATGGCATTGGCCGATAGCACGCTGTTTGGTTGGGCATTTGCTTGGGTTAACGATTTTCAACCAATCCGCTGGTTAGACGATGCCACTATGGTGAAGCCGTCTATTGCGATCATGGTTTTCTGGAAATACACCGGTTTTAATATCGTCCTTTACACCACTGGTTTAATGACGATTCCTAAAGACATTTTAGAAGCTGCACGTATGGATGGTGCGAATGCCTTCCGCCGCTTCTGGAACATCTCACTACCAATGATTCGTCCATTCATCTTCTTTGCAATCACCATGACCATCATCGGTAACCTGCAAATGTTTGAAGAACCGTTCGTTCTAACGCGTGGTACAGGTGGTACGGGTCAATCTGGTTTAACTATCTCTATGTACCTCTACAAAGTGGGTTGGGAATGGTTAGAAATGGGCACAGCGTCAGCAATTTCATGGCTTCTGTTTGCACTGATCGCGTCTTGTACTTTGGTTCAATTTTTATTCTTCGGTAAGAAAGGCTTAGGGGAACATTAAGATGTCGACATCAATTAAGACAAATACCTCACCATTAAGTGGCCTAATGCCAAGCGAACGCACCATGTACATCATGACTAAGATCTTGATGGTCATGCTCGGCATATTACTGATTGTTTCCGCAATCATTACGGTGTTCCCGTTTGTGTGGTCAGCACTGCTTTCAACACGTGACCGCTCGGAGATCTTCGGCTCGGGCATCAGCTTTGCGATTGGCGACAGCCTAATGGTGAACTACGCAAAACTGCTAGAAATCATGCCGTTTTGGAAAGCGATGTTTAACTCGATTTACGTGGCTTTCTTGGGCACAACCATCTCGCTGCTGTTTTGTAGCATGGGTGGTTACGCGTTTGCTGTGTTTAAGTTTCGCGGTAAGAACGTGTTGTTTGGCATGTTGGTTGGCTCAATGGCGATTCCGCCAGTGCTTAGCCTGATCCCTTACTTCATGATCGTGAAATTCTTAGGCTTGTTGGATAACCACATGGCGGTATGGCTACCGTTCACAACCACGCCGTTTGGTATCTTCTTGATGCGTCAGCACGTGATTGCATCGATTCCAAAAGAGCTACTTGAAGCAGCGAAATTGGATGGTGCAGGTGAGTTCAGAACGTACTGGAGTGTGGTATTGCCACTGATGAAGCCTGCCTTAGCAACACTGGCTATCGTTCAGTTCGTTTTCTTCTGGAACATGTTTATGCAGCCTCTCGTGGTGCTAAATAACCCAGATAACTATGTTATTACGCAAGCACTTCGAAGTGTTCAAGGTATTCCGAATACGCCATGGGGCGCGGTAATGCTAGGTACAACAATTTCTATTTTACCGCTCGTGATTACTTACCTGTTCGCATCGAAACAGATGATCAGTGGTTTAACGTCCGGCGCAGTCAAAGGTTAGGTTTAAGGGTTATAACAATGAATAAATATCAACTTCCAAGTGATTCAAAGTTACGCAGTAAGGAATTTGTATTCGGTGTCGCGACATCTTCATACCAAATTGAAGGCGGCGTTGAAGAGGGCGGTCGTACACCGTCTATCTGGGACACTTTCTGTAAGACGCCGGGTAAGGTCGATAACGGCGACAATGGTGATGTGGCGTGTGATCACTACCATCTGTGGCAACAAGATATCGAGATGATTCAAGGCTTAGGTGTTGATGCTTACCGCCTGTCCATTGCTTGGCCACGTATCCTGCCGCAAGACGGTGTGGTGAATCAGCAAGGCCTAGAGTTTTATGAGCAGATCATCGATGAGTGTCATGCTCGTGGCATGAAGGTTTACGTAACTCTGTATCACTGGGATCTGCCGCAATACCTCGAAGACAAAGGTGGTTGGCTGAATCGTAAAACGTCTTACAAGTTCGCAGAATACGCAGAAGTGGTGAGTAACTACTTCGGTGACAAGATTGATGTTTACACAACGCTGAACGAACCGTTTGTGTCTGCATTCCTAGGCTACCGTTGGGGCGAACACGCACCAGGCATCAAGGGTGAGAAAGAGGGTTACTTAGCGTCTCACCACCTAATGTTGGCACACGGTTTGGCGATGCCGATTCTGCGTAAGAATGCGCCTCATGCTAAGCATGGAGTGGTATTTAACGCGACTCCGGCTTACCCATTAACATCACAAGATCAAGGTGCCGCAGATTACTGTGAAGCGGAGAACTACCACTGGTTCATCGACCCAGTATTGAAAGGTGAATACCCACAGCTAGTTGTCGAGCGCCAAGCGATGAACATGCCGATGATTCTAGAAGGCGACCTAGACATCATAAGCGCACCTGTTGATTATATCGGTATCAATTACTACACACGCAATGTCGCTCGCTTCAACGAGAATGGTGATATTGAATCAGTAAAACAGACTGATGCTGAACACACTTACATCGGCTGGGAGATCAACCCACAAGGCTTAACCGATTTATTGGTAAGGCTGGATGCTCGCTACGAAAATATGCCGCCTATCTGCATCACAGAGAATGGTGCAGCAGGTAACGATGAGCGTGTTAACGGACAAGTGATGGATGAACAACGTGTTCGTTACTTCCAAGGCCACATCGAAGCAGTTCACAACGCAGTTGAAGCGGGTGTGAAAGTCGATGGTTACTTCGCTTGGAGTCTGATGGATAACTTTGAGTGGGCATTCGGCTACTGCCAACGTTTTGGCATTGTCCATGTTGATTACACCACTCAAGAAAGAACACTGAAACAGAGCGCAATTGCGTACCGAAACATGCTTCAAGAGCGCGCTGAGGAGAACAGATAATGGCTAAAGTAGAATTTAAGAACATCAAAAAATCATTCGGCGATGTTGAAGTTGTAAAAGAGTTTGATTTTACGGTTGAAGACGGCGAGTTCGTGGTTTTCCTTGGCCCATCTGGCTGTGGTAAGTCGACAACACTACGCATGCTTGCAGGCCTAGAGAGCATCAGCTCTGGTGACATCGTCGTTGGTGGCAAAGTGATGAACAAGGTCGATGCTAAAGATCGTGACTTAGCGATGGTATTCCAAAGCTACGCGCTGTACCCGCACATGACAGTGTACGAGAACATCGCATTTGCTCTGAAGCTGAAGGGCATGCCAAAAGCAGAAATCGACGTAGAAGTGCTAAAAGCGGCGAAAATGCTAGAGCTTGATCCACTACTGAACCGTAAGCCGAAAGAGCTTTCTGGTGGTCAGCGTCAGCGTGTGGCAATGGGCCGTGCGATGGTTCGTACGCCTAAGGTTTTCTTGTTTGATGAGCCGCTGTCTAACCTAGATGCAAAACTTCGTGGCGTGATGCGTGAAGAGATCAAACATCTACACCGTGAACTAAAAACCACCACGATCTACGTAACCCACGATCAGATCGAGGCGATGACATTGGCGGATCGCATCGTGATCCTGAAAGACGGATATGTTGCTCAAGTTGGTACACCAACCGAGGTGTTCCAGCGTCCGGCAAACAAGTTTGTCGCGCAATTCATTGGTAACCCATCAATGAACATGTTGGAAGCAAAACTGATTGAAAAAGAAGGCGAGTACTTCGTTGAAATCGGCGATGTTCATATCCCACTGCCTGAGCGCTTTAAGTCTCTGGCATCTAAGAACCTAGCTCTGCATTTTGGTGTTCGTCCAACAGATATTCACCTACGTGCCGAGCAAGTTGACCACGACCGCGTGCTGCCATTCCCTGTGAAAATCAAAGACAAGGAACTACTAGGCGCGAGCATTCTTCTGAAAACAGAAATTGGCGGTCAACCGCTGATGGTTGAAACCCAAGCCGCTGAAGTGGATGTAAAAGATCTGACGCTTTACTTGGATTTGGATGCTTTCCACTTGTTTGATGCATTGAGTGAGAACTCGCTAGCGAGCTGATTTGCAAGAGCTAGTTATTTTGCAACAGCCAGTTGATCTGCAAGGGCGAGTGAGAGAAGCCTGACTCAAACGGCTAAGTCAGTCATTGAGCTGACACCAACCAACTTACGACAAATTGTTTTGGCTCCTCCTGATTTGGGAGGGGCTAGGGATAGTGATGATGAAATTCGGATATTTTGACGATAAAAACAAAGAATACGTAGCAACCACGCCGTGCACACCAATCAAATGGTGTAACTATGTTGGCACATTAGATTTCGGTGGCATTGTTGATAGCAACGGTGGCGTGTTGTTGTGTAAGGGCGATCCGGCACTGAACCGTATCACCAAGTACATTGCACAACTGCCAAACTCAGACTTCAAAGGCTCGACCCTATACCTCAAGGTGCGTGACGAAGCGGGTAACGTAGAGGTGTTCTCACCTTTCTATACACCGACTCTGAAGCCGCTTGATAAGTTTGAAAACCACACTGGCTTGTCTTACACCACCATCATTGCAGAAGCGTTTGGTGTGCGTTGTGAAGCGACATTCTTCGTGCCAAAAGCTGACCAAGTGCTGTTACAAGACATCAAAGTCACCAACATTTCAGATAAAGCCCTGCACGTTGATGTGGTTCCTGTGTATGAGTTCACACACTTTGATGCGCTTAAGCAGCTACTTAATGCTGATTGGGTTCCACAAACCATGACGCTGAAAGCGCACCAGCAAGAGTCGGGTCATACTGTGCTTGAGCAGTATGCCTTCATGAAGCGCGACTACGCGGTAAATCTGATGACAGCGGATCGCCCTGCGACGTCGTTTGATGGTGATCGCCAATCATTCCTTGGTCAATTTGGTTACGGCACATGGGCTGCCCCGCAAGCGTTAGAAAACGATGAGCTTGGCAATACTGAGTGTTTGCGTGGTGACAACATTGGCGCGCTTAACCTGCGTTTGGGTTGGTTATCTCCAGAGCAGACAGAACGTACGGTCGTACAAATCGCGCAAGAACAGAGCCTAGAAGCTGCACTTCCTCTGCTGGCTAAATATCGTGACCATCAAGTGGTTGATTCAGCTTTCGCTGAACTGGCTGAACATTGGGATGGTTACCTACAAGCGGTTCAGGTTGAAACGCCAGACCCTGCTATGAACTCGATGCTTAACGTACATAACCCACGTCAGTGTCACACCACTAAAAACTGGTCTCGTTACCTGTCTCTGTACCAGCTTGGCTATGGCGCACGTGGCATCGGTTTCCGTGATTCTTCGCAAGATACGTTGGGCGTGATTACTCATATGCCAGAAGAGGCGCGTGAGTTCATTGAGCGCTTACTATCAGTGCAAAACATCAATGGTTCTGCGATGCACCAGTTCTTCCCATCAACCATGGAAGCGAACGCGGGTGACTCACGTGAAGAGGAAGATCGTCCGGATTACTACGGCGACGATCATCTGTGGATCATCTACGCAGTCACTCAATATGTGAAAGAGACAGGCAATGCTGATTTCTTGAACAAAGTGATTCCGTTCTATCAAAAAGACAAAGCGGGCAACCCTGTGGAAACAGGCACCGTTTGGGATCACTTGTGTCGCGCGATCGAGTTTACCTACACCAATACGGGTGAGCACGGCCTACCGTTATTAGGTTTTGCAGACTGGAATGACACGGTGAACCTGCCAACGGGTGCTGAGTCGATGATGGTCGCTAACATGTACGGTAAAGCCCTGCTTGATATGCTCGACCTCTGTGAGTTACGCGGTGAGGAACAGCTGACCGCTCAGTTCAAAGAGCAATACCAACAAATGCAGAGCACAGTGAATGAGTGCGGTTGGGATGGCGAATGGTTTGTGCGTTACTTTGATGAGCAAGGCCTGCCAATTGGTTCTCACAAGAATGAACAAGGGCAGATCTACACTAACGGTCAAAGCTGGCCTGTGATTTCTGGTTTCGCGACACAAGAACGTGCCACACAAGCGCTAGATTCGGTTTACAACAAGCTGAACACGACCAATGGTATCAAGCTTTCAACTCCAGGCTACAACGGCTTTGATCCACAACTTGGTGGCGTTTCGACATATCCACCGGGTGCGAAAGAGAACGGCGGTATCTTCCTGCATTCAAACCCATGGGTGATGATCGCGGAAGCGAAAATGGGCAACGGCGAGCGTGCTTATGAGTACTACCGTCAAATTAATCCGGCTTCTAAGAACGACGATATTGATACCTTCGAATCTGAGCCATACTGCTACCCACAAAACATTCTGGGTGACGAGCACAAACAGTTCGGTTTAGGACGTAATGCATGGCTTTCAGGTACTTCATCTTGGACTTACGTGGCGGGTACGCAGTGGATTCTGGGTGTTCGACCTGAAGTGGATGGTTTGCTGGTGGATCCTTGTATTCCTGCTGAGTGGCCTGAATTCAAAGTGCGTCGTCAGTTCCGTGGCGCGACCTACAATATCCATGTTACCAACCCAAATAACGTGTGTAAGGGAGTGGCAGAGATGAAGGTCAACGGTGACCTAATTTCAGGTAATAAAGCGCCAGTGTTTACCTCTGGTGAGCACACCATCGAGGTGATTTTAGGTTAACAAAGAGAAGGGCGCTTTATGCGCCCTTTATTGCTTCTTTAGTTTGGTTCTTTCGTTGCGTTGTTTCGTTAGCAATGCGTTCTCTGGGGGCTGATTTCGCATTCAGCGGCTGTCTTACTTTGCTTGCCTTAGTTGGGTTGATAGTTGGCTTGGCATTGCCAAGTAAAGGTCTGAGATTGGTTCGGGCTAAGTGTCAATAAGCCGATCTGGTTATTGAACGCATCAGCTGGGCAAGTCATTGGTTCTATTGCAATACTTTGCTCGCTAGTTGGCGTGTAAAGCTGAACGAATGGGTAGCTTTCATCTTGTTGGTAGCGAATTGCGGCAGACGAATCTGAGCGCGTAAACGCAAGTTGGTTGGTTGTCTTGGAATCAAATTCAAAGCAGTGATTTAAGCTTTGATTGGTCAGTGAATCGTCCAAAGACAAACGGTCAAAAGCGTGTTTTTCACCATTGGGTAAGTCGTTTTCGTGTATGACCTCAGAGCAAGGCGACATAGCGAGTCCACATTGTGCTAGCTCAGTGCCGAGTGAAAAGTAAGGGTGCCAAGCATCACCGAATGGGAAGGCTGAATCACCCAGATTAGAGACGGTCGTTGAGGAAGAGAGTCTACCCGTTGTGTCGATAGTGAAGGTGACTTCAAGGTTAAAAGCGAACGGGAAAGCAGGGTGTAAAGATGATGTCTGATATTGCAGCGTCACACTGGCTGATTTTTCATTGGCTGCGCTGTTTTTGATTGAAAAAGGTTGGTTGTAGAGCAAGCCATGTACGGCGTGATCAGACCAAGGGAAGTTAGCTGGGAGTTGATGGTTTTGGTTGTCGAAACTGTAGCGACCTAAGTTTAAACGATTTGGAAAAGGGAATAATTTAGCACTGCGGGAAAAGAACGGATGTTGGTTGATCAGTTCATCATAATTCTGATAGCCACAAATAAAAGAGAATGGACTGTTATTTACAATGTATTTATTTATAACAGCACCAAACCCATTGATTATTTGAAGTTCTATACCATGCTGCTGATTTATTAATGTGACAGAGTCAATATTTCCAAATTTTTCATTTATAATTTTAAACATGTTGATGTCTCCATTTTTAAAAGATATTAACAAGAAGAAAAAAATATTCAATGGCGGTTTTAAAATGAATAATAAAATTCCATATACGAGCTACTCAGGAAATTCAGAACACTTGTGTAAAAAAGGTGATGCAGTTGAATTTATTCAACCTTGGTACACGCCAATTTCGACTACACCAGAAAATACCGGTATGGCAGTCGGCGGAATTGGTAACACATTTACACTCACACCAAACGGCAACACGCCGAACTTCAGCTTTATTCCGGGAATATTTGTCGATTGTTCAGAGCAAGCTATTAATTTTAATGATTTTTATGCGTCAGTGATGAATGTGCCAACCATCGACACGCTGAAAGTTCTTAATGAACAAGAGTTAAGCGTTCACCTGAACTTTTATCCGGCTTTGTTCGATGGCAAAAAGATTGAAAGTCGAGAAATGTCGAATGCGATTAGTCTCATTCAAGCAGCATTAAAAAATGGTCGCTTCTACCAAGAAAATAAAGATAACTTTACAAAATGGAACGTTGAATTTTCAAATAAGACTCAATTATTGATTGAAGAAGATTCATCTTCGATTATTTGTCAATTATATGTAGCCTTAGATTTCTTTAATGGTTTATTAATAAATGATACAACGAGATTATTATCACTCACTGCGGGTGATAATAATGATATGGATAATATCAATGGCCGTGATATAGATAGTGTTAATGGCAAGGATATAGAATATCAAGCTTTGTATCCATTAGCTGAATATAAATACAGTAGCTTCGAAGATATTAATATAAAGCGTAAGGTCGTCTCTCCGATCGTTAAAGAGAACAAACGCCTTTGCTCTTTACCGATGCACTGGAATCACTTCGAATTAACCAATAATTCATCGCAAACACGCGTGATTACGTTTGCTCAGCCTCTACAAAACTTGATTGGTTCAACCTACCAAAAAGGCCGTGATGGTATTCAGGATTCGGCATGTACCTTGTCTCAAAATCCGATTGCTCAGCAGCATGAAGTGGTTAACTTAAAGGGTGAAAGACACAGCTTTACGGGTGTTCAATTGTCTAGCCAATCGCCTTATCAAAGCGATATTGAAGGCGAAGTGGTGTTTGGTGTTCAAGCGGATAACCATTTGACTGAATCTGGTAAGGTTTCGATTTCTGTCAAACCAACGCTTTATACCTCTAAGACAGCTCAGCAAACAGAGTTCGCACTGAAAACAGGCCGTACCAACGCGGAATTCCAAACAGGAATTTACACGGGGCGTGAAGCATTGAGCGCATTGGTCGTGGTTCAGGTTGAGTTGGAGCCGGGCGAATCCGTTGACCTGCGTTTCGCACAGGTGATGGCACACAGTAAAGTTATGCTCAATGGCTGGCACTCAGACAAGGCTTACACGCAATTCTACCCACAAGCAAAGCCTGCCTTACCGATGTTACAAGATGTTTTGCCAAAGCTTGAGGTGATTGAGCAGAAGATTATTGAGCAACAGATCGCTTTCCTAGAGCAAGCTCAAAGCAAAATATCACAGCCTGAATCAGCGCTGCGCTATGCGACGATGGCGATGAACTCACTATCGTTTTTAGCCGAATCTACGGTATGGGATAAAGAAGATAAGTTCCTAGTGAAAGAGTGTGTTGATTACCCATTCTTTAACTCTCTGGATGTGTATTTTTACGGCTCATTTTCACTGCTTTACTTGCTGCCGGAGCTTGATGGCTGCGTAATGAAAGAGTTCTCAAAAGCGATTTTGGCTGAAGACTTCACTCAGCGCCGTTACTGGGAATATGAAGCGACCCCGAATGCTGAATTGATTGATGAAAAGTACCAAGGTGTGCGTGCGATTCGAGGTGCAGTAATCCACGATTTGGGTAGCCCGTTCGACATTCAGCCTGACGCGTATAGCTGGCATAATGTTAAGGAATGGAAGGACTTAGCGCCGAAATACATTCTGATGGTGTACCGCCATTATCAAAACACCCAAGATCTCTCTGTGGTTAATGAGTGCTGGCAAGCGGTAACTGAAAGCATCGATTTCTTATCGAATTTGATCGCTGAGGGTGACGATTTACCACTAACCCGAGGCACAGACGATACCTTTGATAACCTAGCTTCTCACGGCATCTCTATTTATTGTGCGAGCCTGTGGGTTGCTGGCCTGCAAGCCGCGAGCGAACTTGCACAATTGATGGGTGAAAGCGAGCGAGCTAGCGGTTACTTAACGCGTTCTAAAAAGGCGTTAGCCACGGTTGAGCAAAGCTTGTGGGATGACAAAGAGGGTTACTACCACTTCTTCGTGACGCCAGTTCAAGCCAAGCATCTAACGGGTGAAGGCTACCAAGCTCTGGAAACCTTAGGCCTAACTTTGACGGGCGATGCGATTGCCGATAAGAACACGCTTAATACCTATCTCAATGAAACAGATACTTCAATCAGCATCAGCAAGGTGTCTCAAAGAGTATCTAAGAAGCGCTTATTGAGCGAGACCGCGCCTCAAGCCTTTACACAAGACTACTTAGATTTAGTACCTGATTCAGACAACAGCTTTGGCGATGCTTTATTGGCTGACAGCTACCTAAAGCTCATCGGTTTAGAAGGTATTTTCCCGCAAGAGAACATCCAACGCGCACTAGACTATGTTTATAAGCATAACTTCGAAATTAACAGCCCTAAGCTTGGGGTTGCGAATATGACGTTGGCCGATGGTTCGCCGCATGAGGCATTTCAGGCTCAAGATGTGTGGATTGGTGTGCAGTTTAGTGTCGCAACGGCGTTGAGTCTGGCAGGTAAAAACCAGCAAGCAGAAACATTGATGGATACCGTGTATACCGCACTCTATGACTATTCAAAAATTCCATTTGCAGCGCCAGAAGGGTTCAATTGCTCTGTGTCTGTCAATGAGAAATATCTTATAGAAGCCTTTAAATTGACGCAAAATGATGCGAAAAACTGGCTAAGTGTACTTAAATATCAAAACTGTGTGCTGTCTGACGGTCGGATCAATCCAACATTGACGAAAGATACTGATAATTTTGTTAAAATGGTGAGCGGTGAAATTCCGTTAGAAAAGCTGGCAGGCTTACACAAATGGTTACTGAGTACTGGCTTGAAATATACGGCTGGTCGTTACTTTAGACCGGGGATGATCTTCGCCTACTTGTATTAACTTAATGACACGATTTTCAGCTAAAGCAGTGGTATGCAGGTTGAAACTGATGGGGAGCTTAAAGCTCCCCGAATGTCACTTGATTAGGGGTTCGAGATGCGCACTAAAACAAAAAAAACAACAGTATACGATGTAGCAAAACTGGCTGGTGTTTCTCCCAGCACAGTTTCTCGTTTTCTTAATCGAACCACTTATGTGTCGGATGATAAAAGCCAGAACATCGAGCAAGCGATTAAAGACACTGGCTACAAACCTAATTTTCAAATGCAAGAAAACACCAACCGACGTTCACTCACCATTGGTGTGTTGGTGCAACACCCTGACAGCCCTTATACCAGCCGTATTCTCAATGACATGGAGAAAACACTGATCGCTCAAGGTTATTCGTTAGTAATCGCGACAGGGCATTGGCAGAAAAAGTTAGAAATGCACGCGTTGGAGTATCTCGCAAAAAGTAACGTGGATGGCATGATCATCGTGACAGGAAGCATTACTCAAGAAGAGATTACCAAGTATGCACAAGACATTCCTATCGTGATGGTTGGCTACGATTTTGTTGAGAATAACGTCCGCTCCATCAACATTGATAACGTGTTGGGCGGCTACATGGCAACCTTACATTTACTGCAACAAGGGCATGTGAATATTGCTCATATTAAGGGACTTTCAAGTCAACCTGATTCGGGAAATCGCTTTGAAGGCTATAAGAAAGCACTTCAAGAGGCGGGCATAAAAGTGATGCCAAAACTCGTTAAACAGGGTGATTTCAGTAGTGAGTCTGGCTACGAGAAAACGGTAGAGTTGATTGAATCTAAGGTTCACTTCTCCGCCTTGTTTGCTGCAAATGACCAAACGGCTTACGGGGCGATTAAGGCGCTGTCTGACCACGGTTATAAAGTGCCAGAAGATGTGTCAGTGATTGGGTTTGATGACTTGCCAACGTCTAAGTATTTCACACCTGCGTTAACAACATTAAGGCAGCCAATTGAAGAGATTGGAGAGGTGTGTGCTCAGTCGATTTTGAACTTACTTTCAGGTGAGAGGCATGAAGCACGACTACCACCGATAGATTTAATCGTCAGAGAGTCGACCAAGTCTCTGTATCGTTAGTTGTGAAATGATTGAATCATAGGGAGTTACAGTCAAAGACACATTATTTCCCTTCAGAAACGAAAAATGTCGCATCCATGCGACATTTTTCTTTTGGCGGCCAAACCAGTTTTGCTATATCCATTCTAGATTTCAATCCATTAGGAGATTATTCAGAATGTACTCATAAGACGCTGTTAATGTTGATTAGTTCCCTCTACGCCGCATTTTTTTTCGATTTATTTTCTAAGTCGAATGACGCTGCGATCAGTTTCTTGGTGTAGTCGTTTTTCGGCGCATTGAAAATCTCTTCGGCAGACCCTTCTTCCATCACTTCACCCTTCTGCATCACCAGTACACGATCCGACAGTGCTTTTACTACCGAGAGATCGTGGCTGATGAACAGAAAGCCGATATTGTGCTTGGCTTGAATGTCTTTTAGCAGGTCAATCACGGTCAGTTGTACTGAGCGATCGAGTGCTGAAGTTGGTTCATCCAGCAAAATGAAAGAGGGCTCTAGAATCAGTGCGCGAGCAATCGCGATACGTTGTCTTTGCCCGCCAGAGAACTCATGTGGATAACGGTTTATTGAATTCGGCTCTAAGCGAACTTCAATCAATGCTTTGCGCGCTCTTTCTAAACGTTCTTGCTTGGATAGATGAGGTTGATGCACCGTTAAGCCTTCGGTGATGATTTCCCCAACGGTCATGCGTGGTGATAAAGAACCATAAGGATCTTGGAACACCATTTGGACATCTTTCTTGAGCTTGTGACGCTCTTTATCATTTAATAAGCTAACGTCTTGGCCTTTGTAAACAATACGTCCGGTACTTGGCAGCAAGCCGATTAATGCACGTCCAAGGGTCGATTTACCTGACCCTGATTCACCCACAATGCCTAGCGTTTCGCCTTGTTTAAGATTCAACGAAATGCCTTTTACGGCTTCGAAGTACTGACTTTTACTCTTGATGAAATGTGATTTAACCAAGAACTGAACTCGGATGTCGTCAGCAGACAATAGCTCTGGGGCTGACGCCTCAACAGGAACCTTAGCGCCTTTCGGAATCGAGTTAATGAGCATTCTTGTGTAATCATGTTTAGGACTATCGAACAAAGATTGAGTCATCCCTTCTTCTACGAGCTCACCTTTACACATCACTAGCACGCGGTCTGCAAAGTGTCTCACCACACCTAAGTCATGGGTGATGAACAAAATTGCCATTCCCATCTTGCCTTGGATCTCTTTGATAAGAGCAAGCACTTCAGCTTGAACCGTTACATCTAATGCAGTTGTAGGCTCGTCAGCAATCAGGATATCCGGTTCATTAATCAGCGCCATTGCGATCATGATGCGTTGCAGCTGACCACCCGAAAATTCGTGAGGGTACTTGGTGTACGACTTTTCTGGCATTGGCAAGTGCGCAAGATTAAACAGCTCAATCACTCGCTGTTTGGCTTTAGACTTTGACACTTTACGATGACACATAATAGCTTCTGCCACTTGAATGCCAACACGAAGGTAAGGATTGAGAGAGGTCATCGGTTCCTGAAAGATCATGCCGATTCTATCGCCACGAATCGACTGCATTTCTCGCTCAGTTTTCCCAAGAATCGATTGTCCCTCAAACTCGATGTCTGATTGTTTATCAATAATCGCGTTATCAGGAAGCAAACGCATAAGCGCGTTGGAAGAGACGGATTTCCCTGAACCTGATTCACCAACAATGGCCAAGGTTTCGCTTGAGTTAAGGGTAAAGTTAACCTTTTTGACCGCATCAATGATTCCATCATTGGTTGTGAAACTAACGGAGAGGTTATTGACTTTAAGTATGGCCCGGTCCGACATGATATATCCTTATCAATTTAAGACATTAGGTGAAGATTGAACTTCTGACGTTGTTTTAAGTTGCCCAAAATGGTGATGAGCACGTTGAATTTGTTCTAGTTCGAGCATCCAATGCGAACTGCGCTGAGCGCTGCAAAAAGCGATCAGGTGATTGAGTAAATCTTCGCTCTGCTTTTCCAATAACCCAAAGGTACGTTGAATCAGCTCAGTGTTCTCAAGAGAGATAAATTGCATCAGAGCGTAAGATTGATTCAAGGTATCGAAGGCTTGTTGATGCTGACCTAATCGGTTGAGTATCTCTGATTGAGCGACACTTGCGTCTCTTAACCCGGCAAGCAGGCAGGCAAATTGGCAAGGCTTAATATCGCTTTGGTATGCTGCATCTTGGATGTGATGAGGAAGTGAGGTTAGAACATCACCATACAGGCGCTGTGCTTCAGGCCAGTGACCTTGTTCCATTAACTGTTCAGCTTTTAGGTAGTGCATCCAGCATCGTTCAATTTCCATATCCACATCCTCAATTTATAATATCTGAAAATGTTAATGATATTTATTATCAATTGCAAATTAAAATCATTCACATGTTAAGTTGGTGAATTAAATAACGAGCTATTCCTAAAAATGGCTTAAATTGTGTGTTATTTGTTCAGTTGAACAGCTGTGTAGCGTAAGTCACTAAATTTGTAGGAAATTACATCTACACTGATTTTATCTACACCCAAGTAATGAAGGACTAAGGAGGCGGCGATGGCGATGCAAAGACTCAATACAGAACAGCTGTATCAGGTGGCGGATTTAGACAAGCTACCATGTAAGTCGACCAAAGAACTGGCTCCAATTGACGAAATCGTCGGGCAGGAACGGGCACAAAAAGCCGTTGAGTTCGCGATGTCAATCAAGGAAAAGGGTTACAACATTTATGCGATAGGGCGAAATGGTCTGGGTAAACGCACCATGATCTTGCGCTATCTGAACCGTCACCCTCAAGAAGTGCAGGAGCTTTTTGATTGGTGTTATATCGCGAACTTTGAAGATATTCGTACACCTAAGGTACTGAAATTGCCGCGTGGCGTTGGCAGCAGTTTAAAGCAAGATATTGAAAAATTGATGCGTAAACTGCTGAAAGGTATGCCTCTAGCGTTTGATAACGAGATGTACTTTAGCCGTGCTGACAGGCTTAAAAATCAACTGGCAGCTAAGCAACAAGCCGCGTTAGAAAGCATTAGTCAAGAAGCGAAAGACAAAGGCATTAACCTGACGATTACCACTCAGGGTGATTACCAATTTGTGGCAATGAATGGTGATGATCTTCATACCGAAGAGAGCTTCGATCTGCTTTCGCCGGAAGAACAAGATCAATTTGATAAAACCATTGATGGATTGGAAGTCGGCCTACGAACCATTTCTCGCGAACTGACGGAACTTGAAGAGACGTACACTGAGAAAATTCAAAAGCTGAATGATGATACGGCGCGAGACGTGATCACTCACTTCATCAAGCAATTGAAGAAGGATTACAGCCAATATCCAGACATCAAAAAGTACCTAACGGCACTGCGTAAAGACATTGTCGACAACGCTGACATCTTCTTAGAAGAGAGCACGGAGCAAGCAGAAGTTGCAACGGCCTCTTTGGATAAGAAAATGCCGCGTCGCTACAAGGTTAACGTGATTGTGAGCCAAAAGGAGGAGACTCTGCCGATCGTGGTGGAAGAGAATCCAAATTATCACTCTCTGTTTGGCTATGTAGAAACGGCGACGTTCAAGGGTACTGTCTTTACTGACTTCTCATTGATTCGCGCAGGTAGCTTACACAGAGCTAACGGTGGCGTATTGCTGATGGATGCGGTGAAGGTACTTGAGCAGCCGTACGTTTGGGAAGGCTTGAAACGAGCGCTGCGTTCACGTCAATTGAGCTTCACTTCATTAGAGAAAGAGGTGACCTTAACGGGCGCGGTATCGCTTGATCCAGAGCCGATTCCATTGGACGTCAAGATCATCCTGTTTGGCGACTACCGAACTTACCAACTGCTGCAACACTACGATGCAGAGTTTGGTGAATTGTTCCGTGTGACGGCCGATTTTGAAGATGAGATGAAGCGTACTCCCGATTCTGAAATGCACTACGCGCGCTTTATTTCGAGTATCGTGCACGACAACAACATGCTGCATTGTGACCGTAAAGCGATCGCTCGCATCATTGAGCACAGCTCTCGTCAGGCGGGTGACCAAGGTAAATTGTCTCTGCACTCGGCACACATTGCTAATCTGCTTCGTGAGTCAAACTACGTGGCGAGAGGTTCAAAGTCGAACCTGATTCGAGCAACACACGTCGACCAAGCGTTATCTAACCAACAGATGCGTGTCGGACGACTGCAAGACAGTGTGATGGAGACGTTTACCAACGGCACAACACTGATCCATGTTGATGGTCAGGCGGTTGGGCAAGTGAATGCTCTGTCTGTATTAAGCACCACCGATCACATGTTCGGTGCGCCAAACCGAATTACTGCCACCACGGCTTACGGCGATGGTGAAGTGATTGATATCGAAAGAAACGTAGACTTAGGTGGCAGCATTCACTCAAAAGGCGTGATGATCTTGTCGGCTTACCTTTCTTCCGTATTTGGCAAGACAGCCAAAGTCCCGCTCACCACTAACATCACCTTCGAACAATCGTATGGTGGCGTCGATGGTGACAGTGCGAGTATGGCTGAGTTCTGTGCGGTGGTGTCAGCGTTTTCTAAGCAGCCAAACCGTCAAGACATCGCGATTACAGGCTCGATGAACCAGTTTGGTGAGTCTCAGCCAATTGGTGGTGTGAACGAGAAAATTGAAGGTTTCTTTGATGTGTGTGAAATCAAAGGGCGTTCAAACGAACAAGGGGTGATCATCCCACGTTCAAATGTTCACAACCTGATGCTGCGTAGCGATATTGTGAAAGCGGTTGAAAAGGGCGAGTTTAATATCTGGGCGATTGACCATGTAACAGAGGCGATTGAACTGTTCACAGGCAAAGCCGCTGGTGAGGCGAGTGATGAGGGTAGCTATCCAATTGATACTATCTTTGGTATCGCCCAAGCTAAACTGAACGCACTGCGCAAATAGTTTGAATATCTAGATAGCTAAACAAATAAACAAACAAACAGCCAAAACGCAAAAGCCATCGATTCTAGAATCGATGGCTTTTTTGTTGGTTGAGGTTTAGTTTGCCAGTGAGCTATTTGTATTTGGTCAGCTTACGGTATTCGGTAAAAGTTGCGTGTTAAATGGTGTTAACCGTTTCGCAAGCAGAGCTTGGTGCCATCGAACTTCAGTTTTGCCAATAAGTGTTTGGCGTTAGCTCTGCCAATATCATCAAATTCGACACCGTATCGAGCGTAGTGCGTCGATTTCTGTAAATTACAGACGATGCCTCGCAATGGCGGAATCAGTGGGCCATTGTAGTTCTCAGGGGTTATCTCAATAGACACGCGATCGGCAATCTGAATCGCACGAGAGGTTGGTGAGGTAACGAAACGACAACCACTTTTCGATAAATCTCGTATCTCACAGTTTGCTCGCTGGTCGTTGAAGATGATTCTTGAAGCCAGATTCACTTCATAGCGTGTTTCTTTACGTAGCTGAGTCACTTGCATCGTGCTTGGTGTAGACAGCACTAGAATAGGGAAGGGTTCACCAATCTTATGGTGAATTTGGCTTCTAAAGTGGATAAGCGCGCCTTCACCTCGTAGAGAATACGCACGAGCGGTCATCCAAAAACCTTCTTGAAAGAAAAAGTTCAGATCTTCATTGGATACCTCGGGAACCTCAACCACAATACAGTTATCACTGTGCGTTCCGATAAACTTGGTGGTGGCGAGAAACTTCGTGCCAACGGGAGTCGAGACATTTAATGTCAGCTCACTGCCGTGCTCAATCATGGCCAGTGCATCAGTGCTATTGATGGTGGAAACGGTGCGATTACGAGGGTCTTGAAGTGCCTGATTATGCTCCAAAGGCTTCTTCAGGGGTGCGTTCATTATATGTTCTCCATGCGCCAACATGCGTCTGTTAGTTATACTGGTAACTTGCTAACAAGGGGTTATTACGTGCTAGATTTAGTAGGTGTACTAACGCAATTTATAGAGTGCTTTTAATTGGTTTGAATTTTATTTATAACCACACGCTATAATAATATTTTCTTTGATTGTAAGTACTTAGTTTTATTTATATGCACTTGCGCTAGTCTATTACAAGGAACTCATACTTCAAACTTTTATTGTTTGTCGTATCAATTATTTGCAGGAGTTGAGAATGCAGGCAGTAAAATGGGATCAAGAAGTGAACCAGATCACGGTAGAGTTAGAACCCAACCAGTTCGCGGTCGTTAAGTATCAAAAGGACGGAGATGTACTACATATCACGTCGACACGCATTCCTGATGAACTGCAAGGCAAGGGCTTTGGGAAGGTGATGATGGAGTCGGTATTGCCTGAAATTGAACAAGCGGGCTTCAAAATTGTGCCGGTTTGTAGCTATGTGGTTCACTACATGAATAGGCAGCCACAGTGGTCACACCTTCTATCCGATAAAGCATAACAACGAGTAATATGTCTCAATCAATATCGTCGAATAATCGAGCTCAACCTGAAGCGGGTTCAAGTCAAAATCAGCCAGAGCTTTATCAACAAGAGCTTTATCAAAATGAGCTTTATCAAAATGAGCTTTATCAAAAAATAGCGACCTCGCTGGGTTGTCATGAAGGGTTTGATGTCCAAGTGATTCAACGCCTATGGGGTGGATATGGCGAGTTAGTTCGCTTAGTCTTTTCTCAAGAAAGCAGTGCGGAACTCAAGAGTGTGATTGTTAAACATGTCGCGTTGCCAGATAAAGCTGAACACCCAAAGGGTTGGAATACCAAACTCTCTCACCAACGAAAGGTACACTCTTACCAAGTGGAAACAGCTTGGTATCAGTCATTCACCCAACAATGGGACGAGCGCTGCCCTGTACCTGTTGGGCTGCAATGTGAACTAGAAGAGAATGAGTGGCTGATAGTGATGCAAGACTTAGCGGATATTGGCTTCCCGTTGATCTCTCAGTTTGATGTGCTTGCTGCTTCTGACTATCAGGCACCTAGTTACACACGAGAAGAGCAAAAACAACGCGATGCTTGCCTTAAATGGCTCGCTAACTTTCACGCAAAGCATATCAATATCAATCAAGAGCAGTTGTCATCATTGTGGCAAGTCGGTACTTATTGGCATCTAGATACACGTCCTGATGAGCTCAATGCCTTGGCTGATTTACCATTGAAGAATCAAGCCAAGCACATCGACCGTTTACTCAAAGAGTGTCCATATCAAACCTTAGTCCATGGCGATGCCAAGCTCGCCAATTTTTGTTTTGATTCTGAAAGCGAGCGAGCAGCTGCGGTCGATTTCCAATATGTGGGTTACGGCTGTGCGATGAAAGACGTCGCCTTGTTCATGAGCAGCGCGATTAGGCCACAAGATTGCGCAGAGCTTGAATCAGAAGTACTAGATGCTTACTTCCACTACTTGAAAGAGGCATTGGCGTACTATCAGCCACACCTTTCATTTGATGAGGTAGAAGCAGCATGGCGACCAATGTTTTACGTGGCGTGGGCCGATTTCCAACGTTTCGTAAAAGGCTGGAGCCCAGAGCATTGGAAGATTAACCCTTATACTGAGCAGTTGACCTTACGAGTGCTCACTCAATTAGACGAACAGGAGTCCGTCAATGTTCGATAGAACCGCGAGCTGGAAAACGCCGCAAAACTTTTTATTACTGATTTCGATTGTTGTACCGATCGCGTTTTCGAGCTGGATGGCTTTACTTAATAACTTCGTGATTGAGAAGGCGAACTTTGATGGTGCGGATATTGGCTTGCTGCAAAGTGTGCGTGAGATCCCGGGTTTCTTAGCGTTTACCGTAGTGTTTGTGTTGGCATTCATTCGTGAGCAACGCTTCATGTTGATATCGCTGGCGATGCTCACTGTAGGCACCGCGATTACGGGTCTGTTCCCCTCACTCACTGGATTGTTGCTGACTACCATTTTAATGTCGACGGGCTTTCACTATTTTGAAACGCTGAAGCAGTCTTTGTCACTGCAATGGTTGAGTAAAGAAGAAGCGCCAGAGATGCTAGGTAAGATGATCTCAGTCGGCGCACTGGCATCCTTAATCACTTACGGATCTATCTGGGTGATGCTAGAACAGCTGAAGCTCGACTTTGCTTGGGTGTACGGTATTACTGGCGGTATTGGTTTTATTCTGGTTTTGGTGATGACCTTTGGTTTCCCTGAATTTCAAACCAAGACGCCACAGAATAAGAAGTTGGTGCTGCGAAAGCGTTACTGGCTCTGCTACGCGCTAACGTTTATGAGCGGTGCGAGAAGACAAATCTTCACCGTATTTGCATTATACAGAGTAACTAGACTTGCTTGATATTTGGTAAAGCTCTCTACGTACCGCGCTGTATGGTGCGTGTGTTTTTTTTCTTGCCACATTCTTTACATAATTACTGCTTTATGTAATATATTTTGATTTTTGAGCTCATTCTTTACACTTTCTGTAAGCTCATCATCAGTAATCAATCATTTACCCATGCATTTTTACCTAAAGGCCTCTCAGATTGAGATCGTAACACGCCTTTATCTCATTATGTGTTATCAACCAACAGAATCTGACTTTGGCATGTGAACATTTTACATACTTATCTTCATATATGCTTATCCAGTCCTCAGGTATTTTTGGGGCGGATATGGTGCTAACACTGCATAAATTGCAATGTTAGCAACTACAATATCTATTTTTCATCCTTTGTTAGATGCCATCCTGAGCTATATTTGCATTTATAGGTCCGTAAGCTAATGCCGTGTTCTTCGTAGATGATATCTGCTCTAAGCCGAGCTTCCCGTTTGGAGTGATAAGAGTCCTTGTAAACGCCGTCTCGACCAGTACAACGGCTACATTTTTTACTTGAGGTTTGCCTACTCCGTGGTGATAGATGCCAAAGTCCACACTTAGTGCAATTGTAAGGAGTTAAATCATTGCCATAATGCTCTTTAGAATACTCTGCTGCATTTTGAGCATCATCTTCGGTGTAATATTCAGTTAAGGGTTGGCCGGACATTTTTCCCAAACATGTTTCGCTTTTCATACCGGTATCCTTAAAGCTCTACAACGTTAATATCGGCTTTGCGATATCTTGAAGCAAAGGTTCTTGGATTAAACTGAATTTGAGCAAGGGCACTCTCTACACCACATAGATTAATATTCTCACTGTACTTATATCCGGATTTATTGGCGGAATTCTGGTAAAAGCGCCCCTGAGGATCAATCATCAAGTATGATTCTGTCATCGTAGAGTTAGACTCTGCAAAGACAGGTAACCCCCAGGGCGGGAGCATACTTT